>JASHQH010000299.1 GCA_030037635.1 Acidobacteriaceae bacterium
GGAATTTGCCTGGGCCACCAACTTTGCGGGCTGGCGCTGGGCGGGCGGACGTACAAGCTCAAGTTCGGCCACCACGGCGGCAACCACCCGGTGCGCAACAACGCGACGGGCAAGGTGGAGATCACAGCGCACAATCACAACTTCGCCGTCGATCCCGATTCCATCAACGCCAACGAGGTGGAGCTGACGCACGTGGACCTGAATGACCAGACGCTAGAGGGCCTGCGCCACAAGACGCTGCCGCTCTTCAGCGTGCAATACCACCCTGAGGCAGCGCCGGGGCCGCACGATTCGCATTATCTGTTCCGCGACTTCCGGAAAATGATGGAGGAGTGGAAGGGATGAGCGGACTCGCGGCTAGACGGGAGGAGCCTGAACCCGGGGGGATCGTCATCCCCGAATTGGACCTCTCCTCTTTCTTGGGAGAAGCTTTCAAACTTGATCATTTGGAGCAGACCGAGATTCCACGGTTGGCACGCAGCCCTGCTGCCATGAATTTGCTCGAGCAGGTATTGCTGCGCATTCCTACAAGTCACTATCTGGTCCATGGCGACGCGCGCGAGATGCGCTTTCTGTTGCCGGAGAGCGCCCATCTAGTTTTGACTTCGCCGCCCTACTGGACACTGAAAAAGTACGACGAGGCCGAAGGACAGCTCGGCCACGTGGATAGTTATGACGAGTTTCTTGCAGAACTCGCTCGCGTCTGGCGCCGCTGCTTCGGTGCGCTCGTTCCGGGCGGAAGGTTGATCTGTGTAGTAGGTGATGTTTGCCTTTCGAGAAGGCAGAATGACGGCAGGCACACCGTAGTGCCCTTGCATGCCTCGATCCAGGAACTTTGCCGCAAGATTGGCTTTGACAATCTCGCGCCGATCATCTGGCATAAGATTGCGAATGCTGCTTACGAAGTCTCGGGCGGAGGCGGCTTCCTAGGAAAGCCGTATGAGCCCAACTCGGTCATCAAGAATGACATCGAGTACATTTTGATGTTTCGTAAACCGGGCGGCTACCGAAAGCCCACCGCTGCAAAACGCCTTCTCTCGGTAATTAGTGCGGAGAACTACCAGAGCTGGAATCAGCAAATTTGGACTGGTGTCACGGGAGCCTCAACGAAGGATCATCCAGCACCCTACCCAACCGAGTTAGCGGAACGGCTAATCCGGATGTTTAGCTTTGCTGGAGATGTGGTCGTCGATCCCTTTTCCGGCTCTGGCACCAACGCTGTCGCCGCAGCTCGTACTGGGCGTCACAGCATCGGCTACGAGATCAGCAAGAAGTATCACCAGATGTCCATCTCTCGTTTTTACCGCGAAACAGGAGGGCTTTTCTGGCAGCCCCAGGTCATGCAGCGGGAGGAGCTATGAGCCTCCAGCCGCGGTGGCAAGATCGCTTATCCGAGGCCATTCAATACTTCTGGAAAACCCGTCAACGACAATCGGACAAACAAGGAAACAAGACCGGCACAAGAGATGCTGGAAGCCGTACCGCTGTGACAGGAGGTAAGCAGTTGGATGGCTTCGTTGAACTCTTGAGGGACTTCCTCGGGGAAGCTGGATTGGATCGGGCCTGTGTCTATACCTCGAAAAAGGTCGAACTTCCGGGATGGTATCGGGCAGAGAAGAAATGGGACCTGCTCATCGTCCGCGAGAACAAGCTGATCGCAGCGATGGAGTTTAAGTCACAAGTCGGCTCGTTTGGTAACAATTTTAACAATCGCACGGAGGAGGCGCTTGGAAATGCTGCGGATATCTGGGCGGCATTTCGCGAGGGCGCATTCGCGCCATCGTTGCGGCCGTGGCTCGGTTATGTGATGGTCCTTGAGGAGGCCAAGAAGTCCCTCAGTCCAGTTGGCGTCCAAGAGCCACACTTTAAGGTCTTCGAAGAGTTTCGCGGAGCTTCCTATGCTAAGCGATATGAAATCCTCCTCACGAAGCTGGTCCGCGAGCGCCTGTACGACAGCGCGACGTTGATCCTTACGGATCGACAAACAGGCCGCGAGGGGACATACGTCGAGCCGTCACCCGAACTCGGATTCGAAAACTTGCTGACTTCCCTCAAGGCGCGAGCAGTCGCTATTAAAGAGGTAACCGACTAGAACCCATGCCACGCAGAAATGACATTCAGAAGATTCTGGTGATCGGCTCGGGGCCGATTGTCATCGGGCAGTCAGCGGAGTTTGACTACTCGGGCACGCAGGCCTGCAAGGCCCTCAAGCAGGAGGGCTACGAGGTGGTGCTGGTGAATTCGAACCCGGCGACCATCATGACCGATCCCGAGCAGGCCGATCGCACCTACGTGGAGCCGCTGACGCACGAGTACGTGGAAGAGATTATCCGCATTGAGGCGGAGATGCTCGGTGCTGGCCGCACGGGCGGACCTTCAGGAAAGTTTGCGCTGTTGCCGACGGTTGGCGGGCAGACGGCACTGAATCTCGCCGTCGATCTGGCCGACGCTGGCGTTCTCGATCGCTATAACGTGGAGCTGATCGGCGCCAAGCTCGAAGCCATCAAGAAGGCCGAAGACCGCTTGCTCTTCAAAGACGCCATGGTGCGCATCGGCCTCGAGGTGCCACGGTCGGCGCTGGTGAACAACCTGCGCGACGGACTGGATTTCTCGGGCAAGATCGGTTTCCCCATCCTCATCCGCCCCAGCTTCACGCTGGGCGGCACGGGCGGCGGCATCGCTTACAACCGCGAAGAGATGATGGAGATCCTTGCGCGCGGCCTCGATCTGTCGCCGGTGCACGAGTGCCTGGTGGAAGAGAGCGTGCTCGGCTGGAAGGAGTTCGAGCTGGAGGTGATGCGCGATCTTGCCGACAACGTCATCATTATCTGCTCGATTGAGAATTTCGATCCCATGGGGGTGCACACCGGCGACTCGATCACGGTGGCGCCCGCGCAAACGCTCACTGATCGCGAGTACCAGAAGATGCGCGACGCGGCCATTGCCTGCATGCGCGAGATCGGCGTAGAAACCGGCGGATCGAACGTGCAATTCGCGATCAATCCGCAAGATGGCCGCATGGTGATTATCGAAATGAATCCGCGCGTCTCGCGCTCCTCGGCGCTGGCGTCGAAGGCTACCGGTTTTCCTATTGCCAAAATTGCGGCCAAGCTGGCCGTGGGCTATACGCTCGATGAGATTCCCAACGACATTACGCGCAAGACGCCGGCCTGCTTCGAGCCGACCATCGATTACGTGGTGGTGAAAATTCCCAAGTGGCAGTTCGAAAAATTTCCCGGCGCCGACGACACGCTGGGCCCACAAATGAAATCGGTGGGCGAGGTGATGGCCATTGGCCGCACCTTCAAAGAGGCGCTGATGAAGGCGTGGCGCTCGCTGGAGACGGGCAAGCGCACGGGCACAGAAGTGCTGGAGCCGCGCCGGCTGACGCAGATGCTGGTGACGCCCAAGCCGGAGCGGCTAGGCTATATTCGCTACGCGTTTGAGCGCGCCATGAGCGTGCGCGAGGTTGCACGCCTGACCAAAATCGATCCGTGGTTTCTGCACCAGTTGCGCGAGGTGACGCAGGCGCAAAAGGCGATTGAGCAAACCACTCCAAAAGATATGAGCGCGGAGGGCCTGCGGAGACTGAAGCGATTGGGGCTGAGCGACGAGCGCATCGCGACGGAGTGGAAGCTGGAAGGCCACGCCGGCATTCAGCAGGTGAGGGAACTGCGCGAAGGGCAGGGAATTCGGCCGGTTTTCAAGCTGGTTGACACCTGCGCCGCGGAATTCGAATCGATGACGCCGTATCTTTACTCCACCTATGAGGAAGAGGACGAAGCGCCGCCGACGACGAAGCCCAAAATCATCATTCTCGGCTCGGGTCCGAATCGCATAGGGCAGGGAATTGAGTTCGATTACTGCTGCTGCCATGCGTCGTTTGCACTGAAGGAGGACGGCTACGAGACCATCATGGTGAATTGCAACCCTGAGACGGTCTCGACCGACTACGACACCAGCGACCGCCTTTACTTTGAGCCGCTGGTGCTGGAAGATGTGCTGTCCATCTATCGCCACGAAGCGGAAAGCGGCGCCAAGATCGGCATGATTGTGCAGTTTGGCGGGCAGACGCCGCTGAACCTGGCGCAGCGGTTGCGTGCGGCGGGCGTGCCGATTATTGGAACGTCGCCAGAATCGATCGACCTGGCCGAAGATCGCAAGCTGTTTGGCAAATTGCTTGAGGATTTGGAGATTCCGCAGCCGCGCGGCGGTACGGCCACCAGCGTGGAGCAGGCGCTGGCCGTTGCCGAGCAGATCGGCTATCCGGTATTGGTGCGGCCGAGCTACGTGCTGGGCGGGCGGGCGATGGTGATTGCGTACGATGCCGACGCCGTGACGCGCTATATGCGGCAGGCAGTGGAATACTCGCAGGAGCGGCCGGTGCTCATCGATCACTTCCTCGAAAATGCCATCGAGGTGGATGTTGACGCGCTCTGCGATGCGAAGGATGTTCTGATTGCCGGGATCATGCAGCACATTGAAGAGGCGGGGATTCATTCCGGCGATTCGTCGTGCGTGCTGCCTGCGGTGGACATCAGCGAGACGACGCTCGAAACCATCCGTGCCTACACACGCAAGCTGGCGCTGGCGCTGAAGGTGGTGGGGCTCGTGAATCTGCAGTTCGCGATTCAGCGTGACAAGGAGGGCAAGGACCGCGTGTACGTGATCGAGGTGAATCCGCGCGCCTCGCGCACGGTGCCGTACGTTTCGAAAGCCACGGGCATCCCGCTGGCTAAGATTGCCGCGCGGCTGATGACCGGCCGCACGCTGCGCGATCTGCTGCCGAAAGAGCTGGCTTCGGGCAAGGATCTGGGAACCGGCGCACACTATTACGTCAAATCGCCCGTCTTTCCGTGGTCGAAGTTTGCCGGCGTCGATACGGTTCTGGGCCCTGAGATGAAGTCCACCGGCGAGGTGATGGGCGTGGCGTCGAGCTTCGGCGAAGCCTTTGCCAAGGCGCAGCTATCGGCGGGCCAGATATTGCCCTCCGGCGGCACAGTGTTCTTCACGCTGAACGATCACGACAAGCAGAACGCGATTGGGCTGGCGCGGCGATTCGTCAATCTCGGATTCAAGATTGTGGCCACCGAAGGCACAGCCAACGTTTTCGAACGCGCCGGCCTGATCGTGGATCGCGTGTTCAAAGTGGAGGAGGGACGGCCCAACGCCGTGGACCTCATCAAGGAAAAGCGAATTCAGCTGATCGTGAACACGCCGCGCGGGCAGGACGCGATCTTCGACGAAAAGGCGATTCGCCGCGCCGCGGTGCTGGCACGGGTTCCCACCATCACCACGCTGGCCGCTGCGCAGGCCGCAGCCGAAGGCATCGCCGCCATGCAGAAGCACGCCGTGAATGTCTATGCGCTGCAGGCGCTGCACACGGCCAATGGGCGATAGCCGGCAAACGACGGGTGAGTCATCCCTCAGGGGCTAAAGCCCCGAAGCTTCAGGGCGCGATTGTTGGCACGGCTAAAGCCGTGCCCTTTCAAAAGCCTCGCTCAGCGTAGCGGGCGCCGAAGCTGTGTCTTTTCAAAGCGCCCCGATCGCGAGCGGTTCTACAATACACACATGCTCATGGAAGGCGTTTTCGCGGCGGTGACCACGCCGTTTTATGCGGACGAGCGCATTTATTTCCGCAAGATTGAGGCCAACATGGGCCGGTACTCGAAGAGCCTGCTGGCGGGGATGGCGGTTCTGGGGTCGACAGGCGAGGCGATTTTGCTGGACGATTCCGAATCGCGCGAGGTGCTGCGCGCATCGGCCGAAGCCACGGCGCCGGAGAAGGTTCTGATTGCCGGTGTAGGCCGCGAGAGCGTGAAGGCCACGGTGGAGCTGGCTGAATTTGCCGCCGAGCTTCAATACGATGCGGTGCTGGTTCGTCCACCGAGCTACTACGCACCGCAGATGACGCCTGCCGCGGTGCTGCATTACTTTCGCAGCGTGGCCGACCGTTCGCCGCTGCCGGTTGTGCTTTACAACATTCCCAAATTCGTTCCATATCAGATTCCGATCGAGGTGATCGGGGAACTGGCGCAGCACGCCAACATCATCGGCATCAAGGATTCGAGCGGCAGCATGGAGCGCATCCGCGCCTCGGTGACTGCCACGCAAAATGCTCCGCGGCGCACCGTGACGGTGACGCAGGTGTTTGAGGCGGTTACGGCGCGGATGATGGCGCCTAGGCATGAGGAGGCGCCGGGTTCGTTTGTGGCGGCCGAGGATTTGACCGGCGGCGTGGCGGTGGCAAAGGCGGCGCCGGCGGCGCCGGTGAAGTTGAGGGAAAGGGAAGTCGGGTTTCAGGTGCTGAGCGGTGCAGCGGGTACGCTGCTGGAATCGCTGGAAAGCGGAGCCACGGGTGGGATCCTGGCCTTTGCGGCCTGCGCTCCGCAGGCGTGCCAGGAGATTTACCTGGCGTTGAAGGATCACGACCTGGCGCTGGCACGGGAAAAACAGCAGCGCATTGTGGCGGCGAACCAACGCGTGGTCGGCGAGCTGGGCATCGCGGGGATCAAGTACGCCTGCGATTTCAACGGGTATTATGGAGGGCGCCCCCGCGCGCCGCTGCTGGCGCTGAGCGCCGCGGAGCGTGCCGAAGTGGAGCAACTGATGGCGGGGATTCGGAACTGACGGCGAGGGCATTCGCTCGGACGCGATCGGGTTGCCCGGCACTGTGCGGCTTGCTTTGAGCAGGCGAAACCGAATGGGGCGGAGTGAGAAACTCCGGCGCATGGGCGCGAATCTTTCTGTCCATGACCCAGAGAATTATCAATTCAGCAGTTCTTACATTTTTTCTGCTAGGTATTGTGGTTTTGTGGCCGCCGACAACCATGTCGGGCCAGAAGCATCGATCGCAGCCGGATGCGAGCCAAATGGTGGAGCGCGGCGTGAGAACAAAAGCCAGAGGACGATGTCCGAGGGCAGAAGGCGCGCGCCGCCGGAGCATAGAGGGGAGCGCTCAGCGCGAGGCTCCGGTGAGCAAGCGGGCGGAGCCGAATAGGATGCAGGATGACTCGTTGGGGCCTACATCAAATGTCTGATAACAGGTATTTCCGTTCGCGGGGTGGGGCTGATTTAATGACACCAACCATAAGGCAAAGTCGCGTCCACGGTCAAGCTGTTTTTTCGAGAATCTGCACCGGGGTAACGACCATCAGGGCGTCCACCTGGTTTCCCTCCTGATCGGTACCGGTTATCCACATGACTTTAGAGCCAGGCGCCGCCGCCGAGCGCGCCGTCTGCTCTAAGACAGGCGGTCGATCGCCGAGCTCGAGCTGGCGAAATTCAACCTCCCAGCCCAGGGAAGAGAGCAGCTCCGCCAGCTCGTCCGGACCAATCGCGCCCTTCGCCATCTTGAAAATCGATCCGATGTTCATCAGTAGGAAACCCAGCTCGTCCCGTTGCAGACAACGGGAGTATATGTGCTTCCCCCTGAAGTCAGGGCGCCCAGATAAGTTGGGCTGGAAGCATTGGAGACCGATAGCTTCAGATCCTTTGTCGAGGCATTGCACGTCGGAAGCGCCGCGATGGTGTAGGTATTCGTGCAGCTCGCTGGCGTCGAAACCCCGGTCGCGATCACGTTGGAGAACTGCCCGATCCCGCCGAGTGTCCCGCCCTGATAGACGCAGTAATAAATGTTGCTGACCTGAACGTTTGAAAGGTTGTAGGAAGCGATGGTCCCGCCATTGTTGAAGATCAGAAGATCGTTCACCGAACTCGAAGGCAAATCCACTAAATCGTCGCCGTTGATGGCGCCGGCGGTCGCATAGGTCGCCTGCAGGCCGAACATGCCGTACACGTAGCCGCTTCCGCTTCCATGGAGAATTTCAACGTCATGAAGATGCACAGGGCCAAGGGTGACCGTGTTGGAGCTGTTCGACGCGTTGAGCCAGATGA
>JASHQH010000300.1 GCA_030037635.1 Acidobacteriaceae bacterium
GGAAAGCCGCAGCACCATTTGCACTACGCCTGCTTCGCTGGGGCCTGGTATCTGGTCGACGATGATCCGGTAGGTAGCTTCGCTGCCCTGTGGAGCCTGGCGCAGAATCAAGCGCACAACCTGAGAGCTTTTCGGTGGGATGGTGGCGAGCGGCGGACTGGCGAGCAGAGAATTCGAAGGCGTCAATTGGTCGTCGCGGCCCGGTTGGCTCCAGTCGAAGGTGCGTACCTGAATGGAGGTTGGCTTATCCGTACTGTTGGTTACTGAGAGGGTTGCGGCTCGCTGGCCGGGTTGAAAAAAAACATTGACCGGCAAAACCGACAAGCTTTGCCCCACGGCTGTGCCGGCCGCCAAAGTGAGGCTGAGGGCGGCAGCGATCCTGGCCGCCGCCATGAGCCGGAATTGTGTGCAATCACGCAAAATCATGGGTCCTTAACCTGTAGTGCCAGGGGTGCTCAGCTAGTAAGTGACCGTAGCTGTGAGTGAATCGGAGTAGGCTCCGGGCGGCGGATATTGACCTGCCGCTACCACGCCGTAAACCGTGATCGTTTGTGCCGATCCTGACCCGGTTCCGGTGTCGTCGGAGGTGCCGTCGCTGTTGTTGTCGCCGAAGATATTGCCGTCGGAGCTGGTGGTGTAGAGTTGATAGTTCAGGTCGTAAGTTGTGCTGCCGCTTGTGTAGGTCATGTAACGGCCGGTGTAGGAGCCGGATGCACCCTGGCTCAACGTGACCGTGTAGGGAGTGGTGTTGGTGCAGGTGACACTGATGGTCCCGGTGGTGTTGGTGATTGCGATGCCGGTGTAGTTGCCAAACGCCAGCCCGCTACTGGAGACAATGCAGGTTTTGACTACGGTTGCCGAAACAGCGAACGTCGCGGTCGCGGTCGAAGCGAATGCGAAAAGAGGCGCAAACGCCAAAGTAAGTGTCAAAGCCGCAATGGCAAAGACACGGGTCTTCATACGATTTCCGTACATCGTTTGACTCCTGGTACAACATGTTCGGGGAATCAGGAAGAGCATGAGTGGCCGGAGAAAGCTGCGCTATAGCCCTTCGGTGTTAATGATTAGAAACCGGGCGTCTCTCAATTTGTGCCAGGTGACGCTTCCCGGCGGCGGAAGCCGAGAGCGGGCATATCGCCCACCAGGCAAAAGTGACTGTCATTCAAGGAGATAGGCTGATGCGAGGCTGCAGTTCGGCAACGAGTTGCCCGGGGCCAGGGCGCGGCGAAGAGGAATCAACTTAGTTATCAGGCGGCGGTGCGATTCAGTGGAATAATGCAAGCGCCGACGTAGAACGCGGCCACGAATTGCGAGCCGCTACGAATCCAGCCGGCAATTTGCACGAAGCTACTTTCCACCTTAATAGGTGATGGTTACAGCAATTGTGGCGGAGCCGGGGTCATAGGGCGCGCAACGCTGAGCAGTGACCGGCCCCGTCGCGGAGATGGAAAGGAACGCTTTTTCCGCGGAGTCAGAGTCTAGTCCGATCTCATCGGCTCGAAAAAGCGGTTCCCGTGGTTCAAGAAAATCGGAAACGCGCGGTTGGGCGTCCGCTGCATAAGCGCCGAGCGAATTGAACGCGGCAATGCCGGTGGTGAAACTGCCGCTGACAACCTGGTACGGGACGGGGAGGGAGCAATTCACCGACGTTTTTGCGGCCCAGCTCACCGGATTCAATGCGCTTCTTCCAAGCGGTGCAAGCGCCGAAGTCACATCGCACCCCGCTACGACGGTCGCGGTGACTGCGAAGGAGGCGGTGCTGGTGGAAGCGAAAACCGGATGCGGCACGATCCCCAGCGCGACTGCGACCGTCACCAGAAGAGCGGATTTGGTGCGCATGGTCTTCTCTCCGGAGATGAGCTCAGGTTGTGCATTCAGGTCCATGCTGGCTCTATCGGCAATGCGGAGCCATTGCATAAGGCCTGAGAGGAACAGGACAGGAATCGCGATAGCACGAAAGTATCATAAGCCGGGCGCCTGGATAGGATTTTGCACGCAGAAACAGGGCCGCATCGTCGGCCGGCTATTTATTGGCCGGACTGGGCGGGGTGGATGAAGCTGCGACGGCCGGCAGATTCGAATCGGGGGATGAGGGGTGGGCAGGCGGATGCCAATCGAGAGCCGCCATCTGCTGGAATTCGCGGTTGCTGTGCAATGAGTCGAACGGAGGGTCGGCATGGAGCGCGTAGACACCCGGCTCGTGATTGATGTACGCGATTTCAAGCGATTGCAGAGCCTGCGCCGGCCTGCCCAGCAGCGCATACAACCTGCCCATGAAGACGTGATTGCCGGCGGCCGCTTGAGGAGATTTTTCCAGCACGGTGAGCATGGCGCGCAGCATGGCGTCATAACCACCGCCGGAGTAGCCCCGCGCCGCGGCTGCCGCAAGCGCTGCCTGCACGGGGCTGCCGGTGCGTGCGACGATGAAATTCTCTTCGGCAAGGAAACGCTGCGCTTCGCGGTGCCTGAGATATTCGCCGGCGAGATAAACGTGTGGGGACAGATAGTCGGGCTGCGTGGCTTCCAGTTGCTGGAGCAGCGCCCGCCCCTCATCCTCGCGGCCGGCGACGATGAGGATCAGCCCCTTCGATCCGAGAATGGCCGTGGACGACGGATCGAGCTGCTGCGCGACCTGGATCTGGCGCAGCGCTTCATCGGTGCGATGGCGGCTCATGAGTGTGTTGGCATACCAGTGATGGGCTACGGCCAGGTCAGGCTTGAGTGCGATGGCGCGCTGGAACTCGCGGTCGGCTGTGGCCGGATCCCACTTCCAATAAAAAGTTACAAAGGCCAGAGAGGCGTGCGCCTCGGCGAGGCTGGGGTCGAGCTGAATGGCGCGGCTGGCTGCCGCAAGCGCCCGCGGGTAGGCTTCCTCGGGCGGCATGGTGGAAAACTCGCGCAGAAGGTTGTAGCAGTTGGCCAATCCTGCGTAGGGCTCGGCATACTGCGGATCGCGGACAATGGCCTGCGTGTACAGATCGACGGCGCGCTCGAGATCGGCCGGATCGCGCTTCTCCCAGAAATAGCGGCCTTGCAAATACAAATCCACGGCAGCGGGCTCAGGAACATGCACGCGCGTGGCGCTGCCCGCAACTCTATGCGTATGGGCGAGCCAAAGGACGAGCGGCAACGCCACGGCCATGAGAAAAACTGAGGTGAGGATCGGCCTCCAGCGTTCCGGGCGATGGGCGGGATAGAAACGCCACGGCGAGGCCAGCGGTCCAGATGCCCGCGGCGTGGCGCCGTCGACCGCCGGCACGGCGGACTGCCCTGCCTGCGGTATGGAAGGTGCGGAGAGCGGATCGGAGATCAGGTAGCCGTTCAAGGATGAAGCTGGGCCGTCTTCCCGGCCTGCCGCATCGCGTCCGGCGCCGGTCATCCATTGTACCAGTTCGCTTTTGAAGGCGAATACCGAACCCAGCTTGCCTCCCGGAGTGCGATGCACCGGGAGAGCGCGCTCCAACTCCCAGCGTTGCACGGTGCGCACGCCGTGACCCAGGAACACCGCGATCTCTTTCCAGCTGTGCAGCCGGTCGTTGGCATCGCGCGTATTCGATCGATCGATTTCCATCGGCTCCGCCGCTTTGCGCCCTTTCGTCCTCTTCGTCCCGCCCGTGGCGCAAACAAACCAGGAGCAGGAGGCTCTCAAGAGGGCTCGGTAACGCTTACCGGCCCAGAAGGAGCGCGAATATCAGCCTGGAAAACAGGCAAAAAGGAAGAGAACGGAATATCTGTTATGGGGCGAATGCCGCCCCTTTGGGGGGATGTAGATGCAATCCGCTCGAGGCGTCGACCCGCGGCCCGGAATGCGGTTCGCAATGTCTATGATAGCGCAGGGTTCGCTGCCGCGGAAAAGGGAAGGTAAGCTCAAGAATATGAAGTATGACGACCTGATTCTCCTGGTGGATTACAACTATTGGGCGCGGGACCGCCTGCTGGAAGCAGTCGCCGCACTCTCGCCTGAACAGTTCACGCGGCCGATGGGCAACAGCTTCAGCTCGATTCGGGACACCGTCGCGCACATCTGCGATGCCGAGTCGATCTGGTTGGCGCGTTGGACCGGAGAGCAGCCAACCGGCTTCAAGAGTGCGGAGCGGATGGCCGACGTGGATGCGGCGCGCAGGGAGTGGGTGGGGCTGGAAAAGGAAGTGCGTGCGGTGCTCGAAAGGCTGGGGCCTGAAAACGTCGAGCGCACGCTCCAATACAGGGATATGCGAGGCGCGGAGCGATCGGATGTTTTCTGGCAGATGCTGCAGCATGTGGTGAATCACGGCAGCTACCATCGCGGGCAGGTGACGACCATGCTGCGGCAGCAGGGCGCATCACCGCCGAAGTCCATGGATCTGATTGCGTTTTACCGCGGGCGGAGGGAGAAGGCGTGATGGGCCCGAGCGACGGCCGCGGGTGGACCGGGGCGCTGCGCGCGAAGACCGCTTCGCTGCGCTCAACGGCACGAGTGGGGCCCGTGGAGTGATAAGAAATCTGGATGTGGTGGTCAGGGACGGGATTGAACTCGAGCCGTTTTGCGGGCGTCTGAGCCCGCAGGCGAAATCATGAGCGAGCAACAGCGAGTCGAAGGACGACCTTAGTCAAGAGTGGTGGCCAGGGACGGGATTGAACCGCCGACGCCGGCCTTTTCAGGGCCGCGCTCTACCACTGAGCTACCTGGCCTCAGTTGAGGTGTGAAGTTGTCCGCGGCGGCGGACGCCAGAAGGTGGGACCATCCACTTGCCGTGCGCTCAAAACAACCTGAGCTAGTATACCAACCGGCGCGGTGGGTGTGGGCCGCGACGGGTTCGCGCTCGGCTACACTGGAGGGCAATGATGAGACGGCCGGTTCGATACGCCGCCAGCGTGATTCTGGTTTGGCCGATTTGTGTGCTTGCCCAGGCGCCCGCGGTGGGAGAGACAAACAGGTCCGCAGCAGCCAAGGGAACTGAGGCGGGAGCATCTGCGGCATACCAGGCAGCGGCGAAGGCGGGGGCGCCGGCGCTGCGGGTGTTTTTGACAGATTTTCCCAAGGGCGCCGACCTGCATGTGCACCTTTCGGGCGCGGTGTATGCGGAGACGCTGATCCGGGACGCCGCCGAGGACGGGGGGTGCGTGGATCCGGAAGCGCTTTCGCTGGCAAAGCCCCCTTGTACGGGCAGCCTGGTTCCGGCGAAGAATCTCTCCGGCAACATCAGCCGGCAGACGCAGCTGCTTTACGACAAGCTGATCGATGCACTTTCGATTCGAAGTTTTGTGCCCTCGGCGGGTTGGAGCAGGCACGACCAGTTCTTCCTGGTTTTTGACCGCACGGGTGGGCTCAAGGACCACACGGGCGAGTGGGTGGACGAAGTGGCGAGCCGCGCGGCGGCGCAGAACCAGCAGTATCTGGAGCTGATGGTGACGCCGCCGTTTGCCCATGCCGCGGCGATCGCGCATCAGATCGGGTGGAACCCGCAATTGGCACAGGCTGATCCGGTAGCATTTGCGCAATTCCGGCATCAACTGCTCGACCAGGGGTTGCGCGATGAAGTGGCGGCGGGCCGCGAGACGGCGCGCGCGGCCGAGACACAGCGCAAACAGTTGGAGCACTGCGGAACGCCGCAGGTGGCGCCGGCATGCCGGGTTGAAGTGCGGTATATCTGGCAGGTTTTGCGAGACCTTGCACCGGAGGAGGTATTTGCGCAGGCCCTGCTGGGGTTTGAGACCGCCAAGGCGAGCATGGAAGCAGGGGACGATACGTGGGTCGGCATCAATTTTGTGCGGCCCGAGGACGACTTCGTCTCCATGCGCGATTACACGCTGCAGATGAAGATGGTGGGTTACCTGCACTCGGTGTATCCCGCTGTGCACATCTCGCTGCACGCGGGCGAGCTGACCATGGGATTGGTGCCGCCGGAGGGGTTGCGCTTTCACGTCCGCCAGGCCGTAGAGTTGGGCCACGCGGAGCGGATCGGCCACGGCGTGGACGTG
The DNA here is from genome assembly GCA_030037635.1 of Acidobacteriaceae bacterium. Lineage (GTDB taxonomy): Bacteria > Acidobacteriota > Terriglobia > Terriglobales > Acidobacteriaceae > Telmatobacter. The sequence continues at coordinate 5,962 of JASHQH010000300.1, forward strand.
ATGTACGAGGACGACGCCGCAGGGTTGCTGAAGGAGCTGGCCGAGAAGCACGTGATGGTGGAGATCAACCTGAGCTCGAATGCGGGGATTCTGGGTGTGGAGGGCGCGCAGCATCCTTTTCCGATGTACCGCGCCTCACATGTGCCGCTGGCGCTGTCGACGGACGACGAGGGTGTGAGCCGGATCGATCTGACGCACGAGTATGTGCGCGCAGCGCTAGACTACCACCTGAGCTACGCGGACCTGAAGCAGCTGGCGCGGACGGGGATGGAGCATGACTTTTTGCCGGGTGCGAGCCTGTGGGCAAGGCCGGACGATTTTGCCGTCCCGGTGGAGGCGTGCAAGGGACAGGCATTGGGCGAGAAGGCTTCAGCGGCTTGCCAAGCGTTCCTGAATGGGAGCGAGAAAGCCGCGGCGCAATGGGAGCTGGAGCGGAGATTCCGGGCGTTTGAGGCGAAGTTCTGATGGACAATGAGCGCATTCGCGAGATTTGCCTCAAGCTGCCGCACGTGAAGGAGACGGTGAACTGGGGCCATCACCTGGTGTACTGGGTGGGCGATCGCGACAAGGGCGGAAAGATGTTCGCAATGACCGACCTGGAGGGCACGGGGACGGGCGTGCTGTGGTTTCATTGCGGGGCGGAGCGGTTTCACGAGCTGCTGGAGATGGATGGGATCGTCGCGTCGCCTTATCTTGCGAAGGCGCACTGGGTGACCGTGGAGCGGTGGGATGTGCTGCGGGCACGGGAGATTGAGGACGAGCTGCGCCGGGCGCATGCGCTGATATTCGAGAAGCTGCCGGCGCAGACGAAGGCGAGGCTGGCTATGCCGGAGGAGAAACGCACCAAGCCGACGCGTGAGCGAAAGAAGGCCAAGATGGTGCGCGCCAAGACGAAACGGAGATAGCGCGGGAACCGGGACGCGAGCCAATGCGTAAGAAAGATTATGCTGCGTTGAGCGCAGTTGCGCGGACGAGGCGCTAAAGCGATGGTGAAGTTTATTTTGTGGTGCATTCTTCTGGTGTTGTGCTGGCCGCTGGCGCTGCTGGCATTGGTGCTGTATCCGGTGGTGTGGCTGCTGCTGCCGTTCCGGCTCGTGGGGATTGCCGTGGGCGGCGTGCTGGACCTGGTCGCCGCAATCATCTTTCTGCCGGCGCGGGTGCTGCGCGCGGTGTAAAGCTGCGGGGCGCCTCGACATTTCCTTCGACAATACAGTAGCGTGGGCCTATGGCGTTGAGTCTGGCTCTTGACGGCAAAGTTGCGCTGGTGACGGGTGGGTCGCGCGGGATTGGCGCGGAGACAGTGCGGCTGCTGCGTGAGGCGGGAGGATCGAGTGGCATTCAGCTATCGCAAAGCGCGCAAGCAGGCCGATGCGCTGGCGGCCGAGTGCGGAGGTGCGGGCGATGCCGGCGAACCGGGATGCGTGGCGATTGAGCAGGAGCTAAACACGCCGGCCGACGGGCGCAGGCTGGTGGAGAGCGCCGTGGCGGCGATGGGCCGGCTGGACATCCTGGTGGCGAACCACGGCGTGTGGGAGGCCGAAGATGTGCCCATCGAGCGCATGGACGAAGCGCAGTGGCGGCGGACGCTGGCGGTGAACCTGGATGCGGTGTTCGGGCTGGTGCAGGCGGAGGTGGCGCACTTCGGGGCTGCGCGCGGCAGCATTGCATGCAGCGGCCCTTCGGAGCAGGGTGTAGCCAATGGACACATCGTGTTGATCAGCTCGACGGCGGGACAGCGGGGCGAGGCGTATCACGTGGACTACGCCGTGACCAAAGGCGCGCTGATCAGTCTTACCAAGAGCCTGTCGAGCGAACTGGCGCCCAAGGGCATCAGGGTAAACTGTGTGGCACCGGGGTGGGTGGCAACAGACATGTCGAAATCGACGCTGGCCGATCCGGCGATGAACGCCAGGATTACCGCGACGATTCCATTGGGCCGCGTGGCGAGTGCGCGGGAGATCGCCGGGCCGGTGGTATTCCTGTGCACGCCACTGGCGGGGTTCATCAGCGGCGAGGTGTTTAACGTGAATGGCGGGGCGGTGCTGGTGGGGTAAGAACAGGGAACAGGAGAAAACGGGTCTCGATGAAATCTAAATTGGCGGCCAGGGGCCGTGAGCTGTTTGCGGTGAGCGCTTACGAGGAGACGATGAGGGCTGGGAAGACTGCGGCGATGATTCTGCTGGTGCTGGCCATGATGTGGCCGCACGCGACGCGGACACAGACCGGCGACAACGCGGGCGACAAGAACGCGCAGCAGGCGCGAGCGGCGCTGGACGCCATGGTGAAGGCCCTTGGAGGGTCGGCGTGGCTGAACATGCAGAACCAGGAGCGGCAGGGACACATTGCGGCGTTTTTCCATGGCAATCCGGACTTGGGCACCGAGGAGACGTTTGAATTCCATCAATGGCCGGATCATGACCGCATCGAGGTCACCAAGCATCGTGACGTGGTGGAGTTCATCGTCGGCCGGCAGGGCTGGGAGGTGACGTACCGCGGCAAAAAGACGCTGGACAAGGACACCATGGATGACTTTCTGCGGCGGCGCGACCACTCCATCGAGTTGGCAGTGAAGGTGTGGATGAAGGATCCCAACACGATCCTTATTTACGAGGGCCAGCATCTGGCCGAGCGGCACCTGGCCGAGCAGGTGACGCTGATCTCGCCGCAAAACGAGGCCATTACCATTCTGATGGACGAGCAGACGCACTTGCCGCTGCAGCGCAGCTTCGAGTGGCGCGACCCCGTATACCACGACAAAAACACCGACACTGAAGAATACGACGACTATCACGTCATCCAGGGTTTTCCCACGCCATTCACAATCACGCGCCTCAAAAATGGCGACGTAGTGCGCCAATATTACGTGACCCATGCAAGCTACAACGAGAATCTGCCGGCTAATTTCTGGGACCCGGATATCGCGGCGCGGAAGATCGTGAAGTGAGCGGGCAAATGGCCGTTCAATGCGGGGCGGCTCGATATTTATAATCCCAACGAGCGTAATCATCCAACCCAACCGCTCTTTGAGGAGCCGCAGCATGACGTTGACCATCCAGGAGATCATGGATTTCCTGCCTCACCGGTACCCTTTCCTGCTGATCGACCGCATTGTCGAATTCGAGCGCGCCAAACGCGTGGTCGCCATCAAGAATGTGACCATGAACGAGTCGTTCTTTCAGGGTCACTTTCCCGGCCATCCGCTCATGCCCGGCGTGCTGATCGTCGAAGCCATGGCCCAGGCGGGCGCGGTGCTGCTGCTGTCGGAGATGGAAGACCGGCATGCGAAGCTGGCGGTCTTCACAGGCATCGACGATGCCAAGTTCCGCCGCTCGGTGACGCCGGGCGACCAGATCCGCATCGAGGTGGACGTGGTCAGCTTCCGTTCGCGCGCAGGCAAGATGGCGGGAAAAGCATACGTTGACGGCAAGCTGGCATGCGAGGCTACGCTCACCTGTATGGTGGTGCCGCGCGCCCAGGAAACCAAGGGAGACTCGAAGGCGGAACCGAAAACTGAGCCAACGCCTGCCGGGGCGGCCCAGTGAGCGTTCATCCGAGCGCGGTGATTGCCGAAGGCGCGCGGATTGCAAAGTCGTGCACGATCGGGCCCTATTGCACCATTGGAGCGGAGGTGGTGCTGGGCGAGGAGTGCACGCTGATTTCGCACGTGGTGGTGGAGGGGCGCACGCGCATTGGCGCGCGCAACATGATTTATCCTTTCGCCACTATCGGGATGCCGCCGCAGGATTTGAAGTACAAGGGCGAGGCCACCGAGGCCGAGATCGGCGACGAAAATACGATTCGCGAGTGCGTGAACATCAGCCGGGGGACGGTGGACGGCGGAGGGATGACGCGGATCGGCTCGGGCAACCTGCTGATGGCGTTCGTGCACATCGGTCACGACAGCCAGGTAGGCAGCCACTGCATTCTGGCCAACAACGCTACCTTGGCGGGGCACGTGACCATCGAGGATCACGTGACACTGGGCGCGTTTTGCCCGGTGCACCAGCGCTGCGTGGTAGGAGCGTATTCGTTTATCGGCGGTGGAACCATTGTGACCCAGGATGTGCTGCCGTTTTCGCTCACCTCGGTGCGGCGCGAGAACAAGGCCTTCGGGATTAACAAAATCGGGCTGGAGCGGCGAGGATTTACGCCGGAGCGGATCAGGCTGCTGCAAAAGGCCTACCGGCTGCTGCTGGCGGCCAAGCTGAATACCACGCAGGCCCTCGAAAAAATGCGAGAGCTGGAAGGCGATGACGTGGCGCTGCTGGTGAAATTCATTGAGGGCAGCGAGCGCGGGGTGATCAAGTAGGGCGCTCACGCGCTTTTACTCTCTGGAATTGGTTCGATGAGGAAGGGCGATTCGGTTGGCGAAGCCAATGGTGATGACTCTCGGCCTGATTGCCGGTAACGGGCGCTTTCCGTTTCTGCTGCTGGATGCGGCGCGGGCCGAGGGCCATTCTGTCTGCGTCGCGGCCATCAAAGAAGAGACCGAGCCGGAGATGGACTTGAGGGCCAAGGCCGACAAGGGCATCACCGTGCACTGGCTCTCACTGGGCGAGTTATCGAAGCTGATTGAAACCTTCCAGAAAGCCGGCGTGACCAAGGCCGTAATGGCCGGCCAGGTGAAACACAAGCAGATTTTTTCGAGCATCCGGCCGGACTGGAGGCTGGCCAAGCTGCTGCTGAACCTGAAGACGCGGTCGACCGATGCGCTGCTGGGCGCGGTGGCAAAGGTGCTGGGCGACGAAGGCATCGAGCTGATCAGCTCGACGACCTTTCTGGAGCCGCTGCTGGCCGCGGAGGGCGTGCTGACCGAGCGCGCGCCGGACGCCGACGAGAGCAAGAACATCGAGTACGGGCTGGGCGTGGCGCGGGCGCTGGCGGGATTCGATATCGGGCAGACTGTGGTGGTGGCGGCGCAGGCGTGCGTAGCCGTGGAGGCGATGGAAGGCACCGATGCCACGATTGAGCGCGCCGGGCGAGTGATGCGCTCGCTTGACGGTTCTCCACCGGGCGGCGCCGCAGCGGAGCCGTCGATTCTTGCCCGGCGGCTGACTGTGGTGAAAGTGGCCAAACCCAACCAGGACATGCGGTTCGACGTGCCTGTGATCGGGCGGGCGACGGTGGAAGCCATGATTCGCGCCGGAGCAAGCTGCCTTTCGATTGAGGCAGGGCGGACGCTGCTCTTCGACCGCGAGGCGCTTTTGAAGCGCGCTACGGAGGCGGGCATTGCCATTGTGGCAGCGCGGCGGTGACAACTCTCGTGACACGGCGGTGATATAAGGGATCAGTGGACAGTGGTCAGTGATCAGCGACCGGTAGCAGGTTTCCCCTTTTCCAAGTTCTCTTTCCTGTTCCCTGTTCCCTAATGCCTATTCCCTGTCTCCAGGAGGTTTCTCGTGCACAAGCTTGTTCTTATCGGATTTGCAGTAGCTGTTCTGGCCGTATTGGCCGTGCTGCCGTTCGTTACCGCGCGGGCGGCCGATGACGCCATGCCCGCTGAGGGCCAGATGGCGCCAACCTTCACACTCCCCTCGCAGGACGGCACGCCCATCTCGCTTGACCAGTATCGTGGGAAGTGGGTGGTCCTGTATTTCTATCCCAAGGACATGACCACGGGCTGCACCATTGAGGCGCACAAGTTCCAGGACGCACTGCCCCAATTCGAGGCCAAGAACGCGGTGATTCTGGGCGTGAGCGTGGATACGGTGGACAGCCACAAGCAGTTTTGCACGAAAGACGGCCTGACGTTCCATCTGCTTGCCGACCCCGACCACAAGGTGGTGAGTGCCTACGGATCGCTGGGCGGGTTTAACGGCCTGGTGATTGCGAACCGCAATACGTTCCTTATCGATCCGCAGGGCAAGATCGCCAAGGTGTGGGTGAAGGTCAACCCGAACAACGCGGCGTCGGATGTGCTGGCGACGATTCCGTAGATATGATTTCTCAGACCTACCCTTGACGGCCGAAACATCCCCGGGGGTTAAAGCCTTGTTGTTTAAGCGGCTTTTACAGCACGGCTTCAAACCGGGCCGCCAAGAGGCCGTCGGTCTCTGTCTTCACGGCATCTGCGTTACGTCCCACCCCCCGCCCAGCGCGCGCACCAGGCTCACGCTGGCCGCAAACTGACGGCTTTCGATGTTGATCGCCGTTACTTCGTCTTGCAGCAGCGTCTGCTCGGCGGTCAGCACTTCAAGGTAGCTTGTCACTCCGCCCTTGTAACGCATATTCGAAAGATCGAAGGAGTGATGCGCCGCGTCCACGGCGCGCTGCTCCACCTGCGCTTCCTGCTCCAGAACCCGTAGCGCCGCAAGCTGGTCCTCGACATCGTCGAAGGCCTGAAAGACGGTGTTGCGATAGCCATCGGCCTGCGCCTCATAACTGTGTCGCGCCGCATCGGTCAGCGCGTGCCGCTGGCCCGCATCGAAAAGCAGTTCCGTCGCCTGCGCGCCCAGTGTCCACATCGAGCTCGGTCCCTGGATCCAAGTGCCGATCCGCGTGCTCTCGAAGCCGCCCGATCCCCCAAGCGTAATGTTGGGGTAGAACGCACTGATGGCTATGCCGATCTGCGCGTTGGCTGCCGCGGTCAATCTTTCGGCCGCGGCTATGTCGGGCCGCCGCTCCAGCAGTTGCGAGGGCACGCCCAGAGGCACCTTGGGCAGCGCCATGTCCAGCGGCGAAGGGGGGATGCTGAAGTCCGGCAGATTGTAGTTGGCGATGGTTCCCACCGCGTGCTCAAACTGCGCGCGCGCCACACCCACATCCACAAGCTGCGCGCGTACCGTCTCCAGCTGCGTCCTCGCTTGCGCCACGTCCACAGCCGTCGCCACTCCGCCCGCAAAGCGCCGCTGCGTGAGCTCCAGTTGCCGTTCCAGGTCGGCCACCGTGGCCGTCAGCAGCTTGATCTGCGAGTCCAGCCCGCGCAGGGCGAAATAATCGGTCGCCATCTCGGCGTGCAGCGTCAAATCCACGCCAGCAGCGTCAGCCGCATCCGCCTGTGCGGTTTCGCGTGTCTGCTCCACGGCGCGGCGAACGCGGCCCCAGAAATCCGGCTCCCAGCTGGCTTGTCCCGCAATTGTCAGGTCGGTATACGTGGTGGGAGCGCCCTTTTGCCACAGCGGCTCATTCTGCGAATACTGTTCGCGCGTAGCGGAAGGACCTGCCGAAAACGTCGGGTAAAGATTGGCTCGTGCGGCGCTCACCTGATCCCGCGCCGCCAGATAAGTTTCCAGCGCCTGCTTCAATTGCACGTTATTGGTGGCGATGCGCGCTTCCAGACGGTTCAGCTGCGGATCCTGGTAGATCTTCCACCAGTTGCCCTTCAACATCCCATCGGACGGGTTGGCGGGCTGCCATTGGCCTCCCGGAGGATTGGGCGGAGGCATCACGCTCATGGCGCCGGTTTCTTTATATGCCGGAGGAGCGTTGTAGCCGGGCCGGTTGTAGTTGGGACCCACGGGCTTGCAGCCGGCAATAAAAAGCAGGGAACAAGGGGCTAAGGGACCAAGGGAACAAGTCAGTTTGCGCAACCCTCCGGCGCATCTTGACCGCAATTCTGCCCGCCCGCGCCCCATTCCTACAGGCCTCCCGCTCCCGCGGGCTTGCTGCCGGGATGCACGACGGTCACTTTTTCTCCGTCGATGAGCGAGTCGGGCGGATCCTGGATCACCTGGTCGCCGGGCTTGAGCCCGCTGACGATCTGTACGTTCTCGCCATCGTCCTGGCCGATGACTACGTGAACCAGATGGGCTATGGTTGCCTGGCTGGTGTTTTCCACGGTTGCCACCTCCAGGCCTTCTCTGCGAAAGATCAGCGCGGCGGTGGGCACAATGAATGTGGGGCCGGTGGGCGGCGTTTTGAAGTGCACCTGCGCCAGCGCACCCGGCGTCAGCTCGCCCGAACGATTGTCAACATCCACCTCGGTCAGCATGGTCCGGCTCGCAGGGTCGATGGCGTCGGCAGTGCGTACCAGCGTTCCGACATAGGTCTTGCCAGGGTGCTCAGGAAACGTCAGGTCAATCTTCATGCCGCGCTTCAAAGTCTGCGTGTAGAGTTGCGGCACATCAGTGTAAACCCGCAGCGTCTCGATCGCCTGCAAGTGGAACAGTTCAGTTCCCGCCCCCTGATTGATCAGTTGGCCGGTATCGATAGCGCGCGCCGTCACTACGCCATCAAAGGGTGCGTAAACTTTTTCGAACGATTGCAGCTCCTTGAGCCGCTGCAGATTGGCCTGCGCCGATTTCACCGCCGCCGAAGTTGCCGCAGCCTGGCTGACAAACGTGTCTGTATCCTGCTGCGAAACGGCGTCGGACTTCACCAATCCCGAGTAGCGATCGGCCTGGATCTTTGCATTGCCTGCGTTGGCCTCGGCTGTGGCCAAATCGGCTTCGGCCTGCGCCACCTGCCGGTCGAGCTCCGGCGTAGCAATCTCAGCCAGCAGCGCGCCCTTCTTCACCTTAGCGCCGATGTCGTAGTACCAATGCACAAGGTAGCCGTCGGTACGGGCGTAGATCGGCGCATCGGTATAGGCAGTCACGTTGCCTGGGAGCACGAATGTATCCACGGGTGCGCCGGGCTGTGCAGGCGCAACCGTCACTGTGGGCGGGGCAGCCTCGTCGGTACGCTGCTCCAGAGCACCGTTGGCGTGCACGCGCGCCAGAATGCCCATGACTGCCAGCACCACCGCAGCGATCAGCACCAGGCTCGCCAGCACCAGCACCTTGTGGGGCGAAACCGGCTCGTGCTCCGGAGCCCCGTCGTGCGAGCTTGCCGGCGGGCGTCCGGTCCGGTTCTGATCCTCGTTGCATTCACTGCTCATTGCCAGTTACTCCAATTCATCCAGGGCCGCGCCATCGGGAATGCGCTGGACAGTTTTGCGGCGCCGTTCCAGCCAGCCGTGCACGACTGAAAAGAATACCGGAACAAAGAACAGCGTAGCGCCTGTGGCCAGCAAAAGTCCCCCAATCACGGCGCGGCCCAGAGGCGCATTCTGCTCGCCGCCCTCGCCCAGCCCCAGCGACATGGGCACCATGCCGATAATCATCGCCAACGCGGTCATGATGACGGGCCGCAGGCGCACAAATCCCGCATTCAGCGCGGCCTGCCGCGCATCGCCCACCAGGATCTCCAGTTGCTCGCGGGCAAAGCTTACCACCAGGATGGAGTTGGAAGTGGCCACGCCCATGCACATGATGGCTCCGGTGAGAGCCGGGACGCTGAGCCGGGTTCCGGTGAGAAACAAAAACCAGACGATGCCCGCCAGCGCCGCGGGCAGCGCGGCAACAATCAGAAACGGGTCCAGCCATGACTGAAAATTCACCACGATCAGCAGATACACCAGCACAATCGCGAATGCCAATCCGCTGAGCAGCCCAAGGTACGACCGGTACATGGTTTCGCTCTGCCCGCGAACAATGAACTCTGAACCCGGAGGCAGATCCTTGTGGTATTTGGCCACAATCTTCTCCACCGCGCGTGTGACGCTGCCCAGGTCGGCGCCGTCCACGTTGGCATAAATGTCGATCACCGGCTGCACGTTGTAATGGCTCACCGTTCCCAGCTCGGCCCCGGGGACGATGGAGGCCAGATTGCCCAGCACTTGCACCGGCGCCGGAGCGCCAGGCGCGGTGGTTGCCGCAGCACCCGCAACAGCCGCTCCTTCGGAACCCGGCGCCGCCGTCGACGGAGCGCTGCCCGGCGCGGCGCCGGGAACGATTCCTGTGATGGGTAGGCTCTCAAGTTGCGCCATCGTGTCCAGCCGGTACTGCGGTGCCATGACCGCAATATTGTAGGAAACGCCATTGCGCGGGTCGAGGTAAAAGTTGGGGCTGGTCTGGAAACTCCCGCTCAGCGCCACCAACAGGCTCTGCGTCACGTTCTGCTGCGTCAGCCCAATGGCTTGAGCGCGTGTGCGGTCCACGTTCACGGTGAAGTTTGGGTAGTTGAACGGCTGCTGGATGCGCGCGTCCACGGCGCCCGGCACGTAGCGAACCTCGTTCAACATGCGCTCCGCCAGAGCGCGATTGGCATAGAGATTCGGCCCCACCACCTGAATATCGATGGGCGCGGCCACTCCGAAATTCAGAATTTGCGTCACAATATCCACCGGCACCGAGTAAAAAACAACGCCGGGATATTCGCGCGCCAACGCCGCGCGGATGCGGTTGACGTAGATAGCGGTGGGGTGGTGATGCTGGCTCAGCTGTACCTGGATGTCAGCATCGGAAGGCCCGACGGGCGCCGATACGGAATAAGACAGGTTCAGCGACGAGTAGGGCAGGCCGATGTTGTCGAGGATTGTGGCCAGCTCGCCGGGAGGAATCTGCTGCCGGATGGTCTCCTCGACGTGGTCGCACAGCGCGGCGGTCTCTTCGATGCGGGTGCCCGTATGCGCGCGCATATGAATGATGAACTGGCCGGCGTCAACCGTGGGAAAAAAGTCTTCTCCCAGCCACGGCGTCAGAAAGCCCACCGACGCCAGCGTAATCGCGAGAAAAAGAGCGACGAACACCCCGGGGTGGTCCACGCACAGCGATAACAACCGCAGGTATCCATGGCGTATGCGCTCAAAACGCTCTTCGAAAGCCAGTTGAAAGCGCGTCAGCGGGTTGCGGCTGGCACGCTTGCGATGCACTTGGGCGTCGTCATGCTCTTGCAACAGGTAGCGCGCCATGGTGGGCACCACAGTTCGCGAAAGAAGATAGCTGGCGAGCATGGCGAACACCACTGCCTCGGCGAGTGGAACAAACAGGTAGCGCGCCACGCCGCTCAACAGGAACATGGGGACAAACACAATGCAAATGGCCAGCGTGGAAACCAGCGCCGGCGTAGCAATCTGCGCGGCGCCGTCGAGAATTGCCTGTTCGATCTCTTTGCCCTGCTCCAGGTTACGGTTGATGTTCTCGATCTCCACCGTGGCGTCGTCCACCAGGATGCCCACGGCCAGCGCCAGCCCGCCCAGGGTCATGATGTTGATGGTCTCTCCCAGCGCGTGCAGAAGGACGATCGAGCACAGGATCGACAATGGAATCGAAACCGCGATAATCAGCGTCGAGCGCCAACTTCCAAGAAAGATGAGGATCATCACCGCGGTCAGACAAGCGGCGATAATCCCCTCGTGAAAAACACCATCAATGGAGTTGCGCACGAAGATGGACTGGTCGGAGAGGGCGACGATCTTCAATTGCGGGGGCAGTTGGCCCCTCAGGCTGGGGCTGGAGATGATTTGGCGTACCTGCTTGATGATGTCCAGCGTGGAGGTCGAGCCGATCTTGAGGATGTTCATCATGACGGCGCGGTGGCCGTCGACGCGCACGATGTTGGTTTGCGGCGGGCTGCCGTCGCGCACATGCGCCACGTCGTGGATGTACACCACCGTGCCGCTCACCGCCTTGATGGGCATGTTGTTTAATTGTTCGATGAGCGATGGCGCGGAGTTCGTCTCCACCTGGTATTCGAAACGGTCGAGCTTGATGGTCCCTGAAGGCGCGATGATGTTTTGATTGGTGACGGCATTCACGACGTCGGCGGGCGACAATCCCCGCGCCTGCAGGGCATTCAAATCCAGGTCCACCATGATTTCGCGCTGCTTGCCGCCGTAGGGGTAAGGCGACTGCGCGCCTTCCACGGTCGCCAAGGGGATGCGAATGGTGACCGTGGCCATGTCGTTCAGTTCCTGCTCGCTCAGGCCCGGGCCCGACAAGCCCAACTGTAGGATGGGAACGCTCGAGGCGTTGTACTGGATGATGAACGGAGGCGTGGTGCCCGGAGGCAGCGAGCGCAATTGCACCTGGCTAATGGCTGTGACCTGAGCCACCGCCTGCCCGATATTCACGCCGGGATGGAAGAATATCTTGATGACGCTGGTGCCCACCAGCGATTGCGACTCGATGTGCTCGATGTCGTTCACCGTGGTGGTCATGCCGCGCTCGGCATTGGTCGCGATGCGGTCGGCCATCTGGTCCGCCGACAGCCCGCTGAAAAACCACACCACGGTCACAACCGGGATATCGATGTTGGGAAAGATATCCGTCGGCATCGATTCGATGCTGAGCACGCCGAGGATCAAAATCAGCAGCGCAAAGACGACAAAGGTATATGGCCGCCGCAGCGCCAGCCTGACAATCCACATCATAGGGCTGGTATCAGCTCCCCGGCCGGCGTCGTTCGGGTGTTATGGCCTTCAATTGCTCTGCCATCAGCTTCGGCCGCAAATGGGCCGGCGATGGCCCGTTTACGGTGTGCGCCGGCTTTTCGGTTTCCCGCCCGGAACCTGTCTCTCCCTGCTCCGGTCCGTGGTCTCACTCGAAAATACTATGGTAGCCGATAAGACGAAGGTTCAGTCAGAAACCCCACCGTCCGCCTTCACGCCCCCCTCAGCCAGTGACCGCCCAAGAATGGACTGCATGGGCCGTTTCTCCGCTTCTGCGCATTCCCTTCCCGCGCGGCTCCTCCATTCCCTTTCCCCCTCCCAGGCTGTCCTCAACCGGGAGAGTGCGTCTAAACGGCATACTCATCGTCGTGCCGGAGGCCGGGGCATCGCAACCCGCCTGGTTCCGGTAGACTGTGGGATGGATTCTTTCGCAAAACCGGGCAGTTTGGGCGGGGCGGCTGCGGTCCTGTAGAATCGATCTTTCCTTGAGGGAGTGCCGTTTTCTCAAAGGCTTGGCCAGATTTTCAGCGACGAGGGTGTGCAAATTCTTCCTGTGAAGCTTAAGTATGGAACGAAAGAGAGCTTGTGCTCGCCGCAGGGCTCATTCCCGGTGAAGATCAGGCACACTTCCACCGCGAAACGCATCCGAAGGAACTTGTCACGCGCAGGGTTGCTGCTGGCTTTGTTGTTCAGCGTGGCCGCGGCTATGGCCCAAACCCCCGATACCATTGACACCATTCGCGTCATCGGCAACCGTCGCATTCCCAAGGAAACCATCCTGGCCCGGATGTTCACCCATCCCGGCGACACCTACGACCCCCTCTCCATCGAGCGCGACTTCAACTCGCTCTGGAACACCGGCTACTTCGAAGATCTCCGCATCGAGCGCGAAGACACCGAGAAGGGCATCATCCTCAACGTCTTCGTCCGCGAAAAACCCAACATCCGCGACATCAACTACCATGGCAACAACTCGGTGAGCAACTCCGACATCCTTGACCGCTTTAAGAAGGAAAAAGTCGAACTCTCGGTCGAGGGCCAATACGATCCCACTAAGATCAAACACGCCGAAACCGTCATCAAGGAGCTCCTCGCCGAGCACGGACACCAGTTCGCCACCGTCAAGACCGACGTCAAGAGCGTTCCGCCTGCGGACGTTTCCATCACCTTCAATATCAAGGAAGGCCCAGTCGTCAAGGTGGGCAAGATCACCTTTGTCGGCAACCAGCACCTCAGCGCGCTTTATCTGCGCCGTGCCATGAAGAACCTCAAGCCCATTGGAATCCCTTACTCCATTATCTTTGAGAATCTCTTTGCCCAGACGTACGACTCCTCAAAGCTTGAAGAAGACACCGAGCGCGTGCGCCAGGCCTTCCGCGACAAGGGCTACGCCTACGCTGCTGTCGAACAGCCCAAAACCCAGATTCGCGACGAGGGCGGGCTCAATTGGTTCACCTTCCGGCCCCGCAAAGGCAAGCGCGTCGATATCCAAATGACCATCGAAGAGGGCGACCGCTACCGCCTCGGCTCGATTACCTTCACCGGCAATAAGCAAATCACCAACGTCAAGGCCCTCCGCGCCACCTTCCCCATCAAGGACGGCGACTGGTTCAATGCCACCTTGATCGCCAAGGGCCTCGACAATCTGAAGAAGGCATACGGAGGCCTCGGCTACATCAATTTCGGCGCCATCCCCAAGCTTGTCCCCGACGAGCAGAAGAAAACCGTGTCGATGACCATCGACATTGATGAAGGCAAGCAGTTCTTCGTCTCGCGCATCGAGTTCCAGGGCAACACCATCACCCGCGACCGCGTGATCCGCCGCGAACTATTGCTCGACGAGGGCCAGGTCTACAATTCCCAGCTCTGGGAGTACAGCCTGCTCCGCCTCAACCAGCTGCAATATTTCGAACCTCTGAAAGTCGATCAGGATTCCGAGGCCCATCAGGATCCCGATGCAGGAACCGTTGAGCTGCTGCTCAAGGTCAAGGAGAAAGGCAAGAACTCCATCGGATTAAATGGCGGCGTCAGCGGCTATGCGGGCGCTTTTCTCGGCCTTAACTACCAGACCAATAACTTCCTCGGATTGGGCGAAACCCTCAGCCTGCAGGCCAACCTGGGCAGCATCAGCCGCACCTTCCTCTTTGGCTTTACCCAGCCCTATATCCGTAACCGCCCCATCAATCTCGGCTTCCAGATCTTCAACAACAAGCAGGACTACAACGCCCAGAAGAGCTACCAGGTCACCACCGGCGCTTCGTTGAATCTGACCGCCGCGGAGCAATCGCTCACCCAGAATTACAACGTCGGTTCCGATGGCATGAACTTCTCCATCAGCTATCCGCTCAAGCGGCACGCCTTTCAGCGCGTGGGCGCCACCTATTCCTGGACGAAATCGTCTATCACGGCTTTCAGCACCGCCTCGGCCACCTATTTTCAAACCATCGCTTTCCGATCGGGCGTGCAAGGCTCCAATCCTCTCGCCGGCATCATCAACAGCTCAATCAGCTTGAGCTACATCTACAACACCGTCGACAGTCCGATGCGCCCGCACACCGGCAAGGAATATACCGCGTTCCTGCAAGCAGCCGGCATTTGGGGCAGCGTGCGTTACATCAACCCTGTGGTAGCCTACAAGCGCTTCATCCCCATGCACTACCTTATCCCCATGAGCACCGGGCACAATGTGCTCGGCGTCCGCGCCCAGTTAGGCTACATCCAGGGATTTAGCGGCGACGTAGCCCCTCCCAACAATCGCTTCTACTCCGGTGGCGAATTGGAACTGCGTGGCTTTGACGTGCGTGGCGCCACGCCTTACGGCTATGTGCCCACCCGCGTCCCTTTCACGCTCTACAACCCCGACGGCCAGTGTGTCCTGCAGCAACCCTCCAACACCGCCAACACTGCGTGCGTGCAGGTGCCGCTTCCGGTCTATGGCGTTGCCTCCATCGGCGGCGACGCCAACCTGCTGGCCAATGCCGAGTACGCCATCCCCGTCGTCGGCCCCTTCACCTTCAAACTCTTCGACGACTTCGGCATCGACTCCGCCGTTAACCACGGACAGCTCGAGCAGAGTCCCGAAGGATTTGCCACCCTCACCGCGCCGCTCTACGGTTGCCAGGCCCTGCAGACCATCGGCGGCATCACCTCCTGTTACAGCGATATTCATGGTAACCAGGTGGGATTCCGGCGCGATATTAAGCCCGTTGCAGGAACCAACTTCGTTCCCCGCATGTCGCTCGGCGCGGAGCTCGGGGTGATCATGCCGGTCATCAACGCGCCCTTCCGCATCTACTACGCCTACAATCCGCTTCGTCTCTATGAGAAGCCCTATTGCAACGAGCCAGGCGCCGGCTACCATGAGTTAAGCTGCTCGGCCGCGCTCATCACCCGTGACATGTTCCCGCCAGGTGGCGCGGGCGATTACACCTATCAGGAAGCCATCGAGTCCTACGGCCAGCAGTACGTCTTCCGCGAGCCGCGCAAGACCTTCCGTTTTACCATCTCCACCACGTTCTAAAAACAGGGACCAACGGAACAAGGGAACAAGAAAGCATGCCGGGGCGATCCAGGCCGGGAAACTCATCCGCCCGCCAGCCGCCTTTTTCCTTTGCCCCCTCGCTCCCTTAGCCCCCTGTCTTTCGGTTCCCTATTGCCTAATCCCTGCTTCTTGTTCCCTTGTTCCCTGTCTTTATATAATCCTTCTAGTTCCCGGCGATGCCTTGGTAGACGTCGTGTTGGTTCTGCGTTGCCCGCTACGCTTGAGCTTCCGGAACGCGAACCCGGGCTGCAATTTCAACACGCGGGCTGCGCGTTTTGGTGGGTCGGCCGTCTTTGTTGGTACGGAGAATGCCCGAAAGGCACGGAGGAACTTCGAAGGAGTTTTCAATTCGCATGAAGCGTCTTTTCTTTTCCGCTCTTTTGTGCGCCTTGGCGCCCGTTATTTCGGCTGCCGGCCAGACCTCTGCGCAGCCCAAGCCCGCAACCAGCGCCGCTCAGAAACCGGCGACCCCGGCGACAAGGCCGGCCGCATCGCCTCAGGCCATTGCAGCCGGGCCTGCCAAGGTCGCCGTCATCATGTTTCAGGCTGCGGTAAGCCAGACCAACGAGTTCCAGCGCGATTTCGCTGATCTGCAGAAGAAATACGATCCCAAGCGCGCCCAACTCAAGAAGGAGAGCGACGAGATCGATGCCCTGGCCAAGCAACTGCAGGATCAGGGCGCCCAGTTGAGCGATGCCGAGCGCGTGAGCCGTAGCCGCACCATCGACGACAAGAAGAAGCAGTTGGATCGCGACACGCAAGACGCTCAAAGCGACTTCCAGAACGACATGCAGCAGTTGTTCAACAACTTGGCCGAGAAGGTGGGGCAGCTGATGACCGAATACGCTGAGAAACAGGGCTACACGCTCGTTCTCGACGCCGGCGAGCAGCAGAATGGCACCGTACTCTACGCTGTTCCTTCCACCGACATCACCCGGGCCGTCATCGCAGCTTACAACGTCAAGTCGGGAGTTCCGCCGCCGCCCGCCGCGCAGCAGGGTGCGCAGGGCCAGCCCGGACTCGATGCTCCGCAACCCCAGCCCGCAGGCGCGCACTGAGACAGAAGCAGGGAGTAGCCAATAGGGAGCGGTCGACGGACAATAGAAGTCCCTGGTGTCGCGCAGCGCATCGGCCGTCGGCTGCTGGCTATTGCCTGCTCCCTATTCCCTATTCCCTAGTCCCTCCCCTATAATCCCTCTAGTTCCTGGTGACGTCTCCGTTTGCGTCTTTTTCAACCTCGCGCCGGCCGGCGCTGAAGTTCCCGCAAAAAGCCGGGGTCCGAACGAGCCGTGAGAGATTTCTGGGAGGCAAAGGCTCGTTTCTGCGTCTAACGGATGAGCCGCACGGGAGTTCCGAAGGAGTTTTCGATTCCAATGAAGCGTTTGCTTGCACTCGTTATTGTTTTGGCCTCGGGATTTGTCCTGAGCGCCTCTGCCCAAACACCGGCAGCGACCGCCCCTGCCCCTGCTGCCGCGCCCGTTGCATCCGCCGCCAAGATCGCCGTCATCGCCTTTCAGATGGCGGTGGCGCAGACCAACGAGGGCCAGCGCGGCTTTGCCGATCTGCAAAAGAAGTACGCTCCCAAAGAGGCCGCCCTCAAGTCCCTCAACGATGAAATCGACAACCTGACCAAGCAGTTGCAGACCCAGGGCGCCACCCTCTCCGATGCCGAGCGCAGCAACCGCGCCAAGACGATTGACGACAAGAAAAAGCAGCTGGACCGCGAATCCTCAGACCTGCGCGATGCGGGCCAGCAGGACATGCAGGACATGTACAACGCCCTGGCCTCCAAAGTCTATGACGTCATGCAGAACTATGCTGAGCAGCAGGGATTCACGCTCATCCTCGACATCTCACAGCAGCAATCGCCCGTGCTTTATGCCAACAACAGCACCGACATCACGAAGCAGGTAATCGCCGCTTACAACCTCAAGTCCGGCGTCCCGGCCCCCCCGGCCTCTGAAACGCCCACCACGCCGAGGCCAGCCGCACCCAAGCCGCCTGCAACACATTGAGGAGCCAGACAAGGGCCCTCATCGGGGCCCTTTTGACAAAAACAGCTTCTTCTTTCGTCTTGAGGGCCCGGCTGCCACAAGCAGCTGCGATTTCTGTGCTAAATTACTGCCGTCTCAAGGCGCCCAATGTTGTGGAAAAATCTGTGGATTACTTTCAGATCGCACAGGCCGGGATGCAGATTTCATCTCTTGCCAAGCGCCACTCCTCTCTGGTAGGCGTTGCAACTCCTTCACTTTCAAGAAAGAATCGCTCCAGATTTCGACCCGCCAAGGCCGCGCTCGGGCTCGGGGCCGGTCTCCGCCGCTGCGGGCGGTTTCCACAGCCGGCCATGAAGATTCTGTAACAAAAGCCGGAATGTCTGTACCTGTTCAAAGTGAGCCCCATCACCAGCCAAACTCAAGGGTTCGCCCTCATTTCTGCTGTTCCTCGCCCACACGCAACACCGCCAGAAACGCCTCCTGCGGAATATCCACCTTGCCGATCCGCTTCATGCGTTTCTTTCCCTCTTTTTGCTTCTCCAGCAGCTTGCGCTTGCGCGTGATGTCGCCGCCGTAGCACTTAGCCAGCACGTTCTTGCGCAACGGGCTCACGGTTTCCCGGGCGATGATCTTGGCTCCGATCGCCGCCTGGATCGCTACCTCGAATTGCTGCCGCGGAATGAGCTCGCGCATCTTCGACACCAGCGCCCGCCCGCGCTCGTAGGCGTGGTCGCGATGCACGATGATCGACAGCGCGTCGACTGGTTCACCAGAGACTAGGATGTCCAGCTTCACCATCGGCGATTCCCATTCGCCGGCAAGCTGGTAATCCAGCGACGCGTATCCCCGCGAAACCGACTTCAGCCGGTCGTAGAAGTCCAGCACGATCTCGTTCAGCGGCAGCTCGTAGCTCAGCATCACCCGCGTCGGCGTCACGTACTCGAAGTTGATCTGCTTGCCGCGCTTTTCCTCAACCAGCTTGAAGATCCCGCCCACGTATTCCTCGTTGGTCAGAATCTTGGCCGCGATCACCGGCTCGCGGATACTCTCGATGCTCTGCGGCTCAGGCCAGCGCGACGGGTTGTCGACCTCTATCTCTTTTCCATCCGTCAGCGTGATGTGATAACGCACGCTGGGCGCGGTGTTGATCAGGTCCAGCTCGTACTCGCGCTCCAGCCGTTCCTGGATGATCTCCATGTGCAGCAGGCCCAGAAATCCGCAGCGGAAGCCGAATCCCAAGGCCACCGAGCTCTCCGGCTCGAAGAAGAACGACGAATCGTTCAGGCGCAGCTTTTCCAGCGCGTCGCGCAGCAGCGTATGCTCGTGCGCATCCACCGTGTAAAGTCCTGAAAAGACCATCGGCTTGATGTCTTCAAAGCCGGGTAATGCCTCTTTGGCCGGGTGCGCGTCATCGGTCACCGTGTCGCCGATCTTGGTATCGCCCACGTTCTTGATGGTGGCGGCGAAAAACCCCACTTCTCCGGCGGCCAGCTCGCCAATCTCCACCGGCTTGGGGCTCAGCACGCCCATCGATTCGATTTCGTGCACTCTTCCGTTCGACATCAGCCGGATGCGCTGTCCCTTGCGCATCGTTCCCTGCATCACTCGCACCAGGACAATCACCCCGCGATAGGCGTCGAACCATGAATCAAAAATCAACGCCTGGAGCGGGGCCTCCGGATTGCCAGTTGGGGAAGGAAGCCGATGCACGATTGCCTCCAGAACCTCGTCCACGCCCTGCCCGGTCTTGGCGCTCACCGGGATCGCATCCGTCGCATCCAGTCCCACCGCCTGCTCAATCGCCTCCTGAGTGCGCAGAATGTCGGCTGACGGCAGGTCGATCTTATTGATTACGGGAATGATTTCCAGGCCGTGATGGATGGCGAGGTAGGCATTGGCCAGCGTCTGCGCCTCCACGCCCTGGCTCGCATCCACCACCAGCAGCGCGCCCTCGCACGAGGCCAGCGACCGTGAAACCTCGTAGCTGAAGTCCACATGGCCTGGAGTATCGATCAGGTTCAGTTGGTAGGTGTTCCCGTCCCGCGCCTTGTACATCATGCGCACCGCGTGCGCCTTGATGGTGATGCCTCGCTCCCGCTCCAGGTCCATGGCGTCCAGGACCTGAGCCTGCATCTCGCGGTCGGTCAAGGCACCCGTCAGCTCAAGGAGCCGGTCGCTCAGCGTCGACTTGCCGTGGTCGATGTGCGCAATGATCGCGAAGTTACGAAGGAAACGGGCTTCCATGGGAGGGCATTCGGAGGGTTAGCTAAGCGCCGTTTTCCCGGCGCTGCCACGGCTACAGCGGTTCTAAGGCCGCTGCGCGCCGAAGCTGCACGCGCTGAGCGTTTTCCGTCAAGGAAGAGGCGCCCTGCAACATGCCTAAAGTGATGCATATCAACGGGAGAACCGCTTTGGCCCTCCTCGGTTTAGCTTATCATCGGCATAGTGCTCCCCGCGCTCGCATCCCCGGCTGGCTCCTTGCGTCTTTTCGTGCGTATGCCTTGTAATCGGCTGCTCAAGTCCGCTCCCCCAGCCGGAGTTGCCCTCCTGGCAGTGTCCCTCTGCGGCTGCGTACCGCCCGGGCCCGCCGCCCCAGCGGTTAAGCAGCCGCCGCAGGCCACCGCGCCGCCATTGCCCGCGGCTCCTGCGCCCCAGCAGCCAGCCACGCCGCCTCCGCCTCCGCCTCCCACGCCTGAACAACAGCGGGCCGCGGTGCTGATCGACCAGGTTGAGGCAGCCTACGCGGCCGGCGACGCCGCCTACCGCAAGGGTCAGCTCGCCGAAGCCAAAACCCAGTTCGACCGCGCCGTCGATCTCATGCTCTCCAGCGGCCTCGATATCAAGGCCGATCCGAAACTCGAGGACGAATTCGACAAAATCGTCGACCAGGTGAATGCCCTCGAGATGGAGGCCCTCAAGCAGGGTAACGGCTTTGTGCCCAAAGAGGAGATCACCCCTGCCGAAGCTGCCAGCGACGTCACCTTCGCCGTCGACCCCAATCTCGTCGCCAAGGCCAAGGCCGAGCTTTCCACCACCAAATCGGACCTGCCGCTGATGATGAATGACTATGTGGCAGGCTTCATCAACTTCTTCGCCTACACGCTCAAGGGCCACAATACTCTGCTCCACTCATTCGAGCGTTCCGGCCGCTACAAGGCCATGATCCAGCGCATCCTTGCCGAGGAAGGTGTTCCTCAGGACCTGATCTACCTCGCGGTGGCCGAGTCCGGCTTCCAGCCGCAGGCCGTCAACCGCCGTTCCCGCGCCGGGGGCATGTGGCAATTCATGCCCCATGGCGACTATGGCCTGGTGCGCAACGCCTACGTCGACGAGCGGTTCGACCCGGAAAAATCCACCCGCGCCTACGCCCGCTATATGAAATTCCTTTATGACCAGCTCGGCGACTGGTACCTGGCGATGGCCGCCTATGACCATGGCGCGGGCAACATGCAGCGCGCCGTCGAGCGCACCGGCTACGCCGACTTCTGGGAGCTTTACAATCGCCACGAACTGCCCCGCGAAACTCAAAACTACGTCCCCGAGATCCTGGCCGCCATCATCATCGCCAACCACCCCGAACAGTACGGATTCGACGACGTCACCCTCGACCCTCCCGTGCTCACTGACACAGTCACTATCAACTACTCCATCAGCCTTCGCCTCGTCTCCGACCTCGTCGGAGCCCCCGTGGACGAGATTGAGGCCCTCAATCCCAGCCTCCTGCGCATGGTTACCCCACCCGACCCGCCTTTCGACCTGCACCTTCCCGCCGGTACGGCCACCCTCTTTGAGCAGCGGGCTGCGCTCATCCCCGAGGAAAAGCGCAACTCCTGGCGCTACCACCTGGTGGCTGAAGGCGATTCGCTGGCATCGGTAGCGCAGGAATACAGCGTCACGGCTGCCAGTCTGGCCACTGCCAATCAGCTCCATCCCGGCGATAGCCTGGCAAGCATCCAGGCGCTCGTGGTTCCGGTTCCTCCGGCCGCCGAGCCGCTTGCCCGCACCCGGCTTTACACGGCGCGCCGCGGCGACACCCTGGTCACCATCGCCGACCGCTTCGGCGTTTCTTTAGGCCAGTTGCGCCGCTGGAACAACATCCCCTCCGGCACGCGCGTCGAGCCCGGCCGCCGTCTCCACGTAGCTGAGCCCCTGCCACCGCGCAGCTCGTCGCGCCGCCGCCGGACCTCGGCAACCGGCGTCCGGCATACCGGCGCCTCAGCGCCAGGATCCCGGCCAGCCACGACTAAATCCGGGACCCCAGCCTCCGCGCAACGGCACCCCTCTGGCTCGAAAACCCCCTCCAAAACGGCCAACGGCGCCACGCACAAGCCTTCCAGCTCCACAAAATCTGCCACACCTTGAAAAAATCTGCAGTCGACGTCACTTCGCGACTTGGTTTTTCTTGTCATTGTGGGCAAGCTAAAGCTACAATCGCTTGCGCGAGCAAGATGCTTCCATCTGCGTCGCGAAATCGCAATTGATATTGATCAGCGGCAATCCGCTGGAGGCAATGGGATGGATGAAGTGTTCAGGATGTACGCAATGAGTGACGGCGACCCCTTCGGGAAGCCGGGTGATCCGGACTCCGAACGGGTCGAAGCCTTTGCCGACGAAGAGGAAGATGAGTTGGAAACTGCCGGCATCCTTACCTCCTCGGACGACGATGAGGTGATTGCTGAAGAAACAGTGGTCGCAATTGTCGAGACGCCCGCGCCAAAGTCCGCCCCCAAGAAGGCCCAAAAGAAGGCCGCGGCCAAAAAGCCGGCGAAAAAAGCTGCCAAGAAAGCGCCGACCAAGAAAGCCGCCAAGAAGAAGGCTCCGGCTAAGAAGGCTGCGAAGAAGGTAGCCAAAAAGGCGGCCAAGAAGAAAGCGCCGGCCAAGAAAGCCGCCAAGAAGAAGGCTCCGGCTAAAAAGGCCAAGAAGACGGCCAAGAAAGGCGCCAAAAAGAAGTCGAAGAAGAAGTAGGCTTCGCAGCGTTGAATCCAAAGCCCGGCACGCGCGGCGTGGGGGCGGATGTGTGGTGTCCGGGGTTTGCCTGCTCCCGGTCATCAAACAGAGATCAATCGAAAGGCCCGGTTCAGCGCCGGGCCTTTTCTGCGTGCGCCGGCTTTCGATGGCGCTTCAGCCAGCCTTGTTTTTTGAAAGGGCACGGCTTTCAGGGCCTGCCCTTGCCAAGCCGGATTCAGGCAATCGGGTTTCAGTTCCTGCTGAGGTATGCAGCGTCAGGCACGTCGCCGAGCGGCACTCCCGGGCCCTCCCAAAGCATCCGTGGCGTGCCCTGGCTGGCGGTATTGAGCGCTTCGATGTGAATGGTGTGCAGGCCGGCACGCAGGCCCAGCGCACCGCGATCGTAGCGGAGCGCGTTGCCGGGCGAGCCGCAAACCTGCTGGAAGGGCGCGCCCGTCCTGGCTACTTCGATGCCATCGATCACCAGGCGCGCCCCGTCGCGGTCGATGAGATGAAACGTGTAGCCGCCGTCAACGGGAATCTTGATGAATCCATCCCATGTGGTTGCGAAGGGCATGGCAACCTGAGTATCGGCCGCCAGATTGGTTGAAACGCCGCTTTGCGCGGGTTGGAGCGCGGAGAAATCGGGCAGCGAGGTCCACGCGCCAGTGTAGATTTTCCATGCCAGGCCCGGTGCAGTTTGCCCGGCGGCTTTGACCGCATCGTGCCAGCTCGCGACGGCGACAAGTCCCTGCGCCGCCCAATCCTGATGGCCGGAATCGTCGGTCACATGGAGCAGGACGCGAAAACGGCCCGCCCCGTTCCCGCCGTCGAGCTCGGTGCCAAGCGCGTCAGGGAAGCGATGGCGCACGCGGCGGCCGTGGGAGGTTTGTCCATCGCCCAAAAGCCAGGTGTAATGCGCGCCTGGCGCCGATTGCGCGGTGAACGTGATCTTCTGTCGGGGCGCGAAGACCGGCGGGTCGACGCGGAAGGCGGCCACGAGCGGCGAAGGCGGCGCGAATTTCGGCTGCGCAGCTCCCGCCGAAACCACAAGCGGCAGCTGGGCGTCATTGGCGACGCGGGTTTGCCCGTATTTCACATTGTCGAAGGTCACGTCTGTCACGTCGCCGGTAAGGGTGGATTCGGCGAGGGGCGGCTGATCGAGCGCCCAGATGTTGCGAAAGACGAATCCGTGGAGCGCGGGCTGCTCCTGCTCCATCTGCACCAGCGAATACCAATTGTCGAGAAGCAGGTTCTCAAAGGTTACGCCGGAGTGGTCGCCGCTGGCGCCATTGGCGCCCCAGAAACCGAGCAGGCCGAAGGTTTGGCCGCAGGCGCCAATGCCGGCGTGGAGAATGTCGGAGTCGCGGAGGGTGAAGTTGCGGGAGTTGAAGGTTTTCTCCGGCCACCCGATGCGAACCACGTTGGAGATGCTGGTGGAAAGCTCGCTGTTTTCGACCAGGATGTCGTTGACGTCGGAGCCGGGGCGGAGCATGTCGGCCTCGGTGTAGCCATCCCAGTTGCCCTCCATCGCCAGGTCATCGTCTGAAGCGCGCAGAAAAGCGTTGCGCACCACGGTGTCGCCGCCGCCCAGCCAGTCCATGCCATCCTGGTTGGCGTTCAGAGGGTTGCCGCCGATGACGCGCAGATCGTCGTAGCGGAAGCCGGTGGAGCCGGTCATCTGAATGGACCAGGTTCGTGAGCGGACGATGCAGGTGAGGCCGTCGATCTCGACGTTGTGCGCCTGGTAAGCATCGATGCAGTGCCAGTCGGGCTTTTGCATCCATCCTTCGTCGGTTTCGGGACTTTGCGGGCCTTCATAGACGATGGTTCCTTGCCCCAGGACCTTGACGTTCTGCACCTGCCACAGATTCAGACTGCCGAACAGGTAGGCTCCAGGCGCCAGGTAGATGGTGTCGCCGCTCTTGGGATTGAGGCTTTCGCGATGCAGTCCCGGAGGCACGATGGTGACGTTAGGGCCGGGTGCGGGAGGCGGCGGGGGCGGCTTGGAGACGAAAAGGAAGAGCATTCGCGCCTGATTGAGATAATCGCCGGGACGTGAGACGGCGATTTTGGCGGGGCCAGGGAGACGAAAACGGATGGTCTGGGGTTCAGCGGCAGTGTGCGTGGGGCGCAGGCCGAGCCGCCATGGCTCGATGTCGACGCCGCTATTCCAGAAGGTGGGGTCGGCCGCGGTAATCGAGATCTCGACCGGCCCGCTGGTGTCGAAGCTGACGAATTCGTAGTGTGAGGCGGCTTGAGCCACGTCGACGCGCTGGTTGTTGACGGTAACCGCGAAGAAGCTGGAACGCATTTCAGGCGGGACGGGCGCGGCCTGGAGACGCTGCGCGGAGCAGGCGACACTTGAAACCATAAAAAGGGCGAGAATGAGCGCGCAAAAACCCGGCAACAGGCAAAACCTCAAGTAGCTTCTGGAAACCAGACTAATGTACCACCGGGAATGCCTTAGGCGTGGCTGAGCGACACGGATATGCGGGAGCAGATATAATTCGTGGCGCGAAGAAAACCACGAAATCCACTGTTCTGCACGAGGGGGAATCAAAATGCCGACGTCGCGATTTGCTCACGCAGTTTTCAGTTTCCTATCGATGGTGGCCTTGTGTGTTGTGCTGCCGGCGGCGGTTTCTGCCGCAGCGCAAGCGCCGCATGTGTCGATCGATGGCGCGGTGACGATTGTGGAAAGCACAAATGAGGCGGGCCCGGTGCATCTGGCCACCGAAGATCTGCGCAAGGATTTCGCCAAGGTCTTTGGGCGCCAGCCGAAGCTGGTGAGCGATCTGAGCGGCGCGGGTCCGGTTGCGCTTCTGATTGCGCAGAGCCAGAACGTGCCTTCGGGTGTGGGCTGCGCGACGACGGCCGATCGCGAGGCCTTCGCGTTTTCGGTGGTGAACGCATCAGGCAAGCACGTGGTGTGCCTGGTGGGCGCGGACATGCGCGGGACGATCTACGCAGTTTACGAGTTCTCGCAAAAAGTGCTGGGCGTGGACCCCATGTACCTGTGGACCGACAAGGAGCCTGCGAAGCGCACATCCATCGCGCTGGCGGCGGATTTCACGCACACTTATCCGAGCCCGGTGTTCAAGTATCGCGGGTTTTTCACCAACGATGAGGATCTGATGAGCGGCTGGACACAGCCGGCCAAGGGCGAGCAGACGGGAATTGCGCTTTCAACCTGGGAGATGGTGTTCCAGACGATTCTGCGCCTGAAGGGAAACATGGTGGTGCCGGGGACGTGGATCTTTCCCGACGATGCGCAGGTGCATGCAGCTGCCGAGCGCGGGTTGATGATCAACCAGCATCACGCGATTCCGCTGGGAGTGAACGTGGCGCGCTGGCCGGAGGGCGTACCGTATAACTTCTCTACGCATCCTGAGATTCTGGAGCGCGCGTGGACGAACGCCGTGGCTGCGTACAAGCCGGACGAGGAGATTTTGTGGAGCGTGGGACTGCGCGGACTGTCCGATTCAAGCTACGCGTCGCTGGACGAGAGCGTGCGCAACAACGATCCGCTGCTGGGGCAGAGGATCAGCGAGGCTATCGCCGAGCAGATGAAGATTGTGCGCGCCAAGTATCCTGATGCGCAGTTCGTGACGGATTTGTGGCAGGAAGGCGCGAGGTTGATGCAGGAGGGTTACCTGAAGATTCCGCCGGAGGTTTCGCTGGTGTGGGCCGATACGGGATACGGCGATATGCAGGATGGGGGCAAGGTCGCGGCCGGGCAGGGCATGTATTTCCACGTGGCCATGATGAACGGGCAGGCGAACCAGCTCTCTGAGATGGTTTCATTGAAGGTGATTCAATCGGAGATTGGGCGATATATCAATGCAGGCGCGACTTCGTATTTTCTGGTGAACACCAGCGACGTCCGGCCGGTGTTGATGACCACGCGGGCGGTGATGGAGATGGCGTGGGGTGGAGTGCCGGCGACCACGGCAGGAGCCGCAGGCGATGCCGACGACGCGTACTACCGGAAGTGGGCGACGGAGGAATTTGGCGGCAAATCGGCCGCCGCGCTGACCAGGATTTACAAGGAGTACTTTGCGGCGCCGTCGCCGCGGGCGCCGTTCGGACCGCCGCGCATGACGTCGGCCGGCAATGCGCCTCCGCCGCCGCCCCGCTACAGCAATGTGCCGCTGGTCGACGGGGACCAGCACTATCACTCGGAGGCGCGGCGGATCATTCTCGATTACCTGAGCGGGCACCAGGTGGTGAACATTCCCAGCCAGTCGCCCAAGTGGACGCAGCCGCGGGTGGGATTCTTTGTGCTGAACGATGAACAGCGCGCGGCGTTTCTCGATCGCGACATCAAGGACTGCAGCGATGCGCAGCCGCGCTGGGATGCAGTGTGGAAGGACGCGGTGGCGGCGGAGGGCCTGATCGATCCGGCGTGGCGCAATTATTACCAGGAAGCGATTCTGACCATGATCACCATCAACCGCGAGAGCAATCGGATGCTGGGAGACGTGGCGCAATCAATGAAGGACGAGAACGCCGGCGATCATGCGAAGGCACTGGCAGAGGCCGACGACGCGTTGAAGGCGCTGGACGAGACGATGGCGTCGATGCATCTGGCCGAGTACGGCAAGTGGAAGGACTGGTATCGCGGCGATTGGCTGACGGGCGTCTATCGCACCCGGGAACTGGTGCAGGACTATGCCAATCACCTGAAAGATCCGATGGCCAAGCTGCCTGCGCCGGCCTCGTGGAGCGGGTGGGAGGGTTACTACCACATCATGGAGTATGAAGACGACCGCTCGGTCGACGTGCACTAGAAACAGGGAACGGGGAGTAGCCAGTAGAGAATAGGAGGCTGCCGCTCGATCCCGGGTCCCAAAATCGGGCCCCGGCGCACCCATTGACTTCAGATGCCTTCGCCCATGGAAACGTAAGCGCCCTCGCGCTCAAGCTCGGCGCGATAGGCGCTGCGCTCGGCCTCTTCTTCAGCAAACGGTTTGGCCCAATGCTCGTGTGCACCGAGCCGTTCTTCCAGCTCTTCAACGCGGGCTGAGAGCGCGATGAGCGCGTCGGAGAGCGGATCTTTGATCTCGTGCGGGTCAGTGATGAGGATGCGCTGGCCGTTGCGATAGACGATGTGGGCGGGAACGCCCACGACCGTGGAGTTGGGAGGAACGTCGGTGAGCACGACGGAGCCGGCGCCAACGCGCGAGTTCTCGCCCACGGTGACATTGCCGAGAATGTTGGCGTTGTTGCCGATGAAGACGCCGTCGCAGACGGTGGGATGGCGCTTGCCGTGGCCCTTGCCGGTGCCGCCCAGCGTGACGCCCTGGTACATGGTGACGTCGCTGGCCACGATGGCGGTTTCGCCGATCACGACGCCCGTGGCGTGATCGATGAAGAGGCGCTGGCCGATGAGCGCGCCGGGATGAATGTCGACGCCGGTATAGAACCGGGCAATTTGCGAGAGCACACGGGCCGGAAGGCGCAGGTGATGACGCCAGAGCCAGTGCGAAACGCGATGAATCCAGACCGCCCAGAGGCCGGGATAGCAGAGCAGGACCTCAAGCCGGCTGCGCGCAGCCGGATCGCGCTCCCTGATGGAGTCGATGTGGTCGCGGATTC
>JASHQH010000301.1 GCA_030037635.1 Acidobacteriaceae bacterium
TTCGAACGATCAAATTTTTCCTTCGCCATTGCTATTCCCTTTCGCTTCTGCTACTGCTCGTTGCCCCATGGGGCGCCGGCATTCCGGCTCCAGCCCCAAAAACCGTTGTCAGTAATCAGTGGCCAGTTTTTCCTGCTCGCGCCGGCCTCCTCAGCTCACTGACCGCGCTTCATCTGTTCCCTGTTCCCTGCCTCTCAGTAGTACGCGTAAATCCTGAAATATCTCTGCCTCAACTCCAGCGGCACCTTCTCTACCAGCCGCAGATAGCGCTCGCGGGTCAGCGCCTGGTCCGAGACCGGCAGCGCCTGATAGAGCGTGATCGCTTGCTTGCCCAGCAGCCCGCGCGCCAGGACCCCTTCGTAATCGCGGACGCGCAACTTCGCCTTGGTCACGCGATTGAGAAAAACCTCCACGTCGCGCGCGTCAAATACGGTGTCGATCAGCGCGTGCAGCCGCGCAAATCCCTGCTCGTCCTGCACCGTGATGGCTGCCTGCTCAAACATTCCCGGTTCCCTCGAATCAGCTTTCAGCTCTCAGCCGTCAGCTTTCAGCTCCATCCTGCCGTGCTTGCCGCGTCCGTTCGTTCCACCGATTCTCAATCTGACAGCTGATAGCTGTTCGCTGTTTCCTGGAGCGGGAGACGGGACTCGAACCCGCGACCAACAGCTTGGAAGGCTGTGACTCTACCACTGAGTTACTCCCGCCCAACGCCAGTTGTCAGCGGTCAGTTGTCAGTGATCAGTTTCTCCTTGCAGATGGAAGCCGATGAGCCTTTCCCATCGATGCCCCCACTGACCACTGACCACCGATCACTATCCACCGGATTTCTGGAGCTGATGACCAGGATTGAACTGGTGACCTCTCCCTTACCAAGGGAGTGCTCTACCAACTGAGCTACATCAGCCCCTTAAACCTCAGCCACTAGCTTCCAGCTCCTAGCTTCTCGCTCCGTCAGGCAAATGCGAGCCGCGTTCTCTCAATCAACCGCTGACGGAACTACTGGCTATTGGCTACTCCCTACTGGCTGTCTTTCCGAATCTTCTCCGCCTTCCGGGCCAAAATGGTTCGCAACGCGAGCCCGCCAAGAACCACCAGCGGAACCAGCCTCACCTGCACCGGCCTGCCCTCCACGTCGAAGGTGCCATCGCCGATGGTGAACCAGGCCAGCACCGCCAAAATCGCAAACAGCGCCATCGCAATCCAGAACTTCCGATCCAACTCTGCGCCGGCGCTTTCCACTGACAACTCGGTTCCTCGGTCCCTTGGTCCCCGCTTTTCTGGTGCACAGGGGAGGATTCGAACCTCCGTAGCTCGCAAGGAGCGGCAGATTTACAGTCTGCTGCCATTAACCGCTCGGCCACCTGTGCCCAAACTTCATCCGCCGTGCCCCATCCTTTCCGCGCTTTTTGCGGAAAGGGCGGGAGACCACCTTCCCTGCCCATCAATCGCAAGCGACCCCGCTTCCGCGCACGCCGCGACCTCCCGGAGACTCTCCGGACCTTCGCAGCTTGCACGTGAAGTGGATTCACTGCGGAGTTGAACCCCGGCGAACTTAAAAAGACGGTATTCGCCGGTGAACTTTTGCCGCTTCGCGAGCCCCGTGCGGTTTCCTTTTCTGGAGCTGGCGAAGGGATTTGAACCCCCGACCCTCTGATTACAAATCAGATGCTCTACCAGCTGAGCTACGCCAGCTCTTCGGCGTCCGCGAATCCGGCCGCCAACCCACCGGAAACCCTTCCGGAGGCCCGAATGTGCGCGGACACACTCCAACTTTCCGCGTACACGGCTCAGAAATCAAGGTTAGCACAGCGGTCGAGCCGGAGCAACGTGGAAGACAGGGGCCGAGGGGCCGCGGGAGCGACGGAACAAGGGGCTGAGAATGCAAAAGACGGAGGCCAAGAGAGCGAGGGAGCTGCGTCCTCGCAGGGCAGGCGTTTTCGCCGGGGCTGCGGCGTCGCTTGTGCGGCGGGGATTCTCCGAACCCGAGGCAGGCGCAACTCGCCTGCTGGAGTCCTCCCACCAATGGGCTCTTGCGCGAATTCGCGTTTGGATTGAAGATGCTAGTGCTTCCCCTTGGGCACTTTCTCTGGTTTCGAAAGTGCAGAAGGAGAAGCTTCAATGCGCAAGCGCTTTCCTGCAGTTCTCATCCTTTCTTCTTGCTCTTGGATCGCAGCACAGCAGGCTCCGGTGCCAGTAGCTGCAAACCCAGCCGGCGGGCCTCAACCCGCCGCAGTAACGCCCACCCGTCCTCCGCAGCCACACACTCTCATGGACGGAACTCCCATCAAGCTCCGTATCAGTGAGACCATGTCCTCGGCCAGCGCAAAAACCGGGCAAGAGGTTCCGTTCGAGGTGGTCGAAGAGGTGAAGGTCGACGATGTGGTCGTACTGCCCAAGGGTGCCACGGCCATCGGCACCGTAACCGACGCCTCTCCGAGGAAGAGCATGGGGCGCGGCGGCAAGCTCGACATCAGCATCACTTACGCGCGCCTCAGCGATCAGGAAAAATGCGCGCTCCGCGCCACCCAGGACGCAAAGGGAGGCGGCCATGTGGGCGCGATGACTGGCGCTATCGTCGCGACCTCCATCGTCTTCTTCCCTGCTGCGCCGCTCTTCCTTTTCGTGCATGGGAAGGACATCACCATCCCGGAGGGCACTGAGGTAACGGCGTTCGTCGAGGGCGACATGCACCTCGACATGGCAAAATTCGGTGCGGCCCCGGCCGCGCCAGCTCCTGCGCCTCAATCTCAGGCCAGCCTGGTTATCGAATCGTCCCCTCCCAGAGCTGACATCGAGGTCGACGGCAGCTTCGTCGGCAACACTCCGTCGACGGTCACCGTAAATCCCGGAGAGCACCAGATCACTGTGAAGAAGAATGGATACGCGGACTGGAGCCGCAAGCTCGACGTGACAGGTGGCAACGTTCACTTAGACGCCGAGCTGGAGGCGGTAGGACCTGTTGCACCCGCAGCGTCACCGTCTCCTCAATCGACGCCCGCAGCTTCGCCAGCTCCAGCTTCCGCGCCTGCTCCAAAATAATCAGCGGCGAAGCACGCCGATCCCAGCGGAAGTTCCCCGAGCGCGAACTTCAGGGTGGAACAACCGGGCCAAGCGGGTAAGCGCATCAGCGAGTCAGCGGGACAGTGCTGACTCGGTGTTAGACGCTGTGCCCCTTTCGCGTCCGTTACTTTCGAGAAACACCTGTTGGTCCGGGCCGCGCCACCACTGCCGATTTCCGTTACCATACAAGCATCGCGGCACTGTCCCCGGCCCTGTTTCGTACCAAGGAGTACCTGCATGCGGAAGACTCTGCTCGGCATCCTCTTGTTGGCGCTTGGCCCGCTGCTGGCGGCGCAAGCTCTCAACAACAATTCCGTCATCAAAATGGTGAGGGCGGGACTCTCTGACGACGTCATTGTCGCCACCATCAATGCCAACGCGGGCAGCTACGACACCTCGCCCGACGCTCTGATCGCGCTGAAGCAGGCGGGCGTGAGCGACAAGGTGATTGCCGCCATCGTGGGCCGAGGAGCGGGCTCGGCTTCGGCTGCTCCCGCGCCACCACCGCCGCCTCCGCCGCCTCTGCCTGCGGGTGTCGACCAGGTGGGCGCGTACTACAAAGACAGCGGCGGAGCGTGGCAACTGCTGCCCTCTGAGGTGGTCATCTTCGAGGCCGGCGGCGCGGTGAAGCACATCGCCTCCGCGACGCTGGTCAAGCAGGACGTGGACGGCGTTCTGGGCGGCATGCGCAGCCGCCTGGTGTTGACGACTCCGGTAAGCTTCATCGTTCACGTGCCCGAGGGCCGCACCATTAACGACTACCAGCTCATCCGCTTCCGCATTGTGGGCAGCAACCGCCAGTTCCTCTACGCCGAGGGAGGATTGCAGAAAGAAACCACGGGCTCGCTGCGCGACGTGGTGGACTTCACGGGCCGGCAGATCGGACCGTCCGCCTACCAGGTCGATCTCGGATCCGATATCGGCGAGGGCGAGTTCGGGTTCCTCGAGCCGCTGGATCCTTCGTCGAAGACCGCTCCCACGTCGGGCAGGGTGTTCACGTTCGCAGTGGTGCGGTAAGGCAGGGAACAGGCAACAGGGAACAGAAAACAGGGACCGAGGGAGCAAGGCAGCGGGGAGCAAGGGACCGCGAGGGAGCGGGAAAGTCAGGCGGCGAGGCAGCCGAAAAGATCCGGGCAGGGATATCGCAGGGGTCGCGGCATGTTCCTCGCGATGGGCCCCAAAAAGGCCGATTTGGGGTCAAATTCGACTCAAAATTGCCTGTTTGGGGTCGAAATCGAGGCCAAAACAGCGCAATTTAAGGGCCATTTCGCGGCCGGTTTACTGATTCTAAAGGTGTTATCCTCCAAAGCATACCCCGGTGGGGTATGCGTGCATTTTTTTCGCGCCGGAACTGCACCATTTTTGCGACAGCGTTTTTACAACTTCGCGTCCGCCGCGTTCGCGGTTTCAGGGTCCGGAGCAATCCCAATGAGACAATTGTGCGCCGGATGCGGGAAATGATCTGCAAAAGGCGGGAAGCCAAAACGCTGGGGAGCAAGTGCGTAATAAATCAATTAGTTAGCCGGAAAGGGAGGGCGGGCATCCGGCCGGCGGGGGCTTGACAAGCCGGGAAGCGGCGGCAAGAGGAGAATCAGCTGTCTGGTCGCTGCGGATATCGGGTGGCGCTGGCCCTTCCGGTGTTTCTTCTTTCTAGGCGACCACACTCCCGCGATCCGAATGCTGCACGAAGCCGGCTCTTGCAACGCGCTGTCATCCTGAGCGGAGCGCAGCGCAGGGAGCGATTTGGGGTTGCTCTTCGCGCATCAGCCTGGCTCAACTTCGGTTACTTCCGCATAGCCGACCACACTCCCTGGGACGGATTCAGAATGTGCACTCGGAACCCGATAAATTTCTTGGACCTAG
>JASHQH010000302.1 GCA_030037635.1 Acidobacteriaceae bacterium
TCTAGCGGGTATGGGAATTCTATAGTCCGAATTTCAGTTCGTGGTTGGCACGACGATCGGAAAACCGACCGATTTCTGAATAAGCATCCGGGTGTTGAGAGGAATCTGCTCCCGTGTGGTAGCGAAAACTGAGGTTCGGACCCGCCCGCGTCGCACCTCCGTTCTTACGTCCGGCCTTTTGGCGGCGGCTTTCGCGGCCTCCGCAGCCGATGGTTGATTCTTCTGTTGCGATTGGCTCATGTCATAGTTCTCCGTTGTGCATCTGAAGCCGCGGGGCGCCTAGTTCAGCCCCGCCTGCGTCAGCTTGACCGCGCAGAAAGCTAATTCAAATTCCGAGCAGATCGACAATGCCTCGTCCAGCGTGCTGAAGTAAATGCTCGACGCCTGGCCGTCGCTGGAGTCATTGTCCACAATGATCCCGCTCGCGCCGCCGCTTACGCTCGTAGTGTTGGTTGCCGCCGCCGTCTGCGACGCACCTGTCAGCGGCAGGTCGAACGTGTACACCTCAGGCTGGCTCGTCCCAAAGAACAAATAGTCCTGGGTGGGGCCGGTAGCCACCGCGCCCGTCAGCGTGCAGGTGCCATTTGCGCCGCCGATCATGGTGCTGACCGGGCTGGTGAACGTGAAAGTTCCCCCGCTGTTAGCCGTCACAGTCTGTTCTCCGTCAATGGCGCTCGTCGCGGCACTCGTGCAATCACCCGTGCCCGCCGTCACGCCAGAGATCACGGCTACCTGGCTCGGAACGAAAAAGAACGCTCCGCTCGACACGGTCACTGTGTTTCCACTCTGCGTAATGGCGGTGATGGCGAAACCCAGGTCGTCGCCATAAAACTCCGTGAGCGGCGTGAAACCGAGATTGGCAGCGAAGATCCCGCTATTCGTGCCTGAGGGGCCGCCATCAGTGTCGGTATATTGAGCCGTCGTGTTCATCACGCCCGACGTGAACTGAAATTGTACGAGGTCGCTGTTGGTCGAGTTTCCATAGGCGGCGAGCAGCTCTCCGTTATCCCCCGGCGTGCCGCTCGAGATGCCTTTGGTGTAGTAATTGTTATCCGGCGCCGGGTCACGCAAAAGGGGGTAAGGCGACGCACACCCAGCCGAGCTAAGGTCAGTCGTAGCGAGCGCGCCGAAGGCGCTATTTGCCCCAGTCGAAAACTGGAACAGCACGGAGTCTGTTCCATTGCATGCGACTACGGCGT
The DNA here is from genome assembly GCA_030037635.1 of Acidobacteriaceae bacterium. GTDB lineage: Bacteria > Acidobacteriota > Terriglobia > Terriglobales > Acidobacteriaceae > Telmatobacter. Next base: position 1,200 of record JASHQH010000302.1, read on the forward strand.
AACCGACGCCATTGGTCGAGTCCACGATAGGTCCCTCTTCGATGCCCGCGGCCGTACCGGACCCGACCGCAATAGAACCCTCAATGGTACCGCCGCTCGTCACGCTGTAGAGATTCCCGTCAGAATCCCCGAAAAAGATATTTCCCGTGCCCCCGGCGTCCTCCACTGGCGAGGAAAGCACATATTCGGAAATGGTGACGGGAAAGCCGACCCTGAGCGCCGGCGCCCCGGCGCCAAAGACGGGCGACACGGAGTACAGCTGATGTACGTCGCTGACGTACAGAATATCGTTGGAATAGTCGATAAATGGCGAGGAATAAAAATCGTCTGCCGGCGCCTGGCCGGCGGCCAATTCGAGCGGCAACATGTAATCGGTGGCGTAACTACCGGATGTGCTGCCGGGAATGACCGCCGCTGTAGCGCAGGTCGGCGCGTCCGTTCCATTGTTTGTGCAGGTCCCGAACTCCGTGCCTGTGCCGAGAGTCAGCACATGCAGGATCGTCCCAATGCTGGGATCGCTGTTATCGCTTTCGACAAATGCGATCTTCGTGCCATCGAGCGAAATGATGGGTGAAGCGTACACCTGACCCCTCCCGGCGGCGTAGGAGAACGTGAAGGTTGGATAAGTATAGCTTGGGGATCCCTCGGGGCAAGACGTGTCGCTTGAGCCGGTGTAAAGGTTGTTGAGCCCGACGATATTGGCCTGGTTTCCGTTCGTTCCACTCGTGGCCGTGCCCCAACTGAAATTGCTCAAGCCGCTTGCATCGCTGAGCGTTTCGCCGGTCCCCGCGGTGAGTGCATAGACCGTTACCGTGCCGGAAGACGGAACCGCGGCGATCTCGTCGAGCGCGACGCTGCTCAGGTTGCGGTTGATGGCAGCGGCCAAATTGGCCGCGTCGGTGGTCGTATCATTTGAGCCGCTGATTGCAAACGTCGTGCCTGAGTTCATAGATCCTGCGGTGAGGGTCATTGTCACGCTGCTCGAGTTCGTAGGCGTAATGGTGATCGACGTCGTTTGTCCGCTCGTCGGATCGTCGGCGAATGTGCCAACAACGTTGGCGCGGGTGCTCCCCGTGAAAGGTTCGCCAGGGGAAGGGGAACCGGCAGCTGGGAAGACCACAAAATCGTTGGTGCAACTTGGCGCCGCGTTGACGTCGAAGACGTATTTGGCAGGCGAAGCTAAGGGGTACACTTCCCCACTGCCCAGCGAGACGGCCCAGTCGCGGTGAAGCGGGCTGGGGACGGAGATCGAGAGCGGGCGGCCGGGATCGAAGGGCTTGGCCGGGCCGATTGGATCATGATGCCGGCTGGCCATGCCATGGGCCACGAATGCCGCGTATGCGCGCGGGTCCCGGGCCATGCGCTCGGCCTGCTCATCGGTGTAGCCGGCAGTGTAGATCACGTGCCGGTTGCTCCAATCGAGCACCATGGGCATGGAGCCGTCAGGCCGCGCCAGGTAGCGCGCAAAGTCCGGTTTCTCAGCAGAAGCAGGCTTTGGCGCGGAAGCGGGCCGCTTTACGGAATCCGGCGCCTGCACGGCATCCGGCTTCAGCAAAAGATCCTGCGCATTCGCAGGGTCCTGCCGGCTCTGGGCGCAAAGCGGCGCGGCGATGACGCCAAAGGCAGCCAGCGCGCACACCCATCCTGTCGATGCAAAACACACCCCATGGGACATCGGCACACTCCGATTTCAATGCCGGATCGATCGGTGCAAGGCACACCTCAATACCCCGAGATTGCTTAAAACCGGGTCTTGCCGATATGGGGTGCGGCGTGGGCGAGCATTGGGCTGCGAGCAAGCAGGCTTGGGACTCTGCGAACGCCTCACGCAGCTGCGGGAAACTATCTATCTGCTTTGAAACCGATTAAAAAGCAGGCGGGGAGAATTATCAAGAGAAAAAATGAGAACCGTACAAATTTGACGCCCTCCCTGTGAAACGTCCGCTAGCGCGAAGGTGGCCTCACGAAAGCGAAATCGCCCGCTCCACCGCCGGGCTTGAGGTTGACATCGGGTCTCTACCTCTTCGACTGAAAATACAAGAGCTTACGCATGCGCTACCTCGGCGGGAACGTAGGTGAGGGTGAGCACGGTAATGTCGTCCCGCTGACCAAAGGCCTGCGCAGCGGTGGCGATTTGCTCGGCGGATCGTGTGCTGATCTGGAGAGTGCGTTCGAAACCGAAGAGTTCGCCTTGGATGGACTGGGCTTCCGCGACGCCATCGGAGAGCAAGGTGAGCGTGTCGCGGGGAGTGAGATGCATCGTAGTCTCCACGTAAACCACATCGTCGGAGATGCCCAGCGGCAAGCCGGAATCGAGCCTTAGCTCTTCGCCGTTACGATAAGGTGCGAGGTGGCCGGCGTTGGCGAGCGTCAGCGCTCCGCTGGGAGCGATGCGGGCGACAAGGCAGGTGACGAAGCCGCCGTCGGAGGATGCGGCGAGTTGGGCGTTGAGCCGCGTGAGGACCTGTGACGGCGGCAGATTCTCCTGAACGAGAGACCGGAGGGCTCCGAGAACAAGCGTGCCCATCATCGCGGCTTTGAGCCCCTTACCGCTTACATCGCCGATGACGAGGAGAGCGGCGCCATCGGATTGCGCGAAGACCTGGTAGAAGTCGCCGCCGACATCGGCAGCGGGAACAAATGCGGCATCGAGCCGGAACCGGTCGAACTGGGGGAGGGCAGCGGGGACGAGCCGCTGTTGTACTTCGCGCGCAGCCTGCATTTCGCCGGCGAGTTCGGCGCGTTCCGAAGCAATGCGGCGCTGGTCGCGGAAGATGATCGCAACCAGGGCGGCGATGACGAACAAGCTCGCCATGGCCAAGAAGTTCTGAATCGGGCTGGTCCATCGCAAGTGGAACAGATCGCCCTGGTAAGCCCAGAGAAACTCAGTCACGGACCAAAGCGCGCAGACGATAAAAAGCGTTCTGCGCCGGCCGCTCAGGCGCTTGAGCGGCCAGAAGGCCACCAGTGGGGCGGTGAAGACTAAGCCCTCCACCATCTGCGTTGGATCGAGTGTCTGAGATGTGAACAGGGAGACAGGAAGCGACCATCGTGGCGGAAGGATCAGGGGCAGATTAGTGCCGGCCACGAAGTAACAGATGGCCGCGAAAATGATCCAGTAAATTTTCGGCACGCGCCGTTGTGCGATCGAAAAGAAAAACAGAACGGCAAACCAGTCCATGAATGCGGAGAGTGTCGACCAGAGCATAAAGATCGTCTCCGGAATGGAGGGCACCAGAGAGATAAGATATGAAGCAACCCTGTAGAACCCCAGCGGAATGCAATAGAGAGCCAGCCAGAGCGCCGGAAGCTGTGAGCGGTCATAGAAATAGAGGCCGAGGAGAAACAGTCCCGACGCGCCAACGAGCAGAAACAGCGAATAGGCGGGAAGCAGCCCATCGGTGAAACCGTGCGCCTCGACGATCATGGAGTCGATGAGCAACTCGCGAATACCGAGACGGATGAGAGCGGGCCGGTAGGGACGGAGCCAGCCCACACGCGTCAGCATGCAGCGAATAGCAATCGAGTGAACCGAGCCGGCGACGGCGGTGGGCAGCGCGAAGGTCAGTCCAGCGGCGGTTTCGCGCGACGCCGAGGCGTATCGGTAGTCGACGGTGCCCACCTGCTGGCCGTTTACCCAGACCTGTCCGGCAAAGTAAATCAATACCTGGACGGCGGGGTCGGGCAACCTTGAAAGGTCGAGATTGACCGTGCAGCGAACCCAGAAGACGGTGTCTTTGCCGGAAGGGTTGAATTGGGACAGAGGCGTCCAGCCGGAAACATCGACGTCGGCTGCGGCCCATGCCGGATTGTCGCCGGAACGCACCACGCAGTTTGCCTCGGGAATGGTGACAATCGGTTGCGGAGGTGCGGGCGGTTGGGCGCGGAGCGTGGGCGCCAAAACAGGCAGAAGCAGTGCGAGCGAAAGAGCGAGCTTACGCATGCAGCACCTCGGCTGGCGCGCAGTGGAGAGTGAGGACGGTAATGTCGTCCTCCTGTCCGAACTGCTGAGCCGCCTGCGCGATCTCTTCCGCAGATTTGCCGCTGATTTCTCGCGTGCGATCGAAGCCGAAGAGGCCACCCCGTGCGTTGCGGGCCTCGACAATGCCGTCGGAAAGAAAGGTCAGAGTGTCGCCTGGATTCAATCTAAGCGTGATCTCGACGTAATCGGCGTCGCGTGTGATGCCGAGAGGAAGCCGTGACGGGGTGGAGACTTCTTCGCCATTGCAGTAGGGTGCCAGATGGCCTGCGTTGGCGAGTTTGACTGTGCCGTCGCCGGCAATCCGAGCGACAAGGCAGGTGACAAAGCCGCCGTCTGAAGAAGTGGCGAGCTGAGCGTTCAGGCGGGAAAGCATCTGGGATGGCGACAGGCTTTCCTGGGCGAGAGAACGAAGAGCGCCGAGAATCAAGGCACCGGTCATGGCCGCTTTGAGGCCCTTACCGCTGACGTCGCCCACGACGATCAGCGCAGAGCGGTCACCCTGCGGAAAAACCTGATAGAAATCGCCGCCCACTTCCGTTGCCGGCAGGTAGACCGCACTGATACGGAAGCAGTCGAACTGCGGAAGAGCAGCGGGCACCAGTTGCTCCTGCACCGCCCTGGCGGAGGCCACTTCGGTCGCAAGCCGCTTTTCTTCCCGTGCAGAGTGTGTGAAGCGCAGGATGAGGGCCATCGCGATGGCAGCGAGGTTCAGCGCGTCGAAGAGATCGTTCCAGCTGACGGCGACGACGCCATTGGACCACAGGTTAAAGCTGTCTCTGGCTTGGGAATGACCAGCCCAGAAAATGGCTTGCCGAATGCCGTCGACGCACACTCCGATCCCCTGGAGAATGATGGGCAGCAGGAGGAGGCGTGCGTCACGGCTGCCGGCACGCAGTGAGAGCAGGACGCGAGTGATGACAAGGACAAAAACCAGGGTATAGGCGACGGTGAGAATCGACTGACCGTCAGGCAGGGAAAAATATCCGCGAAGAGCGAGATCGAGACTGCACGCGCCGATGGCGTTGAGCACAATGGTTCCGAAAAAGAGCCAGCCGCGGCGGGCCCTCAGGAATCCCCACAGGAAGAGGTTCTGTGCGAGATAGAACGGTTGCTGAAGCAATTCCTGATCTCCCACGGCAAAGGTGACGCTGCCTTGGCGAAGCTCGACGACGGCGACGAGGACGAAAAGCGCTGCCGAGCCAATGGCCCAGAGAGCGCCCCACGCATATTCGGTGGAACGGCGATTGAGAAGAAAGAGGCCCAGACTGAAGCATCCGAGGACAAGAGTCAATAAGTGGACAATAGCCGGGGAAAGCAAGCTGGCGGCGCTTTCCGCGAAGGCCATGCGCCTGGAGGCCTGAAGGAGCGGCAGGGAGCCGACGGCCGGATGCTTCCCGAAACCGCCGCTGGAGTAACTGGACGCGACGGGGCTTTTCCAGACGCGGACGGCAATTTCAACCCAGCGGCCGTTGCAGGCAAGCGGGAGAGGAAAGGCATTGTCGTCGTTCTGCTCGCTCCAGTCGGGTCTGGGGCGCATGATGCCGTTCTCTCCGAGAAGCCGGCCATCGGCGTAGATCTCGGCAGCGCTGTTGATATGGCCGATGTCGATGGCTAAAGGTTGGGTGGTGGCTGGGAGCTTAAGACGCAGGCGGTACCAGGCGTAGCCACTCAGATCGGGATAGCCCTGCGATCCCCACCTTTGGCCCGTGGCAAGAAGCGGCCAGGAAGAATCGTCGAAAGAGGGCGATGCCCAGGCCGCATTGTCTCCAGGATGGAAGCGCCAGAGAGAGTCGATGGTGGCCACGCCCTGGGTCCATTGCGAGGCATCGAAGGACTGTGCACGCAGAACGGCCGCGAGGACAGTCGCGAGCAGCGCGAGCAGAAGGGGCTTACGCATGCAGCACCTCGGCAGGCGCGCAGTGAAGAGTGAGGACGGTAATGTCGTCCTGCTGGCCGAACTGCTGAGCCGCTTGCGCGATCTCTACCGCAGATTTACCGCTGATTTCTCGCGTGCGATCGAAGCCGAACAGGTCACCCTGTGCGTTGCGGGCCTCGACGACGCCGTCGGATAGCAAGGTGAGAGTGTCGCCGGGGACGAATTGCAGAGAGACGCTGGAGTATTCGGCGTCAGGGACGATGCCGAGAGGGAGGCCTGGCGGCAGCGGGATCTCCTGCCGATTGCGATAGGGAGGAAGGTGGCCCGCATTGGCGATCAGGCATGTCCCGTCAGGATTGATCCGTATGGTGATGCAGGTGCAGAAACCGCCGCGCAGGCGTTCGTGGAGGCGGCGATTGAGCACGGCGAGAAGGGCAGCGGGATCATTGATCGTTTCGGCAAAGGCGCGCAGCGTGCCCACGATGAGCGAGACGGTCATGGCGGCCTTGAGACCCTTGCCGCTCACATCACCAAGGACAACCAACGTCTCGCCGGTGGGCAAACCAATGACCTGGAAAAAGTCGCCTCCGACTTCCATCGCCGGCTTGTAGACGCTGGACATCGAGTAGCCGGGGAGCGCGGGCAGGCTTTCCGGGACGAGAAGCTGCTGGAGCTCCTGTGCGTTGCGGTATTCCTGCTCCAGCGCGTTCTGGCGTTGCGTCTGCTCCACGGAGTAGCGCCAGGCGGCATACAAGATGGCGATCAATAGCAGCGTGCTGGTAATCGCTTTCACGTTCAGCGGGCTGCCGGCCAGGGTGAAGAGCGGCCGCTCGATCGAATCGAACAATGTCCAATGCGTCCAGCGGGCGCCCATGCCGCCAAGATCTTCCAGGCCTTGGGCAAGATTAGCAGCGAGCGTGCAGATGGCCAGCATCCAGCGCGCTGCATCCAGCCGGCGGCGAAGTGCGAAGAGAACCAGCACCGCGCCCCAGAATTCGGCCGGCGGAGCAAGAATCGTAAAAGCAAAATCCCAGGGCAGAAAGGAGTGCGAAGTTTTGCTCCAGTCGAAGAGCTGAAGTGCGCCATCGAGGAAATCGGTCGCCAATTCTACAGCGGCCACGATGATCGTCCATCGCACCAGCCGCTTGTTCCCCTTCAAGCCAAGCAGGTCGATGAGAACGAACCACAGGGCCACGTCATAAATGCCGATGATCTCTCCGATGAAGCCATATCCCCAGCGGAACGGCACCAGTCCTGGAACCTGCCGGAGCAGGAAATCCTCCAACGGAAACGCGAGCGCGAGGGAGAGCCAGAACAGGAAGGTGTTGCCGCCGTTGCGCAAACCCATGAGCAGCGCAAAGGCGCTCACGACGGTGGAAAGGAACATCACGGCGAGCGCGAACTGGTTTTCCTGCAGCCAGCGAAACCGGACTCCGGTCTCGAGCGCGGCAACCGCGCTGGCGCTGCCGATCTCGGGTACGACCATCAGCCCACCCTCCTCTGCGGAGGCGAACAGAATCGTCGGCGCCTTCCAGACGCGGATGGCCAGTATGCCCGGCTGCGGCTTGCCGAGCGGAATGCCCGCGACGCTTTTTCCAACCAGCATCACTTCCCCGGGGTACAAGCCCTGGTACCAGACCGGATGCGGTGGCACGCGGCCAATGCCGCCCACCAGCCGGCCATTCCAATAGACTTCGCAGGCGCTGTCGACAGTGGGCAGAAACAGCGACAGGTCGAGATCGCGCGGCGTTCCTGGAGTAAAGGAGATATGACGCCTGTACCAGGCGAAGCCGGTGTAACCCCAGTGGCCCTGCGCGTCCCATGGCACGCCTGCCTGGAGTTCTTGCCAGCTCGAGTCATCGAAACCCGGTGTAGCCCATGCGAGATTATCGCCGGTGTGGAACTGCCACGGGCCGTCGAGCGGCGCCGCCGGCTGGCCGAGCGCAACTTCGAACGCGGGCCCGGACTGCGCCCACAACTTTGGCAGAAAAACAGCCGCCGCGGAGCTCAAAAGCAGCACGAAGATTACGGGAACATTCCTACGCATGCAGCACCTCGGCAGGCGCGCAGTGGAGAGTCAGGACGGTAATGTCGTCCTGCTGGCCGAACTCCTCTGCGGCGCGCGCAATCTCCTCCGCAGCTTCGGCGGAAATGGCTGCCGCGCGCTCGAAGCCGAAGAGCTCGCCGGTCTTGCTGCGGGCTTCGAGGACGCCGTCGGTGAGCAGGGTCAGCTGGGTGTTGGGGGCAAGCTCGAAAGTGGATTCTGCATAAGTTGATTCGGCGCTTAGACCGAGGGGAAGCCCATTGTCGAGGGTGAGCTCTTTGCCCTCGAGGTAAGGCGGGATGTGGCCGGCATTAGCGGCGGTGATTGCGCCAGGGTCAATGCGGAGGATGAGGCAGGTTGTGAAGCCACCGTGGCTGCGAGCGAGCATACGCTGGTTCATTGCGGCCAGGATTTCCCCAGGACTCTGCGTGTAGTGCGCCAGTGTGCGCACCGTGCCCACAAGCAGGGAGACGGTCATGGCGGCGGGCATGCCTTTGCCGCTGACGTCACCGATGATCACCAGCACTCCGCCGGCGCCTCCGTCGCTCTTGATCGGCAGCACCTGGAAAAAGTCACCGCCGACTTCTCCAAAGGGCTTGTAGACCGATTGAATGCTGAATCCCGCGATTGTGGGAGTCTCTTCAGGAATCAGGATCTGCTGGACAGCGCGGCCGGCCTCGAGTTCAGCGGCCATACGCTGCTTTTCGCGACGGTCTCGGATGAGGTCACGAACAAAGATGCCCAGCGTCGCAATTCCCGCCAGAGTCAGCGCACTAGTTGTGTACTGCCATTGCCAACCGCCGATGGAAGCGTGGTCCTTCAGGTTGGTCAAGCGCTGGAAGGAGCCGGTAAGCGTGAGACGCACGAGCCAATAACACAAAAATGCGACGGCAATCATTCTGTCACGTGTGCTTGTGCGCCGTAGACCCTGGAAGATCAAAATAGCGAGCAGTACTTCGGTTACGAGCAACGGCCAGTCGGCCACGAAAGACAAGTTCGGAAACCACACCGCGACCGAGACAAAGAGGTAGATCGGCCAGAACCACAATGTCCAGCGGCGATGCGGAATCTGCATCGCCTCGCCGGCCGTCGCAACGAAAATACCCGTCGCTATTGCTCTTATAGACAGGTAGGGAGTCTGCCCTCCGAAGTAATTGAACAGCTCACCCACGGCGGCAATTGAGAAAAAGACGCCCATGCTGCGAAAGACTGGAAAATCAGGAGCGGCTCGCCAGAGAGCTAGGTATGCTGCGCCAAGGCAGAACATCAGCACGGCAATAATGAGGATTGGTGTCTGCTGCAGCTGGTGATCGGGAGACACTGTGGGAAAGAGCCGCTGCATGAGCGGCAAATCGGCGGCATAAAGAAGAACGGCCGTCATGTGGGGAAGCACCCCTGAATCATACGCCGCGAGTATCTCGCGGTGCCATTGGAGACCGTTTCCCAGCAGTGTTATGCCTGATTACGGGCAACAGGAAGAGCGCCGGGATAAACCGGCATGTTGTAGGGGATGGGCGAGCCCCACAGGAAAGCAGAAAGCGACGGATCTGCGCGAGGGGCTCCCCGTGATGGGCGTCCCTACCGCGACAGTTGACGATTCTTGGCCCAAAATCGTCAAAACCTCACCACTGCCTGCTGTTCGCTTGCGACGCGAACTATTCGCTCCCCGATCGTCCGTGGTCCTTAAAGTTGATGACGAAGTAAGGATACGAATACACATGTCCAGTCGTCAGCCGCGAGAGAAAGGCTCCCGCATCGAACCGTCCGTAACCGGCGCCGATATTCAGGTGGCTGTTCAGCTCATACCAGGAGTACGCGTCGAACTCCTGGCCGAGATGGCTTCCGATGCTCGCAGGCACCGTTCCGTGAACAATCGATCCACCCGATGTGTTGTACACGGCATCGGCCGTTGAGGCAACCCAAAAGTCCAGGTATTGGCCCGTCACCGTCCAGCGGCGGTGCGGCATGATGTTTCCACCCCCGCGTACTGCACTAATGTTCTGCCAGCCGAACAAATCCACGATTCCAAAGCGATCGTGAGCTGTGGGATACATGGTATCGAAGGTGCTGTGCAAGCCGTTCCCGGGGCTCGGATTTCCTGAAGCGTAGTCATACTGCGTAAAGATGCGCGGATTCGCCGGTGCGGCGCGAAACTCGTAAGCCGTTCCGCCGGTGAGGGCCCAGGCGCGAATTCCTTCGGTGCCGTCTTTGCCCGCCTGGCGCGCGGCCTCAATCGAGTAATCGAGAGCGGAGTGAGCGCGGCCTTTAAGACGCAGCCCGTAGGTCTTCATGTCCTCTTTGCCGGTCTTGCTTGAGAGTGCGGGTTCAATGACCAGACTCGGCTGCACTCTCCAGAGGACGAACGGCTCGAGCGATGAGTTGGGGAACAGTTTGTCGACGCGGCCGTAGAGGCCGTAGATATTATTGCCTTCCTGGTGATGGCTGATTCCTGAAGCCAGAGGGACAACAGCGGATGCGGCGAAGATTCCCAGATGATAGCGGCTGGCTTGCAAGTTGGCGACGGCCGCGTCGTAGGAGCGGCCCTGATTGCGCCACTCCGAGTTAGCGATGAGCGTGTTGTTGTAATTGATGAGCTGGCGCCCGACACGCAGGCTGAACCAATGTTTTTCAGGATCGCCGAGCTCGACGTAGGCTAGCTTCAGGTCCCAGCGATTCTCGTTGGGCGGCCCGATGGGCGGGTTTTCGAGGAAAGGCCGCGCATCCTGTACCTGAGAGACAAATTTGAACCATGAGCCAAAGTGCAGATCGGCCTGGAAGCGGAAACGGTTCAGCAGATAGGAATCGTCGTCTCCCTCTTTGAAGTTTGCATTTTCGTATCCCTCGTAGCGGAATCTCTCTTCGGCCTCGAAATTGAGCCAGTTTGGCAGATGCGCGTCCAGGTCCGATACCGGGCGAAAATCGGGAAAATCATAAGGCAGCGTGGAACCATAGGTGCGGTTGGCGGGCCCATTCAGAAAACTCAGCGGATTCGATGCCGGTCCTGTAATCCAGCCGCCATCGAGCGCGCTGGAACCATTTTGCGTGGTGATGTCATCCTGGGCGTGCAGCGGCAGGATAAACGAAAAAGCGAAGAGAATCGCAACGGCAAGAATCAGTTTGATGAAACGGATGAAAGTGTGCTCGATCGACACAAACGCCTCCTTATATTTGTCAGTGGCTCAGTTTTGATTGGTCTGCAGTTAGCGGGTGGCGGCCCACACATGAATGCTGTTGACGAGGAACTGGCCGCCGAGGATGAGCAGCCAGATACACAGCGCAAGGCGCAAGGGGCGCCGCGGAATGCGCGTGCTCAGCAGCGTTCCACCGACCGCGCCCAGCACGCCGCCGAGGACAAGGTGCAGCAGGAGGGAAGGATCACTGGCGTGGGCGAACCAGTGAGCGCCACTGCCGATGAGCGACAGAATCAATCCGAAGAGGATGTCGGTGCCGACTACTTGAGCGGGTGCAAGCGGCGTGAGGCTGAGCAGGGCGGCGCTGCCCAGTGCTCCGGCCCCCGCTGAGGAGAAGCCCACCTCAGCGCCGATGGGGAACATGAGCCAGGTGAGCAGCGGACTGCGATTGCGTAATGCGGGGTCCTCACGCATGGGGCGGAAGGAATAGGAGATCTGCCAGCTCGCTGTGCCCAGCAGAATCGCTCCGAGAATCGCATTCAGCAGGTTCTGCGATCCTTTGGTGACCAGATGCTGCAGAAAGAGCGAGCCGAGCAGCACACCGGGCACGCCGCCCAGCACCATGAAGCCCAGCGCGCGCCAGGACACGTTGCGCCGCGCTATTTGCGCGGGCGCAAGAATCAGTTTTACGGCCGAAGAGAACATGAGGCCGATGCTCACGGCGATCTGCGCCGGCACTCCGAGAAACAGCACCAGGATGGGCACGGTGATGGTGCCTGCTCCGACGCCGGTGAGTGCGATAAAGAGCGCGATCACGAAGCCAATTACATATTGCATCGGCGAGTCCTTGCCTTTTCGAGGAGTGCGTTTAGCGGCTTGGCGCGGCCTGAATGTGGATGCCGCACTCAACTTTGTTTCCGCCCCAGCGGCCCGAGCGCGGATCGTTGGGATCGAGCGGCAGCGTGGTACACGGCTCGCATCCGATGGATGTGTAGCCGCGTTCGTAAAGAGGCAACAGTGGAATCTCGAGCTGGCGGCATGCATACCAAACGTCCCGTGTCGACCACTCCGCCAGCGGCGCCAGCTTGAGCACCTGCTTGCCGCCGGGTAGAGTGAAGAGCGCGGATTCCTCGAGCGCGGCCCGGCTCCTGGCCTGCTCGCGCCGCAGGCCGGTGAGCCACACGCGATAGCCGGCCAGCGCTTTGAACAGCGGCTCCACCTTGCGCAGGCCGCAG
>JASHQH010000303.1 GCA_030037635.1 Acidobacteriaceae bacterium
CCGGCGATGATTGCGCGGCTGGACGCGGTGCTGGTGGAGGCGCCGGAGTGCTTCCAGAGCCGGCGGCTGCTGGGGGAGTGCCGCAGCTTTGTGCGCTTGCCGAACGGGAGCTCGGGCGGGCAGGCGGGAACGTACGACGACCGGGTGATGGCGATGGCGATTGCGTTGGCGGCAAGGGAAGAGGGGGTTGGGAGGCAGCGGGGTTAGTGGGGTCGGGGGGTTCGTGCGATCCCACCCTAACGGCAAAAACAAAAGCGCCGTTAGGATGGGGCAACCAGGTTCGTGCTGGATCGACAGAAGGTGGTTGGGGTTCGTGCGATCCCACCCTAACGGCAAAAACAAAGACGCCGTTAGGATGGGGCAACTAGGTTCGTGCTGGATCGACAGAAGGTGGTTGGGGTTCGTGCGAACCCACCCTAACGGCAAAAACAAAAGCACCGTTAGGATGGGGCAACTAGGTTCGTGCTGAATCGACAGAAGACGGTTGGGGTTCGTGCGATCCCACCCTAACGGCAAAAACAAAGACGCCGTCAGGATGGGGCACCCAGGTTCGTGCTGAGTCGACAGAAGACGGTTCGGGTTCGTGCGATCCCACCCTAACGGCAAAAACAAAAGCGCCGTCAGGATGGGGCAACCAGGTTCGTGCTGAGTCGACAGAAGACGGTTCGGGTTCGTGCGATCCCACCCTAACGGCAAAAAAACAAAAGCGCCGTTAGGATGGGGCACCCAGGTTCGTGCTGAGTCGACAGAAGACGGTTGGGGTTCGTGCGATCCCACCCTAACGGCAAAAACAAAAGCGCCGTTAGGATGGGGCAACTAGGTTCGTGCTGGATCGACAGAAGGTGGTTGGGGTTCGTGCGATCCCACCCTAACGGCAAAAACAAAGACGCCGTTAGGATGGGGCACCCAGGTTCGCGCTGAGTCGACAGAAGACGGTTGGGGTTCGTGCGATCCCACCCTAACGGCAAAAAAACAAAAGCGCCGTTAGGATGGGGCAACCAGGTTGGTGCTGAATCGACAAAAGACGGTCGAGGTTTGTGCGATCCCGGGTCTTCGTGCGATCCCACCCTAACGGCAAAAACAAAGACGCCGTTAGGATGGGGCACCCAGGTTCGTGCTGGATCGACAGAAGGTGGTTGGGGTTCGTGCGATCCCACCCTCACGGCAAAAACAAAAGCGCCGTCAGGATGGGGCAACCAGGGCCTCATACCCCCATGATTGCGCGGGCGGGGGAATCCCCCTACAATATAGATAGCGAAAAAATAAGAAGAAGGGTTTGATTTAAGAAGAGATGCCGAAGGAAAAGATTCATCCCAATTACGCCGCGGTGCGGGTGATGTGCGCCTGCGGAAACAGTTTTGAGACGAGGTCGACCCACAAGGGCGAGATTCACGTGGAAATCTGCTCGGTTTGCCATCCGTTTTTTACGGGTAAGCAGCGTCTGGTGGATACGGCGGGACGCGTGGAGCGGTTCCGGCGGAAATACGCGAAGGCGACGGAGAAGAAGGCGTAGGGCCGAGGTTCCCCGGTCCCCAAATGCGAGGGACCTGGGGCACCCAGGTGGAGTGGGCCTCCGCTGCGGCGGAGGCTTTTTCGTGGAGAAACTCAAATTTCCGCTAAGTGGAAGCGGGTGCGGGCGAGGACGCCCGCACGACAGCCGGCCAGGAGGCCGGCGTTACAGAACTGAGCAGAACGGAATACTCGATTGAAGCGAGGGCGAGGGTGACGCGCAGGGGTTTCACCGTGAAGAAGAACTGGGACAATCCGGTGGAGCATGCAATGCCGGCGGAGGCGCGGGTTCCGGCGGAGGTGCGCATTGGGACAGTGGTGGTGCGGCCGGCGACGGTGCTAGCGCCGATGGCGGGCGTCACGGATACGGTGTTCCGGAGGTTTATCAGGCACGCGAGTTTGTTTAACAGGGGTCAGGTTTCGGGGGTCAGGGGTCAGGAATATACGACGGAAGTGGAGGCGGCGATCAGCAATGTGGAGTCGGGGTGCGGGCTGCTGATGACGGAGTTCACGTCGGCGGACGGGCTGGCGCGGATGCGGGAGACGAAGCGGCGGCGGTATCTGACGTTTTACGACGACGAGCATCCGATTGGGGCGCAACTGTTCGGGTCAAATGCGGAGACCCTGGCGGAAGCGGCGCGGATTGTGGAGGAGACGGGCTTTGACACGGTGGATTTGAACCTGGGCTGCCCGGCGAAGCGCGTGGTGGGATCGAACGGAGGGTCAGGGCTGCTACGCGACCTGCCGAAGATCGGCGAGATTTTTCGGGCGATCCGCAAGGCGGTGACGATTCCCTTCACCGTGAAGTTCAGGATGGGATGGAACGAGAGCCAGATTGTGTGCGTGGAGCTGGTGCGGATGGCCGAGGCGGAGGGTTTGAACGGGCTGGCGCTGCATGCGCGCACGCGCGAGCAGGGTTACAGCGGCCAGGCGCAGTGGAACTGGATTGCGGCAGTGAAGGAGGCGGTGCGGCTGCCGGTGATGGGCAACGGAGACGTGCGCACGCCGGAGGATGCAGCGGCGATGGTGGCCGAGACGGGCTGCGATGGGGTGATGATCGGGCGGGCGGCGCCGGCGAATCCGTGGATCTTCCGCCAGATTGCGCAGTACACGGCGACGGGCAGCTATGAGAGGGCGACCAGCGAGGATCGCTACCGGATGATTCGCGCGTATTTCGAGATGCTGCTGGAGGAAGCCGAGGCAACAAAAGATTTACCTCGCGATGCGCGCATGGGGGACCCGGTGGGAAAGATGAAGCAGTTTGCCACGTGGTTCACGCACGGCGTGCCGGGCGGAGCGAAGCTGCGCGTGGCCATTTACCAGGCGCGGACGGGCGCCGAGGTGCTGGGCGAATTGGAGCAGTTCTTTGTGGCGCGGATGGCGGAGGGGGAGACAGCGGAGGAGGACGACGGCGAGGGGGATGCATTTTCAGATGCGACGCTGGTATGCGACTAGCGTGATTGCATACATAACATCGCCAAGGGAAAAGCCGCCCGTAAGGGGTTGAAACCCCTTGCTCATTTGGGCCTTTTTTCGGCCCGGCTGAAGCCGTGCCCTTGTTACAAGGCCCGCTCCGTTTGAGTTTTTCCGCAAGCTGTAAAGCCGGGCCCCTGTTCCAAGGTCTGCGACGATCGAGTGTTTCAGCAATCTGTGGATACGGGCTATAATCATCGGCAAGCCGCGGGTGGCGCGTTGCCGGCGGCGAGGAAAGCTTCCCCTTCTCATCAAATCAGCGGACCGAAGTGTGACATCGAGAGGAGAATGTGTGATGGAACAGCAGCAGAATTCTCTGTCGCGCCGCAAGTTTGTGCGCCTGATGGGCGCCGGAGTGACCGTAGCCGCAGCACTGCCCGGCCTGGCGCAGCAGGCATCGAACTCGGCCGCACCGGCGGCGACGTCGACGCCGCGCCGACGCATGGGCGCCGACATGGGCGATATGTGGCAGTTGCCGCCGGACACGGTGATTATCAGCGGGAACGAAAACCCGCTGGGGCCGGCGAAGGTGGCGCTGGATGCGATGGTGGAAGCGGGCCCACTGGGCGGACGCTATGACCGAACGGGGATCGCGCGGAAGACGGTGGAAACCGTTTCAGAGCAGTTCGGGCTGAAGCGGGGCTACGTGGAACTGTATCCGGGATCGACCGGGCCGCTGGACATGGCATTGATGTCGAACATCGGCCCGGATCGGGGGCTGGTGTGCGGGGACCCGAGCTACGAGCAGGGACCGCGCGCAGCGCAAGCGTGCAGGGCGCCGCTGAAGATGGTGCCGCTGACGGCGGGTTTCGCGCACGACGTGCGGGCGATGGCAGCCGCCGATCCGAGGGCGGGCGCATTCTACATTGTGAATCCCAACAACCCGACGGGGACCATGACGCCGAAGGAAGACATTCTTTGGCTGCTGAAGAACAAGCCGACGGGATCGGTGGTGATTGTGGACGAGGCGTACCACCACTTTTCGACGGCGGAGTCGGTGATCGACCAAGTGGGGGCGGACCAGGACATCGTTGTGCTGCGCACCTTTTCGAAGATCTACGGAATGGCCGGCATCCGTGCGGGGCTTGCGTTCGGACGGCCCGATCTGCTGGAGAAGTTCCAGTCGATTTCGCCGGAGATCAACCTGCGCAGCGTGGCCTCGGTTTCTCTGCTGGCCGCAGCGATGGCGGGGGCGAGCCTGCGCGATCCCAACCTGGTTCCCATGCGGCGCAAGATCAACACCGACAATCGCGAGGCGACGCTGGAGTTCATGGAAAAGAACGGGTACAAGTACGTTGCGGGCAGCCAGGCCAACTTTTTCATGGTGGATGTGAAGCGGCCGGGGCGTGAATTCATGATGAATATGCTGAAAGAGAAAGTGGCGGTGGGGCGGACGTGGGCGGCGATGCCGACGTATGTGCGAGTGACGGTGGGCACGGCGGAGGAGATGGCCAAATTCCAGACGGCGTTTGTGAAGTGCATGGACATGCCGGTGGACGGAAAGACGACGGCGTTTCTGGATGGCCCGGAGCTGTACATTCCGTCGGAGCTTGATCGGGGATAATTCTCCGGCACCGCGCTCTACCGAATCTCGACCTTCGCTCCTTTGCCGTCATCTGCGATGCGGAAGACGACCGCGCCTTTGGGACGCTGGCTGATGCCGGCGGCAACTTTCTTTGCGTTCACGAGAAGCTCGCCTTCGACCGGCGTCCAGCCGTAGACCTCGGCGCGTATCTCCTTCCACCAAGCGGGGTATGAGCCTTGATGCGCGCTGATATTCAGTTCCAATCCCTTCTGATTAACCTGGCAACTGAAATTCATCCTTAAATAAGCCCCCTGCTGATAGGCGTAGCTTTTGCCATCGTCGAGGTAGAGGCTTCCCGCGCAGTGATCGCCCGCATAAATGCGCAGCGTGAGCGGGCCCTGCGGTGTTTCATCGGTACTCTGGACGAGGGGCGCCATGGGCAGGATGGCGCCGGCGCGCACGAATACGGGAAGGCGGTCAAGCTGAGGAGTGAGTGGAACAGCCAACGGCTGTTTCACATCTTTTGGCGGGTCGGGGTCGACCGTGACAGTGGCCGGCTGCGGCAAAGCGTGCGCGCAGATTTTCTCGCCAGTCCAGAAGTCGTACCAGCCGGAGCTGGGAAGTTCGGCCTGGTAAGCGTCTATTTCCTCGGGGAAGGGCGGAGGCGCGATGAGCAAATCGGGTCCGAGGAGAAACTCGCCCGCAGCCGGGGTATCGAGGTCCATGGGATGCCGATCGGCTGTGGCATCGGGGAACTCCAGGAACAGCGGCCTGACAAGCGGCAGGCCGGTGCGCGAAGCCTCTTCGGCCAGGGTGTAGAGATAGGGCATCAATTCGTAACGAGTCTCGATGAAATGCCGCCGAATGGCCTCCTGCGCGGCGCCGCCCACCCAGGGCTCCTTGTTGCCGGCGCCTTTTTCGCTATGATCCCGGTCGATGGGCTGAAAGGCGCCAATTTCAATCCACTTGGTGAGGAGCTCCGGGGTAGGAGTTCCGGCGAAGCCGCTCACGTCAGCGCCGCTGAACGCGAAACCGCTGAGTCCGAGGTTTTCGAGCATGGGGGTGGTCATGCGCAGATGGTTCCAGCTGCTGCTGTTGTCTCCGGTCCAAGTGACCGCGTAGCGCTGCCCGCCAGCATACGTGGCGCGCGTGAGCACAAAGGGGCGGGTGCCGGGATCGAGCGCGCGAAGGCCGTCGAAGGTGGCGCGCGAGTTTTCCATTCCGTATACGTTGTGAATCTCGGCATGGCTTGCCGTGCGCGGCGCAAAGCCCGGCTCGTCGATGCGGTGGACCACATTCAAAGGCATGGTGAACGTGGGCGAATTGAAGATCGACGGCTCATTCATGTCATTCCAGAAACCGTCGGCGCCGTCGTGATGAAACTCGCGATAGAGCGTGCCCCACCACGCGCGTGTTTGCTGGCGGGTGAAATCGGGAAAGACGCTGCGCCCCGGCCAGACCACGCCGGTATAAACCGAGCCATCGGGATTCTTGACGAAGTGATCCCCGGCCATGCCCGAGTCATAGGGAGCGTAATCCGGTCCCGGACAATCGGCGATGTGCAAATCGGTAATCATCACTACGTGGAAGTGTTTCGCCTTGAGTTGCGCGATCATGCCGGGCAGATCGGGGAAGGCCGCACGATC
Organism: Acidobacteriaceae bacterium; assembly: GCA_030037635.1. GTDB lineage: Bacteria > Acidobacteriota > Terriglobia > Terriglobales > Acidobacteriaceae > Telmatobacter. The sequence goes on from JASHQH010000303.1 coordinate 6,154, forward strand.
GACGGTGAAGGGGCGGTTTTTAAATTGATAGTCGATATCGAGATAAATCGCGTCGGCGGGAATACGGTCGGCGCGGAGGCGATCGGCAATCTCAAGCACGCGCGCCTGCGTTGTGTAGCTGTAACGGGACTGCTGGAAGCCGAGGGCCCACAAGGGCGGAAGCGGCGGCGTTCCCGTGAGCCACGCGTAGGTTTCCACCACCTGTTTGGGAGCCGGTCCATAGAAGACGTAATAATCCACGGGCCCCGCGACGGCGCCGAAGGAATAAACCCCGGGCGACTCCTTTCCGAAATCGAAATTGCTTCGCCAGGTGTTATCGAGGAGCACGCCCATGGCCAGCCCCGCGCGATACGTCATGAAGTACGGAATGCTCTTGTAAATCGGATCGGTGGACTCCTGAAAGCGATACGCATCCGTATTCCACAGCGTGAAAGACTCGTTGCGCCGGTCGAGTGGTCCCGTCTTGTCGCCGAGGCCGAAATAGTGCTCGTCAAGCGGCATGGCTTTCGAGATGCGAAACGCGTCGCCCTCGAATCGCAAGGGCAGTGCATCCTGCTGCAAAATTTCTCCAGCCGGATCGCGGATAGTGATCTCGAGGGTCTGCGCGTCGATGGCAACCGCGAGGGCGCGCGTCCGGAATCCGAAATGATCGTGCGCGCTGCCGGCGATCACGGGCACGCTCGAGTGGCGCACGGCCGCAGGCACGGCCCACGACGCATCCTCAGGCGGCGTGTCTCCACGCCAGGCGCGGATACGGAGAACGTCGTCGCGCAACGCCGTAACTTGCTCGTGCAAGGCGCCGGAGCGCACTTCTACCCCGTTGGCAAGCGCGGTTGCGGCCGATTCCGGAGCCGCCGGCGCAGAGCCTGACTGCGCCCGCACCATCGCAGAGGCGAACAGGAACATGGCCAGTGCGGCACAGAAAACGCCGCATTGCACGACCCTGAAAGCTCGAGCCAGCGTTCGGAAAACTACTCTAAAAGTGCGGTCGAAGCGCATGAATGACTCCTGGAAACAAAGCATCTCTTGCGGCTAAGTCCATGAGGAAGAAAGAATGAGCTGTGCTACGTCAGGGCGCGCCAGGCCGGTTGGCAGATGACTCGAGGGGGGACAGGTCGGGATCCTGAACCTGCTTGTAGCCTCGATCCTCGCGCTGCTGTTTGATCGCCTTCATGCGATTGATTGCTTCGGTTGCGTCTTTGATGTCGCCGGTCTGGCGGTAGAGCCGGGCAAGCAAGTAATGAATCGAGCCGTCTTCATCGCTTGAAGCTCCCATTTTGAGTTGTTCGATGGCCTGTTGCGTTCGGCCGGTCTCTGCGTACACCTTGCCCATCAGTGCGTGAACGCGGGGAAGCGTCTGCGGCTTGGCGGGGAGGCTCTTGGAGAGATAAGGCTCGGCCTCGGCATACTGATGCTGGCCCACCAGGGCTTCGGCCATGATCAGGTTCAGCTCCGCATCGCCGGGGCTGCGCAGCAGCGCCGCTTGCGCAATCTCGATGGCGCCCGCGGAGTTGTTATTGCTCAGATAGACGGTAGCCAGGCCCAGCATGGCGGCCGGATCGCCGGGAGCCAGTGCAAGCGCCTTCGCATACTCGGCCTGCGCATCATCCTGGCGATCCAGTTGGTGATAGATGTCGCCGAGAAGAACGTGGCTTCGCGGCGAGTCCGGCTCCAAATCCTGAAAACGCGACAGGGAGTCGAACGCGAGCCGCTCGCTGGCCTGGATCGACCAATAGAGCGCCTCAAGCGAATGGGGCGATTGGGTTAGCAGAGCTTGTGCCGCGGTGGCCGCTCGCTGATTGTCGCCGGTGAAAAACGCGCAAGCCGCCAGCAAGCGCAAGTGTGGCGCGCTTAACGGGGAAGGGCTCGCCTCGAGCCGGTGTGCGCACTGCTCGAATTGTCCCGCGGCGTAGTCTTGCTCCGGCGTGCGGCGCGTGCCGGCAGAGGCCGCGGCAGACAAATTCGCCGATGTGTCCTGCGCCCCGGCAGGAATCGGTCCCTCCAGGTCTGAAAGGTTGAATGCGGCCATCAGGGCGCTGCGCAAATCGGCCGGCAATTCCCCGTGCGCGCCGCTCAGCAAGGCGCCGGCCGCGGCCGATGCTTTCTGGGCCGACAAGCCCTCGAGCAGTACAACCGCGTTGGACGCGACGAATCCATGATCGCGGGACCACAACTCCACCAGCAGCTTGGCGGCCTGTGCCGTGTCCCCGCCATCCATGGCAGTGCGCGCTTGGCCCAGAATCGCCAGGCCGCATTCCGGATGCGCCGCACGCTCTGAAGCAAATGCCGCGCTCGCACCCTGCTGATCGTGCGCCCTGAGAAGGGCAAAACCCATTTCCGATCTCAGGCAAGGAGGTTGATCGCTGGCATCGAGCAAGGTTTTGTAAAGGCTTGCGGCTTCGCTGAATCGCCCCTGCTTGGCCAGCGAATCGGCATAGAGCGCTTCGGAGAATGGCGACTCCTTACCCGCTTGCGACATGGTGCGCGCCTCTTCTTCCACCTCGTCGAGGCGAGCGATGCCCAAAGTGAACCAGGCGGAAGCGAGCTTGGGATCGAGAGAAGTTGCGCGCTCGAGCTGGTGAGCAGCCGACACGAACTGGCGCTCGGCAACATAAGTGCGGCCCAAGGCCAGCGGCGCTTGCGGATCGCTTTGGTTCAGTTTTTCCGAGGCCAGCAGGTAGGGAACCGCCTCTTTCGCCCTGCCCAGGTGCGAATAATCGATTCCCAGGAAGAGGTTGGGAACGTACAACGATGGATCAAGACGATGGGCTTGCTGAAAACTTTGAATGGCTCCGGCAATGTCTCCGGATTCGTTTTGCATCAGTCCGAGATTGGCCCAGAGCTGCGGCATGCCGGTTTCAATCCTCACTGCCTGCTTGTAGTCGTTCGCCGCAGTCGCGTAATCTCCGGCAGCCTGAGCCTGTTGAGCCTGGGCAAGCAGGGAATCAAGTTGTGAGGGGGGCGCCTGCTGGCCGGATCCGAGAATGGATCCGGCCAGCAGAACGAGCAGGAGTTGGGTGCAGTTCTTCACGAATGGTTTACCAGTAGAATTTCCCGGACCATTGGATGTTTCTGGGCGTGAAGGCATCCGTAATTGTTCCGAAGCTGCTTGTGCAGCCCGTGCCGCCGTTGGGATTGCAACCGGACCAGTCGGTGGCGCCGGCTTCCGGCGTATAGAAGTTGGGATGGTTGAAGGTGTTGTAGGTTTCGAAGCGGAACTGGAACCTCATCTGCTCTCTGATGGGGAAATTCTTCTCCATGATGGTGTCCCACTGCTGGAAGTGCGGGCCGCGGAGGTCGGCAATGTAGCGCGGTGCATCGCCAAAGCTGCCATAGGGCGCAAAGGCGAAGGCGCCGGTGTTGAACCACTCATGGTAGTTCGGATGGGAAGCATGAACGTTTCCAATGATGTCCGGCCGCGGATTTCCGCCATAAGTGGGTTGGTCGGCGCCGAAGATACCCAGCGGGACACCAGCTTTGAAGGTGGCGGTCCCTGAGAGCTGCCAACCGCCGACGACCGCATCCACAGGCCGGCTCAGGTTCGAACCGACCGCCCTGCCGCGGCCGATAGGCAGTTGATAGGCGTAGCTGACCACCAGCGCCTGCGGAATGTCGTCCGCGTCGACGCTCTTGTCGGCGGCAAGGTCGTAGTTGTTGGCCGGAGTGACACCGTAGTTGGTGGGCCCGTTGTAAGACCAGGCCTGGTTGCCCTCAACGTCATCGAGGAATTTGGAGTAGGTGTAGGAGACCAGCGCGTCCAGCCCCTTGGCGACGCGATGGTTGTATGTCACCTGCAAGGCGTTATAGAGCGACTGACCCACAGGGGCATTGGTCTGGCTCACGCCGCCGTTGCAGTACTGCGGATAGGGCGAGAGCAGTTGGGCGTTGGTTGCGCTGGCATTATCGAGGTTACACGAACTGGAGGCGATTTCTCCTCCCGAGGCTGCTTCAAGGGCTTGCAACGGCGCCTCAAACGGATTGCTGGACGCGGGTGAACTGAGGTACGCCGACCCTAGAGACAGGTAAGCCGGATTGAGTTGATTGTAGTTAAGGCTTCCAACCAGGCGCACGCCACGATTCCCGATGTAGTTCACGTCAAGCACGTCGTTGGGCGTAAAGCCATACTGCACGCCCAGCAGCCATTGCTCAACATAGGGCGAGGGACGGCTCCTGAAGACGCTGCCCAGGGCGTTGCCGACCTGCTGGTATTCGCCGTTGGCGTTGCCGGTAATCTCTGCGTATGTGCCGCCCCAAGGACTGGAGGTGCTGATGCTCGGATTCGGGTTGACACCGCCATTCAGGCTGACATCGGCGTAGGTGGACGCCGAGAAGCCATTCAGATCGCCGGGTGTGGAGTTGGTTACAGGCTGCGGATAAAAGATTCCGTATCCGCCGTGCAGCACAGCTTTGGAAATGGGCTGGTAAGAGAAGCCCACACGGGGCGCCCAGTTGTCCCAGTTGGTGTTCCAGGAATCGCGGTTCCCCGGTCCGAGGAACTGCAGGGCTCCCAGAAGGGGCTTGCCCACCACATAGCTGAGGGGATTCAGCGTGTTCGGGTTAAAGATCGAGGCCTGGTTGCCGCGGTAGGTGTACGGAGTCTGCACCTCATAGCGCAGTCCCAGGTTCAAAGTCAGATTGCGCGTCGCGCGCCAGTCGTCCTGGAAGTACTCTCCGAGAAGATGGTTTGACAGCAGCGGTTGTTGGTCGTAGCCGGCAGTGGTGCCGGAGTCGATGACGCCAAGCAGCGCCTCGGCAACGCCATTGCCGCTGGCGAATCCCGAGCCGACCAGTGGATTCGGACCAGCGGTGAATTGACCCGTGAAATAGAGCTCGTCCTGATATAGATCCTTCTGCGAGAACACCTGCTCTACGCCCATCCATCCAAAGTTCAGAGTGTGCCTGCCGTGCAACTTGATAAAGTCCACAGAAACACTTCCCACGGGACCGTGGTTGGTGACACCCTGCTGGTCGTTGGATCCCGGACCCAGCGGAGACTCGCCCCCCACGTCTACCATGGGGAAGATTGGGGTGTTTTGCTCGAGATAAGCGGGAAGCCCGAGCGTGGTGGGATTGAACCCGTTGGACTGGTTGTTGGATGTCTCGTGCCATATATCGACACCGGACGTAAGGTTCATTGTTAAGGTCGGGCTGAAGATATGCGAGTATCCAGCCCACATGCCCCAGCGGTTATTGGGCCGCAAATTGCCTGGACCGGCAGGATCGCTGCCCCAGTCGGCTGCGGCGCCGGTCTTGTACTCGTTCTTGTAAGCGTAGCGGAAATACCCCCGCGAGTTCGTGCTGAAGTTGTGGTCGACGCGCAAACTGTAGTCTTTCCACTGCGCCGGAGCGCTCCCGGAAATGACCAGGTTGTTGGCCAGCGCCGAAGTCTTTGCCGCAGGGTAGTAACTCAGCAGCTTGGAGCCGACCGTATCGGGCGTGTAGCCGGAAATATTGCTGAGAAGATTGCCTGAAACAGGGTTGCGAATATAGCAGCTTACCGCGCAGTCGCCGTTGGTATTAACGGCAGTGAGCCCGGTTCCATACGGGTTGCTGGGGCTTTGGGTGTCTGGCTCGCCCGCGTAAATTTCGTGGCCGCTGTGTGGGTCATAAATTTGTCCCTGGTAGATCGGCCGCCCCAAGTCGTCTGTCCCGACCGGCGAGCTGCCCAGGATCGCCGAAAAGTCGCCGCCCAGGAAGCCGCTGGTGGGTACCGAGTAAGTATCCACCGTCGGCGTGGAAATCGTCAGGTAATCGAAGGCGCCGTAGAGGAAGGTCTTCTCCCGCTGCCTGTAGATGCCCGGCAGGTAAAGCGGACCGCCAGCGGCAACGCCGGCTTCCTCGCGGAACAGACTGCCATTGGGTGAGGTGGAAAAGAAAGGCCTGGCGTTGAGGTCCTGGTTCTGGTAGAAATCCCACGCGTCTCCATGGAAGGTATTGGTTCCGGACTTGGTGGTCATGCTGATGACGTTGCCGGTGCTCCATCCGTATTGCGCGGTAAAGGAGTTATTTTGCACCTTGAATTCATCCACCAGGTCTACTGAAGGAACATAGATGACGCCGCCCCACTCGTTATCTGTATCCCATGCGCCATCGACCAGGAAGGCGCTTGTTCCAAAGAAGCCGCCCGCGAAATTAAAAAACGAAAAGTCCTGGTCCGCGTCGTCGGTGGTGTTGGTGCCGCCACCCAGCAGCATCTCGTTTTCCGATGAGTTGCCCACCGAGGAATTGAGCAGAACCAGGCTGAACACGTTTCGTGATTCCAGCGGCAAGTCTTCAACTTGGCGGGAGTCGAGGGTTGCGGCCACATTGGAGTTTTCAGAGTTGAGCAATGATGCGTTTGCAGTCACGGTCACCGTTTGCGTCTCTGCACCAACCGTCAACAACACATTTTGCGTGGCGGTTTGCGCGGCATTCAGGACGATTCCCGTCTGCTTATAGGTTTGAAAGCCCTGCATCTTTACCGTCAGGATGTACGCCGCCGGCGGAAGCTGGCTGAACGTAAAGTGGCCTCCTGGATCGGTTCTGAACTCCCGGGTCACGCCGTTTTCGGTGCTGGTCAGCGTTACCGTGGCTGCGGGCACAACTGCTCCAGAAGGATCCGTCACCGTCCCGGAAAGCGATGCGGTGGTTGTTGCTATTTGGGCGTTGCACCACGGAGTGACGCTCGCCAGCAGGGCAAGCAGAATCGCGAGTCCACCCCAAAACCAGAGAGAGTTTATGCACTTCTCATTCGTCTTCAATGTGACGCCTCCTATTGCTTTCTCCCCCTTGCGCGGACAAAATTTCACTGGCTGACGAGGCGCAGTTGGAGTCCATCGCCACGGGTAACCAAAAAGCGGAGACCATTCTAGGCAATTCGATGGAGAAACTGATAAGGTCCTTACGGTATGGGTGGACCGTTCCTTACGGATAAGAGGAAAATCCTTATCAGGTAAATTTCTCTATGTCGCGTGATCTCAAGCAGTTGCAGACTGCATCCAGATGGAGCCAACGACGAGAAGTTACCCTGGGGGTATAATCGCAGCGACCGGAGATGGATATGTTCACGGCTGCGGCAGGCCAGAATCATGAGATCGTGAGCAAGGCCGCCAAGAACGCCATTGGCGAACAACTCGAGCGTTTGGTAGCCAGTCCTTACTTCAGCCACAGCAAGCGGCTGCCTAACTTTCTGCGTTTCGTGGTGGAACATACCCTGGCCGGAGACTCGGAAAACATCAAGGAACGGACCATTGGCATTGAGATTTTCGGGCGGGACCCCGAATACGATACCGCCTCCGACCCCATCGTTCGGGTCACGGCCGCCGAAATCCGCAAACGGATGGCGCAGTATTACCAGAATCCCGCGCACGAAGAGGAATTGCGCATTGCTCTACCCTCGGGGTCGTATGTTCCCCAGTTTTATCGCCCGAGGATTGGCGACGATTTCGGCTTGCCGGAGGTGGATGCCGTTGCGGCACCGCCAGCGGATCACATCGCACCGCCGGAGAGGGCCCGGCTTCATTGGGCGCAGACGCTGGTGCTTGCCGCCGCTGCCGCGGGCATTGTGGTTCTCGGCTCGGTGTGGCTATGGCAACGAACCCATCGTTCGGGATTCGATGAGTTCTGGCAGCCCCTGATCGCCAGCAACGATCCCGTCCTGCTTTGCATTGCCGACCAGAACGAATACTCGGTGATCGCATTGCGCGACGCTTCGCAGCCGGAGCGCCAGGTGGTCCTGAATGATACCCTCACGGCCGTCGTGATCGACGATCTGAGCGCGACCGTGAAGATCGCCGGCATCCTTCAGTCCAGTGGAAAACCATATTCGCTTAAGGGCGAAGGCGCCGCCACCCTCGATGATCTTCGCCGCGGACCTACGGTGTTCGTAGGAGCCTATGACAACGCGTGGACGCTGCGCCTTACCAACTCTCTTCGCTATCACTTCGCCAACGACGCCGGCATCACGCATCTTTGGATTGCCGATAGCGCCTCGCCCAGCCGCTCCAACTGGAACGTCGACCGCGGCGTGCAGATGACCACCAACGTCTACCGCGATTACGCCATTCTGGCGCGCTTCACCGATAGCACCACCGGCAAGGTCGCGGTCGTGGTGGCCGGAATCGGACGCGGGGGCACGCGCGTGGCGGGCGAGTTCCTGACCGACAATGCCGATCTGACGCAGCTCATGCGGCTCGCGCATCAAGCGGGGGACAAGAAGAACCTCGAAGTCGTCCTGAGCACGCAGATTATCGACGGCGAACCGGGCTCTCCGAAGATCGAGGCGACTTACTTCTGGTAGAGCGCGTTGGCGCCTGCTGACACGACCGCCAACAAGAAAAATCGGCTGTTCCCTGCGAGCGGAGCGCCGCCGGCGTAGAGACGTGCGCTAATTTATCGAGGAGCCGAATCAGCGCCCCGCCGGCACTCCCACATTTTCAGCCTATCCGCCGTTGGCAGGGATGGACGCGCTGGGCGCAAGCCTTGCGAGCGCGCAGGTCTGCTCGTCGGGGATGAAGTTGTAGTTTCCACTCACTGCGTCGCCGATGAGAAGACGCCCATGCACCTGATAGGGCGCTCCGCTGCCCGGATCGAGCGAGTTATCCGGCCGGATGGTAAGCGTGAGCGGATGATCCTGCGCTTCAATGCTGACGATGGCGGAGGTGTGCAGTTGCCGGCCACATACATGGTCTGGGTGATCTTTTATGCTGACCACGTTGCTTTCAAGATGTGTATTTTCAGTGGTAGGCGAGGCGCGACTTGAACGCGCAACCCCCGGCTTAGAAGGCCGGTGCTCTATCCAGTTGAGCTACTCGCCCACAGGAATCATTGTAGCTGCGAAGAAGGAGCTTAGGTACGGGCTAGAGTTCGTAGCCTTCGGCGGGGACGGGAGGTGTGTGAGCGAGAGCAGCCTGAAGAAAGCGGATGACGGCGGACTCGGCCCAGTGGATGCCGGAGGGAGAACGGCGGGAGAGGAAGGCGCAATGGCCGCCGTGGCGGGTTTCGACGAAGGTGATGTGGGGATTGGCGAGGATGGCGGCGCGCGTTTGAGGAAACAGGCGGATGAAGGGATCGTCCTGTGCGTGGAGAACGAGCGTGGGCACGGCGATGCGATCGATGACACGGGCGCTGGCGGCGCGATAGTAGTAGTCGTCGGCATCGCGGAAGCCGCAGCAGGGCGCGACAATTTTCTGGTCGAAGTCGCGGATGGAGCGAATGGGACCGAGGCCGCGGAGCGGGTAGAGATGAGGATAGAGGGCCGCTTTGCGGCGGTAGAGGCGCATGAGCTTGTGGAGAAAATTCCACTCGTAGATGCGATTGGCGGGCTCGTGGAGAGCGTCGGCGCCGGGAGCGAGATCGATGGCCGGGCAGACGGTGGCGACGGCGACGAGCGGGCCGGCGTGGAGGGCGCCCCACTCGCCGGCGAGCTTGAGCACGAGATTGCCGCCCATGGAATAGCCGACGAGCGCGACGCGCTGGAGGCCGAAACGCGCGGTGAAGTGACGAACGACGGCGCCGACGTCGGCGGAGCGGCCGGAGTGGTAGAGGGTGGGTGTGAGAGCGATGCTGCCGCCGCAGTTGCGCATGTTCATGCGCACCACGTTCATGCCGGCAGCGAAAGCGAGCGAGGCGATGCCGCGAATGTAGCGGGAATCGGATGAGCCGGCGAGACCGTGCACGAGAACGGCGGTGAGGCGGGCGGCGCGCACAGCCTCAGGCTGCCAGTGGCAGTGGCAGAGAACGCTGCTGGAGTCGGCGGGATCGACTTCGACGGTTTCTTCGATGGCGGGCAAGCGATACGCAGGGCGGGGGTAGAAGTTGCCGACGAGGGTTTGGGCGTGGCCGTTGGTGAGCCAGGGATGCGGCTGGAAGGAGGTGAGCCAGGCGGGGATTGGCGCGGCCGGATGATCGGAGGAGGACGCGGACGCGGCGCCAGCCGAACCGTCAGGCGAAAGAGCGAAGCTGCTGTTTGACATGAAATTACGGGGACGCATTGGGGCGGCTGGTGGGGATCGAACCCACGACATCCTGAGCCACAGTCAGGCGTTCTGCCTCTGAACTACAGCCGCC
>JASHQH010000304.1 GCA_030037635.1 Acidobacteriaceae bacterium
AGCACGTTCTCCATCACGTAGGAGCCATAGGGGCGCTGAAATTTGAACTCCTGGCCGCGGAAGGAAACGTCATAGAAGCCCCAGGTTGTGGCGGTGAGCGCCCCGGGGTAGCCCATTTCGCCGGCGCGGGCCATGAGCGCCAGGCGTACGGCGCGGCTGGCAGCGTCGCCTGCGGCCCAGCTCTTGCGCGAGCCGGCGTTGGGCGCATGACGGTACGTGCGCAGGCTTTGGCCGTCGATCCAGGCATTGGAGATGGCGTTGATGGTCTGCTCGCGCGTGAGGCCGAGCAACAGGCAGACGACGGCCGTGGATGCGACCTTGACCAGCACCACGTGATCGAGGCCGACCTGGTTGAACGAATTTTCGAGCGCAATGCAGCCCTGGATCTCGTGGGCCTTGATCATGGCAGACAGAACATCGCGCATTGCGAGCGGCGGCTTGCTGCTGGCAAGGGCGGTTCGCGAGAGCCAGTCGGCTGTGGCCAGGATGGCGCCGAGATTGTCGCTGGGATGGCCCCATTCGGCGGCCAGCCAGGTGTCGTTGAAGTCGAGCCAACGGATCATGGCGCCAATGTTGAATGCGGCCTGCACGGGGTCGAGCTGAAAACTGGTGCCGGGAACGCGCGCGCCGTTGGGAACCATGGCGCCGGGCACGATGGGGCCGAGCAGCCTGGTGCAGGCGGGATATTCGAGGGCCTCAAGGCCGCAGCCCAGGGTGTCGATCAGGCAGAAACGCGCGGTCGACCAGGCGAGGTCGCTTGTGATTTTGTAACTCAACGCGTAGTCGGCGATGTCGACGAGGACCTTGTCGGGCGCGGGGCGTTGGTTGCTGAGGTGCGAAGACAAGTACTCTCCTTGGAACAAAACAGCGAGTTAACGCCCTTCCGCTCGTCAGCAGGTCAGTGGAAGAAACAAATGCAGGTCCTTCGACTCCTCACTGCGCTCGTCGCTCAGGATGACTAGTCAATCCTTTTGCCGGTACCGAAATCGAGTGTTCTCGACGCGCTCCGCTCAGGGTGACAGATCGACAATTCAACGTGCCGCAAATCAAGGATGTTAGACCCGTTGGTCGATCGGCACGAACTCGAGGTTCTCCGGGCCAGTATAGATGGCCGAGGGGCGGATGATCTTGCCGTCCTGGCGCTGCTCAATGACGTGCGCGCACCAGCCGGCGGTCCGCGCCATGACAAAGATGGGCGTGAACAGATCGACAGGAATGCCCATCAAGTGATAGGCGACGGCCGAGTACCAATCGAGGTTGGGAAACATGCGCTTGGTTTCGTGCATGGTGTTCTCGATCTGTTCGGCGACCGAAAAGAGGCCGCGGCCTTCGCCGTCGACCGCCAGCTTGCGCGCCTGCTCCTTGATGACGTTACTGCGCGGATCGCTGATGGTGTACACGGGATGGCCGAAGCCGATGATGACTTCGCGATTTTCAACGCGGCGGCGGATGTCGATGTCGGCTTCGCCGGCTGACTTGTAACGCTGCTGAATCTCGAGCGCCACCTCGTTGGCGCCGCCATGCTTGGGACCCTTCAGGGCCCCGATCGCGCCCGTGATGCATGAATACACATCCGAACCGGTTCCAGCAATCACGCGCGCGGTGAAAGTGGAAGCATTGAACTCGTGTTCGGCGTAGAGAATGAGCGAAACCTGCAGGGCATGGATCCACTCGGGACTGGCGGCGCGGCCGTGCAGCAGATGGAGAAAATGCGCGGCCAGCGAGTCGCTATCGGCGTCGACCGAGATGCGCTTGCCGTTGCGCGCGAAGTGGTGCCAGTAAAGAAGCATCGAGGGTAGCGCGGCCAGCAGGGAATCGGCGATATGGCGCGCGCCGGCTTCGTTGTGATCGCCAGCTTCAGGGTGCACGCAGCCCAGTACCGAGACGCCGGTGCGCAGCACGTCCATAGGATGGGCATGCGCCGGGAGTTGCTCAAGGGCGTGCTTTACCGGCTCAGGCAGGGTGCGCAGGCCCAGCAGGCGCTTGCGGTACGCCGCCAACTCCGCGCGGGTGGGCAGCTTGCCATGGATCAGCAGATGCGCCACTTCGATGAATTCGCAGTTTGCGGCGAGATCGGCGATGTCGTAGCCGCGATAGTGCAGGTCGTTGCCGCTGTGACCCACGGTGCAAACGGCAGTGTTGCCCGCGGGCGTGCCCGACAGCGCAACGGATTTTTTGGGTTTGAAGGCGGGTGCAGCGTCAACCGGGTGCGTGCTCACAAGGACCTCCGGGAAGCATTAACTTAGCGGATGAGCGCAGGGGATGTCCAGAGGCGGAATCGAAGATGCCCGGCTCATCATGGCTGCGCATCGACATCAGGTTGCATCAACACTAAGAGGGCGAACGCCACAATCGCGAAGTTTCTGAAAGCCTCCTCCTGTCCATTCCATAGGTGCGACTGCCACATGAGAAACCACTCGCCGCCGATGGTGAGAAAAGCCACCAACCAGAGCGTCAAGGAAAACAGGAGGGCCACCAGAGCCACGCTCTTGGCGGCGTGAAACTGGGCGGCGGGCGAACGAAGCGCGCGCAGCAGCCGCAGCGCACCCCAAACAAGAAGGATGGTTGTCACCAACTCCCATGCAATGATGGCGAGATAAAAGGCCAGGTGGAGGGCGGGCGATGGCAACGCTCGCCACATGCCATGATTGCCGGGCGAGGTCGTATCCATCATGAGCACGTGACGCACAAATTGGTAGTTGGAATCGAAGTCAGTGAGGTTATTAAAGACCACCAGCAGGTGATACAGGGCGACAGCGGCCACGAGCGATAGCTTTGCGATACGCAGAATCACGCGAGCGACCTCGGGGGAAGCCATCGGTCATTCTGCGACTTCAATTTGCGCCTCCAACCAACTGCACAAAGGAGGGTCTAATCAGAACCCTTTTTCCTGGCGAAGAGCTCGTCGAGCTTCTGCTCGTAGGCGTGGTAGTCGAGGAACTTGTAGAGCTCATCGCGCGTCTGCATGAGCGGCAGCACATTTTCTTGTGTGCCTTCGCTACGGATGGTTTCGTACACCTTGAGCGCAGCTGCATTCATAGCGCGATAGGCTGCGCAGCAATAGAGAATGATGTCGACGCCGGCTCCGCCAAGTTCGCCGCGGGTGAAGAGCGGCGTTTTGCCGAATTCTGTGATGTTGGCCAGCACCGGTACGCCCGCGGCCTTGCGGAATGCGGTGTACGTCGAGAGGCCTGTCACCGCCTCGGCGAAGATCATGTCGGCGCCGGCGGAGACGTAGGCTTGCGCTCGTTCGATGGCGCGATCGAGGCCCTCGCTTGCCAGCGCGTCAGTGCGGGCGATGATGACAAATTCGGGATCGGTACGCGCGTCCAATGAGGCCTTGATGCGGTCGACCATCTCTTCGGCTGGCACCAGCTCCTTGCCCGGACGGTGACCGCAGCGCTTGGCGCCGACCTGGTCTTCAATGTGCACGGCGGCCGCGCCGGCTTTGATCATCTGGCGGATGGTGCGCGCGATATTGAACGCGCTGCCCCAGCCGGTGTCGATGTCAACAAGAAGCGGCAACGGGCAGGCATCGGTGATGCGGCGAACGTCGATCAGCACGTCTTCCATGGTGCTGATGCCGAGGTCGGGAACGCCGAGGGAGTTGGCGGCTACGCCCCCGCCGGAAAGATAGATGGCGCGGAAACCCGCGGCCTGCGCCAGGCGAGCCGCGTAGGCGTTGATGGCGCCCACTACCTGCAGCGGCTTCTCGGCCGCGAGCGCCGCGCGAAAGCGCGCTCCGGGTGAACTGAGAGTTTGATCGCCGGCCATCTGCGGTCCTCTGGCGCATCATAACAGGGATTTTTGGAGGTAGCGGGTCAGTTTGAAAAGGGGACATCTCAGGGGCTAAAGCTCACGCTCGCTTTGCCGCAGATAACGTACGGACTGAAGCCCGTACCCTTCAAACTGACCCGCCACTTTTTGAAGGACGGCTTTCAGATAGTGGGCGTGCGGTGCGACAATTCTCCGGTCGGGGCCGCGCTGAAAAAAGCTAGTCTCTGCCCCGGGAGGAGAAACATCCTATGAAGCACATTTTGATCTCTACGGGCCTGTTCTTTGCAGCAACGACGCTCTTTGCCCAGATGAAACCGCCTTCCGGACCGCCGAAGAGCCCGCCGGCCACTGCGTCCGCCACCAGCGGCGGGAAGACGATCACCATTAAGTACAGCTCTCCGCGGGTGAGGGGCCGCGAGGGCAAGATCTACACGAAGGATGGCCTCATCAGCCACGATCCGCATTATCCAGTGTGGCGGGCCGGCGCCAATGCGGCCACGACGCTCGAGACGAATACCGATCTGATGATTGGCGATCTGAACGTTCCCGCTGGAACGTACACGTTGTTCGTCGACATCTCCGATCCCTCGCATTGGGTGCTGATTGTGAGCAAGGCAACCGGCGAGTGGGGGCTGGCCTACGATCCGTCGAAGGACCTGGGCAAAACGCCGATGACCATGTCGAAGCCCCCGGGGCTGGTGGAGGATCTGACTTACGCGCTCTCGCTCCACGGCGGCAGCGGCAAACTGACGCTGGCATGGGAGTGGGTGAGCGCGTCGGTGCCTATCATGGTGCACTAAGACGCGGGCGTTCGAATCCGGCAGCCGAGAGGGCGGCAGCATGTTGGAGAGCCGCCGCTCTGCCGCTAAAATAAGAGTGTGGTCAAGTTCTCGCCAAGGGGTTAAGCGCCTTGCCGCTGTATCCGTATCGCTGCACGCAGTGTGGCCATCGACTTGAAAAAATCCAGAGCTTCAAGGCCAGGCCTTTGACGAAGTGTCCCCAGTGCGGCGGCGCGTTGGAGCGCCTGCTGACCGCGCCGGGGCTGCAGTTCAAGGGCGCGGGATGGTATGTGACGGACTACGCGTCAAAGGGTGCGTCAGGGGGCGGCTCATCGGGCGAAGCTGCTCAGGCCGAGGGGGGAAAAGCGGATATCAAGGCGAGCGCGGAAAGCAAAAGCGAGTCCAAGACCGAGACCAAGAAGACGGTCGGCGGCGAGACCGGCACAAGCAGTTCTGCTGCGCCCACTCCTGCTCCAGCGTCCGGCTCAACGAAATCCTGATGTGGGCAACTGCCCGGACATGATCTGCGCACCTGATCCGCGGACGCCCTGCCATAAGATAATGGAGACCTTGAATCGCAAGGCTCCGGCATGAGCTCCGATCGAGTAAAGGAAGCGCCGATCAAGCCCGGCAAGACGAAATCCGCGTCCGCAGCGGCCGGCGTGACGGCGATGCGCGTGCTCGCAGCTGCGGCTCTCGTCCTGCTGGTTGCGGGCTTGGCGGCGAGCCTGTTGCACGCGCGCGCTGAGGCTGCGGCCGCGTTACGCTGGGCGGGATTCGCGCTGTTTGCTCCTGTAGCCGTGCGGCGGCGTTCGCTGCTGGTGTGGACTTTCCTGGCCATGCTTCTGGGATGCGAGCTTGGCGTGGACGCGCCGCACTTCGCCACCCAGACAAGATTCCTGAGCGATATTTTTCTGCGCCTCATCCGCATGATTGTGGCGCCGCTGATCTTCGGCGGCCTGGTGACGGGCATCGCCGGCCATGGAGAGCTACGCGGCGTGGGCCGCGTGGCGGTGAAGGCGGTGATCTTCTTTGAGGTGGTGACCACGCTGGGAATCATTCTGGGTGCCATCGCCATCAACCTGTCGGGAGCGGGTTGGGGCGTTGAACTGCCTGCGGGCGCGCAGGTTGCGGCGACGCAAGCTCATGTGCCGGGGTGGCAGGAGGTGGTGCTCAACGCTTTTCCCGAGAATATTGCGCAGGCCGTGGCGCAAAACCAGGTGCTGCAGGTGGCGGTTTTTTCGCTGCTGTTCGGCGTGGCGCTCGCGCTTCTGCCAGAGCCGCGGCGCACACCGCTGGTCAGCGTGTTGCAATCACTGACCGACGTGATGTTCCGCATAACGCGCATTGTGATGTGGATGGCGCCGGTGGCGGCCGGCGCTGCGCTGGCTTACACCGTGGGCAGCATGGGCCTGCAAACTCTGCTACCTCTGGTGAAGCTGGTGGCGACCTACTATACGGCGCTGGCAGTGTTTGTGCTGGTGGTGCTGGCGCCCATTGTGGCGCTGGCGCGGCTACCGCTGGGCAAATTTTGTGCCGCGGTGGGCGAGCCGGCTGCGATTGGCTTCGCGACGACGACATCAGAGGCGGCGCTGCCGCTGGC
Source organism: Acidobacteriaceae bacterium (assembly GCA_030037635.1). Taxonomy (GTDB): domain Bacteria; phylum Acidobacteriota; class Terriglobia; order Terriglobales; family Acidobacteriaceae; genus Telmatobacter. The sequence continues at coordinate 6,160 of JASHQH010000304.1, forward strand.
GATGGAGCGCATGGAAGAATTCGGCGTGCCGCGGTGGATCGTCTCCTTCGTCATTCCAACGGGTTACAGCTTCAATATGACGGGGTCGAGCCTGTATCTTTCGATGGCGGCGATTTTTGCTGCGCAGGCCGCGGGCATGCACCTCAGCATTGGTGAGCAACTGGTGATGGTGTTCACGCTCATGCTCACCAGCAAAGGCGTGGCGGGCGTGCCGCGCTCGGTTCTGGTGGTGCTGATGGGGACCGCGGCTGCGTTTCACATATCCACCACGGCCATTGTGATCATTCTTGGCGTCGACACGCTGATGGACATGGGCCGGACCGCGATGAATGTGATCGGCAACTGCATGGCGAGCGCAGTGGTGGCGAAGTGGGAAGGGGAGCTGCAGGCAACAGGCAACAGGGAACAGGGAACAGAAAGCGGGCATGAAGGACGGAAGAGTCACCGAGCGCGGCTTGGGCGAACTCAGTAAGATGATCGAAGCAAGCCATGCCGCTGCTCGATCCCATTCCGTCGCCGGTGCAGCACGCTGACGTTACCGCGCTCGAGTGGGAGCCGCTGCTCGCGCTAGTCGCGGGCTTCGCGGCTTCGCCAGTGGGGCGCGAGGCGATTCTGGAGCTGCATCCGTCGGCGGATGAAACGTGGATCGTCCAGCAACACCAGCTCGTGGGCGAAGTGCGGCTGCTGCTCGAAGAGCAGGTCTCGGTTCCGCTGGGCGGGTTGTTCGATCCCACCCAAGTGGCGGCCAAGGCGCAGATTGAAGGCGCGGCGCTCGAGGCATCGGAGTTGCAGAGCGTGGCGCGGCTGGCTAACGACGTGGCAGCATGGCAAGCGCTGCTGCGCGAGCCGCCGGTGCGGCTGGTGGGCAAACTGCCGGGTCTATCAGGGTTGTCGACGGCGCTCACGACGACGTTGCGGCCGCTGCCCGGGGCTCCCAACGACAGGTCTTCGTCTTTGGGGAAACTTGCTCAGTCGATCGAGCGCACGATCCAGCCGGACGGTTCGCTCGCCGATGATGCATCGCCCGAACTGAAACGCATCCGCCGCGAGCAGGAGCGTCAACGAAAACTGATTGAAGACAGCCTGCGCACGGCGCTGCGCAAGCTCTCAGAAGAAGGCGCCACGCAGGACGATGTGATTTCCATTCGGGGCGAGCGCTTCGTGATTCCGGTACGTGCTGAGCTGAAGCGGCGCGTGACGGGCGTGATGCACGGGGTGAGCTCATCGGGGCAGACGGTTTACGTGGAGCCGCTCGAAACCATCGAGCAGAACAACGAGCTGGTGCGGCTGATCGAGGAGGAGCAGGAAGAGATTCACCGCATCTTTGTGGCGCTTACGCGGCAGGTAGCCGGCTGCGCACACAGTTTGGTAGAGGGCGCGCGGGTTTTGGCATTGGTCGACAGCCTGCTGGCGCGGGCGCGGTTTGCGCGCGAGTTCCACTCCGTGGTCCCAACCTTTGGAGCAGAGTTGTTGTCCATCGAAGAGGCGCGTCATCCGCTGCTCGAGAAACGCTTGCGTACGGCCGCCCACCCCACCGACAAGGACCCGTCGCCGGGGGCCCCAGTCGGCGGAACGATGATTCCGCTCAACCTGGAGCTGACCGCTGAAAAGCGCGAGCTCATCATTAGCGGCCCCAACACCGGGGGCAAGACGGTGGCGCTGAAAACTGTGGCGCTTCTGGCCATGATGGCGCAAGCGGGGATTCCGGTGCCGGCGGAGCGCGCAACCTTTCCAGTGTTCACGGCGTTCCTCGCGGATATCGGTGACGCGCAGTCGATCGAGGCGGCGCTTTCGACTTTTTCCGCGCACATTACGAATCTCGACCGGTTGTCGCGGCTGGCCGATGCGCGGTCGCTGGTGCTGCTCGATGAGCTGGGCTCGGCCACCGATCCTGATGAAGGTGCAGCGCTGGCCGTGGCCGTGGCTGCGTATTTTCTGGCAAGCGGCGCGTGGACGCTGATCTCGACGCATCACACCTCGCTCAAGGTGTACGCGGCCAATACGCCGGGCGTACGCAACGTCGCGGCCGGCGTGGATGAAAAGACGCTGGCTCCGAATTACCGGTTTCACTTGGGCGTGCCGGGTGCGTCGGCGGGCATTCAGACCGCGGAGCGGCTGGGTTTGAATGCAGCCATCATTGCCGCAGCACGCGAGCGGCTGGGCTTGCAGCAGGCTGACATCGCGCGCTTCCTCGACAAGCTGCACAACGAGCTCGCCGCATTGGAAATGGAGCGCAAGGCGGCACGCGAGCAGCAGTACGCGCTCAACCAGGAGCGCAAAAAGCTGGAGCGCGAAGGCGACGTGGAGGTGCGAAACCGGGTGCGCGAGCTGGAGGCAAAATTGGCCTCGCTGCTCAAGGACTTCGAATTCCAGATGCGGGAGGCCGTGCGCGCTATCGATGACCGCGTGGCGCAGCAGAAGCTCTCGAAGGAAGCCGAGCGGCGCATCAACCGGCTGCGGCGGGAGTTTCAGGAGAGCTTCAACCAGACGGTGGTCGCGCATCGCACGGGGGCGGATCAGGGCGACCAGAACGCACAGCCACATGTGTTGCGGCGCATCGCGCCCGGCGATCGCATACTCATCAAGACGGTGAACAAGGTGGGCGTGGTGCAGCGCGAACTCGAGAAGGACCTGTTCGAAGTGGCGCTCGGCCCCATCAAGATGCGCGTTCGCCGCGACGAGGTCTCCGACCCTTCAGGTTTTGGACGAGATTCTATACCCCTCGCAGCGGTCAATAAGCAAAAAGGCGTGCACGTGTCTGTGACCAGCGCGAATAGCGATGACCTACGTGCGGAAATCAATCTCATCGGGCGCACGGTGGATGAGGCCACCGACGAGCTTGAAAAGTATCTCGACCGCGCATTTCTCGCCGGCCTGGAGCGCGTGCGCGTGATTCATGGGCACGGCGCCGGCATTTTGCGCCGCGGCGTGCGCGAATTCCTGAAAAACCATCCGCACGTGGCGGGGATTGAAGAAGCTCCGCAGAACGAAGGCGGGCAGGGCGCAACGCTGGTGGAGCTGCGGCAATAGGTGATGCGGAATTCCAGGAATCGTTGCATTTGCACCAGCGGACGGCGGTTCGGGTAGGATGCAAGGAAGTGCAAGACCGAGGTCGTCGATGAAAGAAAACCACGCTGAAGGTTCATCCCGTTGGAATGAGGCCGTGCGGCCGATCTATGCGCGCGAGCGGCTGCTGGGACCGGCGCCGCGTCACGCCATTCCCGCCGAGAGCATGGCGCCTAGCACCGCCTACCACTTGATTCACGACGAGCTGATTTTCGACGGAAGCTCGCGCTTCAACCTGGCTACGTTTTGCAGCACGTGGATGGAGCCGGAGGCGCACAAGCTGATGGCGGAGACCTTCGACAAGAACATGATCGACAAGGATGAGTATCCGCAGACCGCCGAGCTGGAGATGCGCTGCGTGCACATGCTTGCCGATCTTTGGCACGCGCCGCGAGCTGCGGAGACGATTGGGTGCTCGACCATTGGCTCGAGTGAGGCCTGCATGCTGGGCGGCCTGGCGCTGAAGTGGCGCTGGCGCGAACGGATGCGCAAGAGCGGCAAGGCATCCGACCGGCCCAACCTGGTGATGGGATCGAATACGCAAGTGTGCTGGCACAAATTTGCGCGCTACTGGGACGTGGAGGCGCGCGAGGTGCCGCTCACGGGCGATGAGGTGGTTACGAATCCCGAGCGCGCGGCAGAAGCGTGCGACAAAAACACCATTGGCGTGGTGGCTGTGCTGGGCAGCACGTTTACCGGACACTACGAGGATGTAACGGCGTTGAGCGCCGCGCTCGACCGGCTGCAGGAGCGGACGGGGCTCGATGTGCCCATCCATGTGGATGGCGCGAGCGGCGGATTTGTGGCGCCGTTTCTGCAACCTGAACTGGTGTGGGACTTCCGGCTGCCGCGGGTCAAGTCGATCAACACATCAGGGCACAAGTACGGGCTGGTGTATCCCGGAGTGGGATGGGTTGTGTGGCGCGAGAAACACGATCTGCATCACGAGCTGATTTTCAACGTGGATTACCTGGGCGGGACGATGCCGACGCTGGCCATCAATTTTTCGCGGCCGGCCAGCCAGGTCGTCGCGCAGTATTACAACCTTATCCGGCTGGGTAAGGCCGGTTATCGCGAGATTCACCGGGCCTGCCACGAAGTGGCGATTCATCTGGGCAAGCGGATTGCGGCGCTGGGGCCGTTCGAACTGCTGGGCGCGGCCGGCAACCTCCCCGTGCTGGCGTGGCGGCTGACGAAGCAGACCAACTGGTCGCTCTACGATCTGTCGGACCGCCTGCGCGATCGCGGATGGCAGGTGCCGGCGTACCGGCTGCCCGCCGATCGCCAAGACGTGGTGGTGCAGCGCGTGGTGGTGCGCAACGGGTTCACACGCGACCTGTCGGAGATGTTGCTGCACGACATTGAGCGCCACCTGGCCTGGTTCGAGTCGCAGCCCGGCTTCAAGCCGACGATGACGGGGGCGGGGTTTCATCACTGAGTGCAGGCGAGCGAGCGAGAGGCGCTTAGCAACCGCAATCAACCGCAAATGTGTGGCGGGTTTCACACACTCTGGCAGGAGACACGTGGTAGATTGTTGGGCGACGTCAAATGATCAGTTTGTGGGAGGGTGGGATGGCTGCCAGGGCAGCGATTGCAGCTCGTTCCGTCGCGGAACACTTTGCTTCAAATAAGACCTTCGTCCGGCTGCTGTGGGTTTTCATATTTCTGGCTCCTTGCATTGCAAGGTGCAGTGGACAGGCAGGCGGCACGACAACGCCTCAGCAAGCCGCTCCGAATCAGGCCACGCCCGGGAACGTTACGGCGGTTACGATCACGCCCCAAAGCGTGACACTGGCTCCCGGCGACATCCAACAGTTTTCCGCAACGGTCAGCGGCACGGGCAGCTACGACGACCGGATCATGTGGGAGGTGAATGGCGCGGATGGGGGCACAGCGGCGCTCGGGACCATCAGCAAGAGCGGGTTGTACGTGACGCCTTATCCGCCGCCCCAGTCGGTCGTCATCAGAGCGCGAAGCAGATTCGATCCAGAGAAGTCGGCCTCCGCCATCGTCCTGTTTGCGGCGCCGCCGCTGGCCGAGGGGCCCTCGCTCACTGTGGATGCCGGAGCCGCGCGCCATCCCATCAGTCCGCTGATTTACGGAATGAACGCGTGGCGGCAAACCGATCCCGATCATGAATCGGCCAAAGTGGCCAAAGCAGTGCGCCTCACGTTGAACCGATGGGGCGGCGACGGCGATACCCGGTATAACTACAAGCTCGATATCAGCAACGCCGGCGATCACTGGTTCTACGAAAACATTCCCAATGCCAACCAACATTATCCCGATGTTTCGGAATTCAACACCCAGGTGATAGGCGATCGTGCGAATGGAACCAAGACCATGGGGACAGTTCCGGTGATGGGATGGGTGGCAAAATCGCGATCCCGGGCGGGCAGCTTTTCCGTGGCCAAGTACGGGCAACAGCAGAAGACCGATCCCTACTGGACGGATTTCGGGAACGGCATCAGGCCTGACGGCACGAAGATCACAAACAACGATCCGACCGATACCTGCATGAAGGTGGACGCGAGCTGGAGCGAAGAGTGGGTGAAATACCTTGTGAGCAGATTTGGCGATGCTGCGCATGGAGGCGTGGCGATTTACTCACTCGATAACGAGCCCAACTGGTGGGATCTGAACCACCGCGATGTGCATCCCTTGCCCTTCACCTACGACGAGGTGACAGAGAACGGGATCAAGGTGGCGCGAGCGGTGAAGGCCGCCGATCCCACGGCAGAGGTGAGTGGGCCGGTAATCGACAACTGGTATGCGTACTTCAACTCGCAAAAAGACCTTGAGACAGTCAAGAGGAACGGGCAGAGTTTCACGCATGATTTTTCCGATCGCATCGCGCACGGGAACGTGCCGTTGATCGAGTACTACCTCAAGCAATTCAAGGCTGCGCAGGACGCCGACCCCAAGCATGCGCGCCTGCTCGATTACCTGGATGTGCACACGTATTTCGAGGCGGGACACGCTGAATTCAAGCCCGCCGGCACGAGCGAAGAGCAGAGGGCGCTTCTCAACTCGACGCGCGTGTTCTGGGATCCGACCTACAGAGATGCGCGTCTGCGCGACCCGGAGAACTATGCCGAAACCATTGCGCCGCAGATCATCCCGAGAATGAAGCAGTGGGTTGCGGCGGATTATCCGGGCACCAAAACGGCAATTACAGAATACAACTTTGGCGCGCAGGAACACATCAGCGGCGCGGTGGCGCAGGCCGACATTCTGGGCATCTTCGGGCGCGAGGGTCTCGACCTGGGTGCGCTGTGGGGTCCGCCGGAGCTCGACTCGCCGTCGATGTTCGCGTTCATGATGTTTCGCAACTACGACGGCGCCGGCGGAGAGTTTGGCGATACCAGCCTAGAGGCTGCCAGCAGCGATCAGGGCAAGCTGGCGATTTATGCCGCTGTGCGCGGCACGGACGATGCGGTAACAATGATCGTGGTCAACAAAACGTTTGGAGATTTGAAATCGGACGTTGTCCTGGCAAATCTGAAGATGGCCAGGCAGGTCAAGGTTTTTTCGTACAGTAACGCCGATTTGAAGCAGATTCGCGCGCTGCCGGATGCGGCTGTGGTGGGCGAAACCGAAAAAGAGCGGAGGGGGAAGGTCAAAATCAGCGTGCTGAAGGACCAGGTGTTCCCGGCCATGTCGATTACGCTGTACGTGGCGCAGGCGAAGTGAGGGCGGCGAGCCGGCGGGACGAGAGGGCAAATGCGATGGCAGCGGAGAAGCGACCGCAGATCCTTCGACTCGTTCGGCGCTCGCCGCGGCGAACGCCGAACTTCGCTCAGGATGACAGCCGACCACCCCAAGCGCAGAGCAAAAGCGCGCCGAGGGCGGGGCACCCGCCGAAACAAAACAGGCTCCGCGCTTGCGGGGCCTGCTTGCTGAGCGGTGCCGTGTTGGCGCGGAGTGCAGTCCGCCGCGCCGCAACCGGGGGCCCCGGGAAACAAAGTGCGTTTCCTGGGGCGGAGGTGGTTATGCCATGGCTTCGCGGCCCATGGGCTCGAAGACAAGCTGGTTCGACTTGCGATCGGCGTCGATGCGGACGTGTGCGCCGTGCAGGATTTCGCCGTCGAGAATCTTCATCGCCAAGGGGTCCTGCACCATGCGCTGCAGCGCGCGCTTGAGCGGCCGCGCTCCGTAAGCCGCATCGGAGCCGGCTTTGAGAATCAGCTGGCGCGCCGCCTCGCTGAGTTCGAGCGAGATGGCGCGGTCGGTGAGCAGCTTGCGGATATCGTCGAGCCGCATCTCGAGAATCCGGCTGAGCTGTGCGTTCCCCAGCGGCTTGTAGATCACGATGTCGTCGACGCGGTTCAAAAACTCCGGCCGAAAGTGCTCGCGCAGGACCTTCATCACGCTCTCGCGCGCAATGTCGTAGTCGTGCTCGGTTTTGAGCACCTCGGCGCTCAGCATCGCAGCCCCCAGGTTCGAGGTCATGATGAGCACTGTGTTCTTGAAGTCCACCGTGCGGCCCTTGGAGTCGGTCAGACGGCCGTCGTCCATCACCTGCAGCAGCACGTTAAAGACGTCGGGGTGCGCCTTTTCGATTTCGTCGAAGAGGATGACCGCGTAGGGCCGGCGACGGATGGCCTCGGTAAGCTGGCCGCCCTCGTCGTAGCCGACGTAACCCGGAGGCGCGCCGATGAGGCGAGCCACGGCATGTTTTTCCATGTACTCGCTCATGTCGATGCGCACCATGGCCTGCTCGTCGTCAAACAGAAACTCGGCGAGCGCGCGGGCGGTTTCGGTTTTGCCCACGCCTGTGGGTCCGAGGAAGATAAACGAGCCGATGGGGCGCTTGGGATCGCTCAAGCCGGCACGGGAGCGACGAATGGCGTTGGCCACGGTGCGCAGCGCGTCATCCTGGCCGACCACGCGTTCGCGCAGCCGGTCTTCCATCTGGACAAGCTTTTTGACTTCGCCCTCGAGCATGCGGCTGACGGGAATGCCGGTCCATTTTGAAACGATTTTGGCGATGTCTTCCTCGTCGACCTCTTCCTTGAGCATGCGCGCGGCGGCGTTTTTGCCGGCGCCGTCCTGCGCTGCGTTCAGTTTCTTCAGCTCGGCTTCGAGCTTGGGCAGCTCGCCATATTGGATCTGCGCAGCGCGATCGAGCTGGCCTTTGCGTGTCTGCTCCTCCATTTCGAAGCGCAAGGCTTCGATCTTTTTCTTCAGGTCGCCGATGCGGTTGATGGCTTCGCGTTCTTTGGTCCAGCGGGCGCGGAGGCTGGTAATCTGCTCGCGCAGATTGCCGACCTCATGCTCGACGGCCTTCAGGCGCTCCTTGCTGTTGGAGTCGGTTTCGCGCTTGAGGGCCGCGCGCTCGATTTCAAGCGACGTGGCCTGGCGTTCGAGCTGGTCGATTTCTGTCGGCACCGAGCCGATCTGGATGGCGAGCGACGCGGCCGCCTCGTCCACAAGGTCGATGGCCTTGTCGGGCAGGAAGCGGTCGCTGATGTAGCGATGCGAGAGCGTGGCCGCAGCCACGATGGCTGAGTCCTTGATGCGCACGCCGTGATGCCCTTCGTAGCGCTCCTTGAGGCCGCGCAAAATGGCAATGGTGTCTTCAACGTTGGGCTCGCCCACGTAGACGATCTGGAAACGGCGCTCGAGGGCCGCGTCTTTTTCGATGTATTTGCGGTATTCGTTGAGCGTGGTGGCGCCAATGGCCCGCAGTTCACCGCGCGCCAATGCCGGCTTGAGCATGTTGCTGGCGTCGATGGCGCCTTCGGCCGCGCCCGCGCCGACCAGCGTGTGCAGCTCGTCGATGAACAGAATGATCTGGCCGTTCGATTCTTCGATTTCTTTGAGGACTGCTTTAAGCCGGTCTTCGAACTCGCCGCGGTACTTGGCGCCGGCCAGCATGGAGCCCAGGTCGAGCGCGATGACGCGCTTCTCGCGCAGGCTCTCGGGCACGTCGCCGGAGACGATGCGGCGGGCGAGGCCCTCGACGATGGCGGTTTTGCCCACGCCGGGCTCGCCGATCAGCACGGGATTGTTTTTGGTGCGGCGGCTCAGCACCTGGATGACGCGGCGAATCTCTTCGTCGCGGCCAATCACGGGATCAAGCTTGCCGCGGTGGGCCAGGTCGGTCAGATCCTTGGCGTATTTCTCGAGCGCCTGGAATTTTCCCTCGGGATTCTGGTCGGTCACGCGCTGCGAACCACGCACTGCGGTCAGCGCCTTGAGGATGGCATCCTTGGTCGCGCCCAGCGACACGAGAGCATCGCGCGCGGGGTCGCTCTTGAGGCCGGCCACGCCGAGCAGCAGGTGCTCAGTCGAGACGTAGTCGTCTTTAAAGTTCGCAGCCTCGCGGAAGGCCTGCTCGAGAACCTTGTTGAGCGCCTGGCCCGGGCCGGGCTGCGCGGCCGCACCCGCTTGACGAGGCAGTTTCTCCTCGACGCGGTGCAGGTCGCTCTCGAGGCGCTCGGTGGGTACACCGATCTTTTCGAGGACAGCGGGGATCACGCCCTCGCGGTCCTCAACCAGCGCCAACAACAGGTGCACGGGCTGGATCTCGGGGTTGCCGAGCTCGGCAGCGCGCGACTGGGCCTGCTGGATGGCCTGCTGCGACTTGACCGTCAGTTTTTCAAAGTTGATCGCCATAAAAAACAGCTCCTAGCTACTACGGTGATTCCTGAGTAGATTTACCCTTTGTGGGGCCATTGCCGGGTCGACGGCTCCCTGTCGGTCCCACCCCACGAACAAAGATCGGTTCGCGGGGACCTCGGTCGATCGCGTCGACTCGGATGTGCCGCCTTCGAGACGCAGCAGCTCAGGAATCGCTTAAGCTGCTAGCTCCTAGCTTGATCCTGCCGGGAGCCGGCGTCCAGTTGCAGTTGTGAAATTCTAAATCTTCGATGCGCTTGCAGATACACAGACGCCGGACGAAGCGCATTGCTCGCCCGGCGCCGCCACCAGCCTGTTGATCCCGGCTTGATGGCTGAGAACTGAAGCCGACAGCTGAAAGCTGCTTTTACGCAGCCTGCTTTTCCACGTTCACCTTGATCTGCTTGGGCTGGGCTTCGGGCTTCTTGATGAGCTCAACCTTAAGCACGCCGGCATTGTAGCTGGCGGCTACGCTCTCGGTGTCAACCGTGGTGGGCAACGTGAAGGCACGGTAAAAGCTGCCATAACGCCGCTCGATGCGATGGAAGTTCTCTTCCTTCTCTTCCTTTTCGAACTTGCGTTCGCCCTTGACGGTCAGCGTGTTCTTTTCGACGCTCACGTTCAGGTCCTTCTCCTCGAGGCCGGGTACTTCGAGCTTGAGAACGACTTTCTTCTCGTCCTCATAGATGTCGACGGCCGGAATGAAATTGGCCGTGGTCAACGGGCTCTCGGTGTCAGCGCCGAACAGTGTATTCCGCAGAACAGCAACGCGGAACGGGTCCCAACGAATAATCGCCATGATGATCTTTCCTCCTGAGTCCAATGTCTTGGAATTGGGGCGGGGACGTAAGCTCCCAGCCACACAATCTATTCGATTAAACTATAGCATAAATGATTCATAAAATATGAGTGTATTATGGTCATGTTTTGAAGAATGCAAATAAAGAGCTTATTTTCGATCATTTTAGGATGTTTTAGAGGGCGCTCCTTCAGGCAGGCGCGGGGGCCGGCTCCTGCAGCTGCTTTGGGGGCTGCTCAGAGGTGGTTGCCAGGCGGGTCAGGGTGAACACGGTGATGTCGTCTTCCTGGCCGAAGGTGCTGGCCGCACGGGCAATGCTTTGAGCGGACCCGGTGGAAATCGCTGCGGCGCGATCGAAGCCGAAGAGCTGGCCGGAGGGATTGCGGGCTTCGATGACGCCGTCGGTGACGAGGGTGAGTTGTGTGTCCGCGGGGAGATTGAAAGCCGTTTCGGGATAGATCGAATCGGCGGAGAGGCCGAGGGGCAGTCCGTTCTCGAGGTCGAGTTCTTTCCCCTTGAGATAGGGCGCCAGGTGGCCGGCGTTGGCGACGGTTACGACGCCGCTGAGGTCAGCGTGGAGTGCGAGGCAGGTGGTGAAGCCGCCGGCCTGTCTTTCGAGCAGCAACTCGTTGAGCTTAGCCAGCACGGCCGAAGGCGCGAGGGGCTCGTGCCGCAGCAGGTCGAGCGCGCCGATGACCGCGGAGACAACCATGGCGGCGGCAAGGCCCTTGCCGCTGACGTCGCCGATGACGATGCGCCTGGCGCCGCCAGGGAATGTGGCCACGTGATAAAAGTCGCCGCCCAGCTCGGCTGCGGCCCGGTAAACCGAGTCGATTTTCCAGCCTGCGCCGGTGGACTCCGCAGTTTTCAGCAGGATGGACTGAATGCGCTGCGCGGCTTCGACCTCAGAGCGTTGCCGCGTAAGCCGCGCGCTCACGCTGGCAAAGCGATCGAGGAGAATCCACCCCATAATCGGCAAAAACAGAAAGAGCGAGAGTTTGTCCGCGGTCAGCGGGAAGGGGCGGTTGAGTACATTGGGCAATTGAATGAATCTGTGTTGCAGACCGAGAATATAGCTCCAAGCGAGCAGGACGTTACCCACGCCCACGCTGCCCCGGGCAATCCACGCAATGAAGACTTGCCTTGCCTCAACCATGTGCCACCGGCGCAGCAGAATCGGGAGTGTGGTTCCATAAAACACGAGGATGGCGACTGACGGGGCAACAACTTCGAATAGCGACGACAGCCATCGCCCGCCAAAAGACCCAGAGATGGTCGCCGCCGCGGTTAGCAGGCAAAGGGAGACGCCAAACCAGAAGAGGGTTCGGCTGATGCGGCCCATGGGCTCATGCACGATGGCGAAGATGAACAGGAAGGCGCAAGAAAAGGTTCCCAGTAAGCAAATTGACAGGCCGACACCCATCCATGACGTATCGATGAGAGCGCCGGGGAAGAGCCCGTAAATAAGCGGCTGGCTGACGGAAGCAAACAAGACGCTCAGGCCAAGCAAAAGGTACTCGCGGCTGCCGCGCTGGCGCAGCCAGAGGACAATTGCGACAAAGCTTGAGCAAACGGCGAGAATCGAGGAGAATATCTCCACGGTGGACTGCTCGGTGATAAGCAGGTTGCGGTAGTTATTGAGAGGCTTAACCAGTTCCGGAGATCCGATGAGGAAACCCGGCAAAGCGCCTGAGCCTGCCGGAACAGTGTCATTGGCGTGGAAGCCACCCACGCCGCCCTGCGCCGCAAAATCAAAAACAAAGACGCGAACAGCGATCACCATGTCGGCGCCCTGAACGCTGGCGGTGTAATAGCCGTAGGGGCGGTGAACGAGATGCGCCCGCGAAGACAAAACTCCCGCGCCGCCGACCAGCGTACCGTTGACAAAAAGCTGGTAGGCATTATCAATGTGGACCGGCGCCAATGCGAGGGTAAGCCCGGGTGCGGGAAGGTGTATGTGAACGCGATACCAGGCAAAGCCGTGATACCCCGCATATCCCTGCTGGGACCAGCTCTTATTTGCGTAGAGGAGCGGCCAGGAACGGTCGTCGAATGCCGGATTGGCCCAGCCGGGATCGTCGCCGGTGTGAAAGCGCCACTGTACGGGGCTGAGATCGGCCAGCAACTGCCGGCTGGCGGAGAGATCGACCGTCTGTGCCGCCGCGCTGGCGCCGATTGGCAACAGCATCAGAAGCAGAAGCCCGCTTCGGAAGCTACGCATGTGCCACCTCGGCGGCAGCCAACTGGAGCGTGAGCACGGTGATGTCGTCCTCCTGGCCGAAGTGTTGAGCCGCACGGGCAATGTTTTCGGCCGATTCGGTGGAAATTGCCGCCGTCCGGTCGAAGCCAAAGAGCTCGCCGCTCGCGCTGCGGGCTTCAATGACGCCGTCGGAGACAAGCACCATGGGCTCGCGTTCGCCGAGTTGGAGCATTTTTTTGGGGAACGCGGTGTTGGGCAATGCACCCAAGGGCAATGCGCCATCGAGAGCCAGCTCGCGGCCGTTGATGTAAGGCGGCAGATGGCCGGCGTTGGCCAGCTCCACGCTCCCGTTGCGGTCGATGCGCATGGCCAGGCACGTCACCAGGCCACGGCCTTGAAGGCGCTCATTAAGCAGGGCCAGAATCCTGCCGGGATCGGAGGTGAACTGAAATGCGGTGCGAATGGCGCCGACGATCAGGGCTGCGAGCATGCCGGCCTTCAGTCCTTTTCCCGCCACGTCGCCGACCACGATCAAGGTCCCTCCGTCGCGCGGGTCGGGCAGCACCTGGAAGAAATCTCCGCCGACTTCACGCGAAGGACGGTAGACGCTGCGGATGGCCAGGCCGGGAGTGGGTGGCAGCGTTTCGGGGATCAGGTAGCGCTGAATCTCTGCCGCAGCTTCCATTTCGCCGGCGAGCAGCGAGCGCTCCGCCGCGATCCTGCGCTGGTTGCGGAAGAGGATGGCCAGGAGAGCGAGAACGGAGCAGACGGTCGTCGAGGCACGGAGGATGAGCAAGTACTTCTGCAGGACAAGATTGCCGGCGTCACTCTCAAGCCCGAGGCCCCAGGCTTCCCAGTTCAGGAACCAGAGAAACTCGGCACAGCCCCAGGCGATGCAGAAAAAGGCGATGGCACGCAGACCGCGCGCGATGCGATTCCACGGCCAGAAGGCTGCAAACGGAGCGGTGGCGCAAATCAAGCCAGCGACAAAGATAAGCCAGGCGTAGTGAAGGTAGAGTGCATTCTGGCGGAGACTCAGCAACGGAGACAGGAAGGCGCTTGCCAAGAGGTCGAGAGTGAAGAGGATGGTGGAGAGAGCGATCGCTACGCGATAGAGCCAGGGAATGCGCCGACCGGCAATACGGAAAATGAACCAGACCCAGAAGATTTCCAGGGTTTGCGCACTGCCATAAACGACGTAGTAAAGCGCAGACGGCATAGGAACGAGCGCGTACAGGCAGAACTCCGAGAGGCGCAGGAGGCAGAGGCACCAGCAAACGCAGGCGAGGAGCAAGAGTTCGAGCCGGCTGCGGTCGCTGACGTAAAGGCCGAGCAGCATGAACCCGACCACGCCGATGAGGCTGAAGCAGAGACCGATGGGAAGATAGCCGAGCGCGCCGGAGAGCACAGCGGCATCGCGGTGATCGTCGAGGGCCGTGAGGTCGCCGAGAAGGATTTCGGCGGGGGTGGTCTGTACCTGGGGGTCGCGATAAGCGATGCGCAACGCCAGCGTGGCGGCGGGTGTGAGGGATGCAGGCGCGAGCGGGACGGTGTAGAAGTCACCCATGGAGAACTGCGCGTTGGCGAAATCGCCACTGGAGCCGGCGAGTGCGCCGTTGACGTAAACCTGCGATGCGGCAAGCAGGTGTACCTGCAGGGCGGGGTGGCCGAGGGAGCGCAGCACGGCGAGATTGGCGTGACAGCGCACCCAGTAGTACGGCTGGTCGGCACTTAGCGTCCACTGCGTATACGGCTGCCAGCCGGACTCGTCGATGCCGGGCGAGGCCCAGGCCGGGTAGTCGCCCGCGTGCCAGACGCATTGCTGCGGAGCGAGCGTGACGGTGGACTGCGCGCGCAGGTGCGGCGCGGCAATGAGTACGAGGACCGTGAGCACTGGGGCAAATCTACGCATGGAGCACCTCTCGCGGAGCGTACTGAAGGGTGAGCACGGTAATGTCGTCCTCCTGGCCGAAGGTGCTGGCTGCATGGGCAATACTTTGGGCGGATTCAGTGGAAAGCGCTGCAGCGCGCTCGAAACCGAAGAGCTCGCCGCTCGCGCTGCGGGCTTCAATGACGCCGTCGGAAACGAGCACCATGGACTCGCCCTCGCCAAGCGCCAGCCGTTTGGCCGGAAACCTGGTGTCGGGCAGCGCGCCCAGCGGCAAAGCGCCGTCGAGAGCGAGCTCGTGGCCGTTGATGTAAGGCGGCAGATGGCCGGCGTTGGCCAGCTCGACAGTTCCATCCCGGGCGATGCGCATGGCCAGGCAGGTCACGAGGCCACGGCCCTGCAGGCGCTCGTTGAGCAGGGCCAGAATGCGGCCGGGATCGGAGGTGAATTTGAATGCGGTGCGAATGGCGCCGACGATCAGTGCCGCGAGCATGCCGGCCTTCAGTCCCTTCCCGGCTACGTCGCCGACAACAATCAGCGTGCTTCCGTCGCGCGGGTCGGGAAGCACCTGGAAAAAGTCGCCGCCCACTTCGCGCGCCGGTTGGTAGACGCTGCGGATGGTGAGGCCGGGAGTCGCCGGCAGCGTTTCGGGGATCAGGTACTGCTGGATCTCGCGGGCCGCCTGAAGCTCGGCGGCAGAACGCGCCTGCTCGCGGCTGACGCGCGTGAAGCGGAAGAACATGACAACGCCGATGGCGAGAGGGAAAAGCAAGTCGGCGAAATCGAAGTAATCGACGGCAAACGGGCCGACGGAGAAGCTTTTGGCGAGAGCGGCGAGGTGCGGAAGCCCGAACTCTGCGCCAATGAGGCCGGCGTCGAGGACGGAAAGCGTGAAGAGAGGCAAGAGGCTGGGCAGAATCAGCCATCCCGCTTCGCTGTTTCCGCGGCGATACCAGTAGAGCAGCAACAGAGGCAACAGGAAGGCGGCGGGCAAGAGGACTAAAATCTCGCCGGTGTTAAAGGTTCCACGGCTGAGCCAGCCCAGCCACGCCGGGATCAGGAGGCAAGCAGGATAAGCAAAAAGAAGGCCCTCGTAAAAGCGCCAGCTCCGGGTGACGCGCTGGCCAACGAAGCAGAAAGTGAATTCGATTTGAAAGAAGGCATCGAGATAATTTCCAGGATCGGCTATGAGCCAATTGAGGGAAAAGGGAGCAAAACCGTGAGTGGCTAACGAGTAGTACGGCGTGGTGATTGCATCAGTGAGCAGGAAGAAACTGAGCCAAAGATATTCGCGATGGTCGGGCTGGTAAAAGAAAAGGAAGAGAAGTGGAACGCCTGCAAATATTTCGACGAGGTGGATGGCCAGCGCAGAGGCGACCTGGTTGAAGCGTGCGGCAACATCGGCGCGATGAGCGTCGCGGATGGCGGGGAGGGTACCGAGAGCGACGCGGAGGGAGCCACGATCGGCCAGAAACATGGAGGTGGGAGGAATGTGGGTGCGCAAAGCGATGACTGCGCCTCCACCGAAGGTGGGAAGCACGACGACCTGAGTGCGAGGATAGGTGACAAGCAAATCAGAGCGCAAATCTGGGCCGGGTACGCGCTGGCCGTTGAGGTAAACCTCCAGCGTGCCGCTGCCGCCGGTGACCAGAAGCGCGAGCGGGGTGGCAGAGGCAGGAATTTCGGTGTGGAGGCGATACCAGCGCCAGCCAGCCTCGTCGTTGGCCGGGCTGAGCGCGACGACGGGCGAGGCGCTATCGTCGAACCCGGGCTGCGCCCAGGCGAGATTGTCGCCTGCCAGCATCCGCCAACCGTCGTTGAGATCGATGGAGCCGTTGGGCCAGGCCGGGACAGCGCCTTGCGCGGAGGCAAAACAGCCGCCGAGCAGTAGCAGGAGCAGGAGGCCGAGAGTGCTGACGGCTAACCTACGCATGCATCACCTCGGCGGGAGCAAGCTGAAGCGTGAGAACGGTGATGTCGTCCTCCTGGCCGAAGTGCTGGGCGGCGAGGGCAATGTTTTCGGCGGATTCAGTGGAAATGGCGGCCGTGCGGTCGAAGCCGAAGAGCTCGCCGGAGGAGTTGCGCGCTTCGATGACCCCATCGGAAACAAGAACCACGGACTCGCCTTCGCCGAGCTGCAGCCGCTTGGCCGGGAACGCGGTGTTCGGCGTTGCGCCCAGGGGCAAGGCACCATCCAACACCAGCTCACGACCGTTGACGTACGGCGGCAGATGCCCGGCGTTGGCCAGATCCACGCTTCCACTGCGATCAATGCGCATGGCCAGGCACGTCACCAGGCCGCGGCCCTGCAGCCGCTCGTTGAGCAGGGCCAGAATCCCGCCGGGGTCGGAAGTGAACTGGAATGCGGTACGAATGGCGCCGACGATCAGCGCCGCCAGCATGCCGGCCTTCAATCCTTTTCCCGCCACGTCGCCGACAACAATCAGCGTGCTTCCGTCGCGCGCGTCGGGAAGCACCTGGAAGAAATCGCCGCCCACTTCACGCGCGGGCTGGTAGACACTGCGGATGGCCAGGCCGGGAGTCGCCGGCAACGTTTCGGGGATGAGGTAGCGCTGAATTTCGCGGGCCGACTCCATTTCGCCGTGGAGTTCTGCGCGTTCTTCGTTGGTGGTTCGCAACTGCCGCACCAGCAGAATGGTCATCGATACTACGACCGCGGCGATGGCCATGGAGCGGTAGGGCTGAATTTTCAGGAACATGGAGATGACGTCAAGATTCAGGAAGGGAAACTGGACGACGAAGTAGGCTGCATCCATCAGCATCCACACAAAACACACAATGGCCAGGGGCGTCTGCCCCTTGCGTACGGAGCCCAGCGGCAGGAATGCGGCCGGAGCGGCAAAGCAGGCTGTCAGACTGAGCAGGTCTTCGAGAGTGGACATTGCGGGCGTGACCTCGGTGAACCAGCGAAGCGCGACGCCTGCATGCAAGGGCAGCAGGCTAGCCGTCACAAGAAAAATCGGAAAGAACAAGTTCGCGCCAAGGATGATGCGGAACAAAAGCGGGACGGGCTTACGATTCACCGAGAAGAAGAAGAGGATGACGAAGGCGGGCAGGCATTGCCCGATTGCATAGAGAAAGAATTCCAGGTGGGAAGAGTAGTGGACTGACGCCGAGACGAGAAACTCGTTAATGCGGAGAGTAGCGAGATCGAGCCAGGCGAGACTGATCCAGAGAATGTAGCGTTGCGTACGGTCGAACCAGTAGAGCGCTAAAAAGAACAGGCCTGCGGAGGCGATGAGGGCGTAGCACGCCCAGGTGACGGCCTGGGCTTGCGTGTGCTCGTACACCTGGCTCCAGTAGGTGCTGCGCTGGAGAGAGGAGTCACCGAGAGCAAGCAGAGGCAGTGCCTGGCTGTCGTTGACTTCGGGGGTGAAGGTCATGCGCACAGCGACCAGGATCAACCCATTTCGGCGAGAGAGTTCGGGCGCAGAATCATCGGCGACGGTGCCCACGGTGTGCGTGCCGGTGACAATGTTGCCGGAAGCAGCGATCAGACGGCCGTCGACGAAGACTTGCCAGGCGAGGTCGCCGGAAACCTGGAGTTGCGGATTGACGGCCAGCGCAAGCTGGGCGGGATCGAATCGGCAACGCAGCCAGAAATTCGGCGTGCGCGTGGCGATTCCGGGCCACTCCGATGCGGGCTGCCACGCGGATTCATCGAGGTTCGCTGCAGCCCAGCGCAAGTCATCGCCCTGCTTCCACACGCACTGTTGCGGCGTGATGGTCAGTGCGGTTTGGGCGGCGACAGGAATGGGCAGAAGCAGCAAAGGCAGCAGCGCCTTACGCATGCAGCACCTCCGCCGGCGCAAGGGTGAGCGTGAGCACGGTAATGTCATCCTCCTGGCCGAAGTGCTGAGCCGCACGGGCAATGTTTTCGGCGAGTTCCGTGGAAAGCCGGGCCGCCCGCTCGAACCCGAACAGCTCGCCCTGCGCGTTGCGCGCCTCAACGACGCCATCGGAGAGGAGAGTGAGCTGCACGCCGGGGCGGAGCCGGAAGCGCGACTCCTTATAAACCGGACTTTCTTCAAGTCCCAGCGGCAGGCCACATTCGACGGCGATTTCCTTGCCGTCGAGATAGGGCGGCAAGTGGCCGGCGTTGGCAGCCGTCAGCGCGCCGTCGGGATCGGCGCGCAAAACGAGACACGTCGTAAATCCGCCCTGGCTGCGGGTCAGCATGCGCTGGTTCATGGCGGCCAGAATCTCGCCGGGGCGTTGCGTGTAGTGGGCGAGGGTGCGCACCGTGCCGACGAGGAGCGAAACCGTCATCGCGGCGGGCATGCCTTTGCCGCTCACATCGCCGATGACGACGAGGACGCCACCCGTGGCCAGCGGCAGAATCTGGAAGAAGTCGCCGCCGACTTCGCCGGCGGGCTTGTAGACGCTGTCAATTTTGAATCCCGGCACTTCGGGAATCTCGGCGGGGATGAGAACCTGCTGCACGGCGCGCGCGTTCTGGAACTCCCGCTCCATGGCTAACTGGTGACGTGTATTCTCAGCGGCGTACCGGTAGACGGCGAAGGCAAGCACGATAAGCAGGAGGGTTTCGCTGATGATGTCGAGGGTGACGGGGCTTCCAAAGATGGTGAAGAGTGGCGCGGCAATCCTGTTCCCCAAGGTCCAGTGCGTAAAGCGACTGCCCTGCTCGAAGGTGTAGCTCGAGATGAAGAGCATCTGGGTGAGGAGCGCGACGAGGGCGACCATCCAGCGCGTCCAGTCGAGACGCGTGCGGCGCATGAGAGCCACAGCAATGATGTAGAAGGGGATGGCTTCAAAGATTGTGATGGGTACAGTGAGCAACGCATCGATCCATTGCCATGGGGCAGGATTGGGCAGCGCCATGCCGAAGCCGGTAAAGGTATCGAGAGCGCCCGCGACCAATTCCGTGACCACAGCCCAGCGCACTACGCGCATCAGCCGGGAATCGCCGCGTACATCCAGCAGCCAGGTGAGCAGGAGCCAAAGCGAGACATCGCCGACGCAAAAGAACGGCGTGCTCACCGACGCTCCCATGCAACCAGAGAGGGGCAGGACATTCACTGCGAACGTGGGCACAGTGGCATGCGCGAAAGCGAACCCAGCCATCCAGAGAACGAGCCATTGCCGCCGATCGCGGAACCAGACGATGAGACAGACGAGAGCGACGAGAAAGTAAAGCGAGTTGAGCGCAAAGTTGAGTTGCTGGCCGAGGAGCCAGTTGTAATTCCAGACGCCGGCGGCCGCGGCAACGGCGGGCGCGCTCCCCAGGACTGGCGGCGCTTCAAAACCGCCCTGGACGCCGGTATCGTACGAGCCAAAGCCGTCTTTCCACACGCGAACGGCCAAAACGCCCGGCTGGGGTGCGCCGAGAGTGAAGATGGCCGGCCAGGGATTCGCCCAAAGATTCAGTTGCGGCGGGACTTTGCCCAGCGAGCCGATGAGGCGGCCGTTCCAATAGACTTCGTAGGCGTCGTCGACTTGCGGAACCAGCAATGTGATGGTCGCGGGAGCGCCGGGCGAGAAGGAAACGTGCATCCGGTACCAGCCGAAGCCTTCGGTGTTGGGATGGCCCTGCGCGCCCCAGGGCTGGTCGGCCGAGAGCTGGTCCCAGGACGAGTCGTCGAATGCGGGTGAGGCCCAGGCCGGGTTGTCGCCGGTATGAAATTGCCAGGGGCCGTGGAGCGCAACGCTGCCGCCATCGAGATGGAGCGGAGCGGCGGCCGGACCGGCGCCGGGCACAGTGGGAGGAGATTGGGCAAAAAGATGAACCGTGGCGGAGACGAGAGCCAGAGACAGCAGTCCCGCTGAGACGGAAAGGCTGCGGGGAAGCATGGCATGAGAATACTTGACGGATTCCAAATACGATAGCGGAATTTGCGAGGCTGTTTCCGCCGCTGATACTTCCGAAAACATCGCGGGGGGTGGGGAGTCCTCCTGGACTCTACAATGAAGTCCTCATGCTGCATTTTCCGGCTGTAACAGCGGTCAACTGGCACTGGGTGTGGCTCGTGGCAGCGGCGTTTCTGGCGGGCGTGCTGAACGCGGTGGCCGGCGGAGGCTCGTTTTTGTCGTTTCCGGCGCTGCTGGGCATGCAGATCCTGCCGGTGCAGGCGAACGCCACCAACACTGTTGCCATCTGGCCGGGCCAGCTGACGTCGATCGCCGCGTACCGCGACGACGTGCGGAAAAATCTGCACTCCGCGCTGCTGATGGGGGCGGCGGGACTGCTGGGCGGGACCATCGGAGCTATCGTCCTTCTGAACACGCCGCAGAAAACCTTCATGCGCCTGGTGCCGTGGCTGCTGCTGTTTGCCGCGTCGACCTTTGCCGTGAGCCGGCCAGTTTCGCGAGCGCTGGAGCGGTTGAAGCTGAAGCGGAGCGCGCAAGCCGCAGCCGGGCAAACCCACGCACCGCGCCGCGTACCGCTGTTCTTTGCGGTTGTGGTGGTGAGCATTTATGTCGGTTACTTTGGCGCGGGAGCCGGGTTTTTGTTTATGACGCTGCTGGCGCTCCTGGGCTACGAGGATATCAACGCCATCAACGCGCTGAAAGTGGTGGCCAACCTGCTGGCCAACGGCATCGCGTTTGTCATTTTCATTGCGGACGGGCAGGTGGTGTGGCGCTATTGCGTGGCGGCCATGATCGCCGCCGGGATTGGCGGCTACTCGTCGGCGAGCCTGGCGCGGCGCGTCCCGCAGCCGGTGCTGCGCGCGCTGGTGGTGGTCATCGGGCTGGGGATGGCGGCGTGGTTCTTTGTGAGGCAGTGAGCGGGGTCAGCGTTTTGTGGTAGCCGGTAGTCCCTAAGCCCGATGGCTGCCGCGGATGCCAATAGCCAGTAGGGGCAGAAATGCGGGCGGTTGCGGCGAAGCGCCAGAGGCGAAGCGCCAGATGAGATGGGAGCGATCAAGCATGCACTCTGCTGCAGGCTGTATTGATCGACTCAAGGGCGAGCGTGCGGGTCAGCACATAGCCAGGCGCGCCGTCTCGCTCGGATAAAGAGTGCTGCGGCGGGGACGGTCGGGATCGAAGAGAACCGTGACCGTCGAGTTTTGGGCAATCGGCTGGCTAGAGAAATCTCGACCCTGGCCCTTGGCGCCGTCGGCCAGGGGAAACTCGTAGTGTACGAAGTATCCGCTTCTTCGGCCGCGGCTGCCCGGGTTGCAGCGAGTCACGACGCCGGGGGCCGAACGTCCGCGCGTCAGGAGACGGCGCTCGGGCAATACGGTCGAAAGCTGCGCGTAGGCGAAACCGAAAAAGATAAACAGGATTAAGCCCGCAGCGGGCAGAATGACGAGCCAATGAGTCTGGGAAATTGGCGAGTCCGACTTCGGGAATGACTTTGAGGGATCAGAGGGCAGGTAGAGAATGGCCACGGGCGACCCAACCTGAAGCGCTTGCCAATGCTCCTGAGAAATGAAGGCGCCTTTGGAATACGTCTGACCGTTGATGGTGAACTGATAATTGACGACGTGACCCAGGGTCGTTGCCAGGCGTGTGACGGTGGCCTGGGTCTCGCGCCCGTCGGCGGCGAGGCTAAGCGCCAGAGAGTGATTATCGGTCTCGCGGCGCAACTCAGCGTCGACGAGACGATAGGTAAGGCCGACACCAACGGTGATAGAAGCTATCGCAATCAAGCAAGAGGCGATTCCCGTTAAGTTCAGCCGGACACGGCGCGGCAAAGGCTGCTCAAGCTCGGCAGGCATTTTCCAGTCTTGGTTTACGTTGTCTGCGGACATGACGGAAAGATCGTAGCTTTCAAGATTTGTCATGTCGATCCCCAATTCGTGGGAACGCCTGCGCGGGCCGCCGGCTGCGCTGGTTGCGATTTCGGAATGTGAGTTTGAAATCCGATCCTAGTAAACTAAAGTCATGAGCCACGAAGGTATTCGCTTCGCGCGCAAGGGGGAGCAGGCCCGCGAAAGCGCGCAGAACCGGCCCCTGGCCCGCATCGCCTTCACGCCGGAGAAAGTGCGCGTGCTGCTGACCGAGGGCAAGGGGCTGGAGATCGACTGGGCCGACGGCCACAAGAGCGCGTGGAGCTTTGCCTGGCTGCGCGATGCCTGCCCCTGCGCCACCTGCGTGGACGAGCGCAATGCCGAGGGCCGCAAGCCGGGCCAGCCGAAACCGAAGCCGGCCGCGCTGCTGCCGATGTACGCGCCGCCGCCCAAGCCCGCCAGCGCGCATCCGGTGGGCCGCTACGCTATCCAGTTCAACTGGCTCGACGGCCACTCCGGCGGAATTTATTCGTGGGAGTATCTGCGCCGCGTGTGCCAGTGCGCCGAGTGCACATTCAGCCGCGACGAGGCCGCCGGCACGCCAAATTAGCACGGCGCGGGCCGCGTCGTTGTCTTTTACAATCTCCCCATGAAGATTGGATTTCTTGGCCTGGGCAAGATGGGCGCGCCGATGGCGAAGCACCTGATAACCGCCGGACACGAGTTGCGTGTGTGGAACCGCACCGAAGGCAAGACGGAGCCGCTGCTGCGCGAGGGCGCCATCGCGGCGGCCACGCCGGCAGAGGCCGAACTGGGCGCAGACGCCGTCATCACCATGCTCTTCGACGATGCGGCCAACGAAGAGGTGATTTTCGGGCCGAACGGATTGATGGATGCGCTCAGCCCTGGGGTGCTTCATCTATCGTGCAGCACGATCAGCGTGGCATTGAGCGAGCGGCTGACGGGCGAGCATGCGCGGCGCGGCATCGACTTTGTGGCGGCGCCGGCGTTCGGGCGGCCGGAGGTCGCCGAACAGGGACGGCTGTGGATCGTGGTTGCGGGCGAAGAAGGCGCCGTGGCCCGCGCGCGCCCGCTGCTCGAGCCGCTTTCGCGCGGAATCTCTGTTGTCGGCACGGAGCCGCCGATGGCGCACGCGGTCAAGCTCGGAGGGAATTTTCTCATCAGCGCAATGATCCAGTCGCTGAGCCAGGCGTTTGTTTTTGCGGCGGGGCAGGGAATCGATGCGGAGACTTTTCTTGAAACCGTCAACAGCGCGCTTTTTCAGTCGCCGTTTTACGCCGCCTACGGTAGAGTGATGCTGCATCCTCCTGGGCATCCCGGCGCTACCATCGAATTGGGGGAAAAAGATTTGCGGTTGCTGCGCGAAGCCGCCGCCAGCCGCGGAACACGCTTGAACTTGCCGGAAACGCTGGCCCAGGTGTTTGCCCAGGCCCGCGCGGCGGGGCTCGCTGAGGAAGATTGGGCGGTGGGTATGTACCGCATATCACAGCAAGGCAATTGAACGCGCCTGTAGGATGATGCCAAATGAATTTGAAAGGGAAAATCGTCTTTGTCTCCGGGGCCAGCGCGGGAATTGGCGCGGCTACCGCACTCGCATTTGCCAGCGAAGGGGCGCGGCTACTGCTGGCCGCACGGCGTCCGGGCAAGCTGGCCGACGTGGCTTCGCGAGCCCTCAGTCTCGGCGCCGCTGCCGTGCATTCCATTGATCTTGACGTGCGCAGCCGCTACGCCGTGCAGCGCACCATTGACGAGCTACCCCCGGAGTGGGCCGAGATTGAGGTGCTGGTGAATAATGCCGGCCTTAGCCGCGGCATGGACAAGCTGTACACGGGCCGCATCGAAGACTGGGAAGAGATGATCGACACCAACATCAAGGGATTGCTGTACGTGGCGCGTGCCGTGATTCCGGGGATGGTGGTGCGCCGGCGCGGCCACGTGGTCACTCTGGGGTCGATGGCCGGCGAGATCGTTTATCCGAACGGCGCGGTCTATTGCGGAACCAAGGCGGCGGCGCGCGCTATCAACGACGGCCTACGCGAAGACCTGCTGGGTACGCCGGTGCGCGTTACCAGCGTCGATCCCGGCCTGGTGGAGACCGATTTCAGCCTGGTGCGCTTCCACGGCGACTCCTCGCGCGCTTCCAAAGTCTACAAGGGGATCAAGCCTCTGAAGGCTGAAGACATTGCAGATGTGATTTTGTGGGCCGTCACGAGGCCCGATCACGTGAACATCGCGCGTGTCTCGCTTTCATCTGTCGATCAGGCCAACACCCTGCTCATCCATCGTGAGCAGTAGGCAGTGAGGCAGCTCTTAGCCATTGGCCTTAGCATTTGGCTTCATGATGCGAGACCGTGCTGTTCCTTTTTTGCCTGGAGCACGCAGACGGCGAATTGGGGTCGAGAGAGCTAATGGCTGCTTTTTATTCGATCGCCTGGATCCGGGCCTCGATTTCAGCCAAAGCGGCCTCGAGGGCGGCGCGACGTCCGGGATTTGAGGTTCTTCGCGAAAGGATGCTCGCGCGCTCAAGGTAAAGGATCTGCTTTTGCCGTTCGCGTGCGGTGCGCTGCTGCTCGGCCATGCGCCGGGTTTCTTCGCTTATGTGGGTGTTGGCGGGGTTCGGGGCAGCGGGTGAAAACCCTCGCGCCGGAAGCCCGGATTGGAGTGCGGAGACGTCTGAGACACTTGCCATTTGCTCTTCCACCGATTTACTTTCCCATCCGCGAGCCATATCCTCATTCTAATGGGTTTGACGCGGCCATCGTCCCGCAAGATGGCAATGCGCAAAGATGGCCGCAGGGGAGACCCGCATGCGTGCATGGCAAATTTCATCATTCGGCATTGATTCTCTGGAGTTTGTAGAAAGACCGACGCCTACACCGGGGCCCGGCGAAGTGCTGGTGGGAGTACGTGCGGTTTCGTACAACTATCGCGATCTGATGGTGGTGAAGGGGCTCTACAACCCCAAAATGAAGCTGCCGCGGATTCCCTGTTCCGACGCCGCCGGTGAAGTGGTGGCGGTGGGCGCAGATGTGACCATGTGGCGGGCCGGCGATCGCGTGGCCGGCATCTTTATGCAGAACTGGCTCGATGGGCCGCTGACGGCGGCCAAAGCGCGGGGGGCGCTGGGCGGAGACATCGATGGCGTGCTGGCCGATTACGTGGTGTTAAAGCAAGACGGGTTGGTCGCCATTCCTGATCACCTCAGCTACCAGGAAGGCGCGACCCTGCCGTGCGCCGCGATCGCGGCCTGGAACGCGCTAGCCGCCGGCGAGGTCAAGCCGGGCTCAACGGTCCTGATTCAGGGCACCGGCGGGGTGTCGATCTTCGCCCTGCAGTTTGCGCGGCTCAAGGGCGCGCGCGTTCTGGGCGTTTCTTCGAGCCAGGAAAAGCTGGAGCGGGCGCAGGCCATGGGCCTCGATGCGGGGCTGAACTACCGCGACAATCCCGAGTGGGACCGTTGGGCGAACGAACAGACCGGCGGGGAAGGCGTGGACCTGGTTGTGGACGTGGGTGGTGCGGGCACGTTGGCGCGCTCGCTGCGCGCCATCCGGCCGGGAGGAACGGTGGCCCAGGTGGGCGCACTGGTTCCATCCACCGACCCCTTCCCCATTCCGCTCGTTATTCACAAGACAGCGCGCATCCGCGGCGTCTACGTGGGTTCGCGCAAGGATTTCTTAGAGATGAACCGCGCCATCGTGCTTGCGGAGCTGCGCCCTGTGGGCGAAGCCTTCGACTGGGCCCAGGGGCGCCAAATCTTCAAATTCCTCGAAGAGGCCGCACACTTTGGCAAGCTGGTGTTGACGGTGAATTGAAGCAGCGGAGTTGGCGGAGTCAGGAGACCCGGCATGCCGCTAACTCCTAACACCGCTCATCCACTGCGGTAGATTAATTCTGTGAGCTTGTACGACGAGATGCTCGCCGTGGCCATCGAGGAAGCGCGCATTGGCCTGGTCGAGGGAGGGATACCCATCGGGGCGGCCCTGTTTACGCGAACGGGCGAATTGTTGAGCCGGGGCCGCAATCGCCGCGTGCAGGAAGGCGATCCCAGCGTGCACGGCGAGACCGACGCTTTTCGGCGCGCCGGGCGCCAGCGCAGCTACCGCAATCTGGTGATGGTGACCACGCTGGCGCCATGCTGGTATTGCAGCGGCTTGGTGCGCCAGTTTCGCATCGGCACGCTGGTGGTGGGCGAGAGCCGCAATTTTGCCGGTGGCCTCAATTGGCTGCGCGAGAACGGCGTGGACGTGATCGATGTTGACAACCGTGAATGCCGCGAGTTGTTGGCAGGCTACATTGCGAAACATCCGGAAGTCTGGAATGAGGACATTGGAGAAGCAGGGGAATAGGGAACAGGGAGAATTTCTGATTCAGGTTCCGAGTGTAGCCCTGGCCCTGATTCTGGTTTGCAATTTGTGATAGGCCGTGGTTTTCCGACCCGCCCCTCTCCCCTAATCCCTGCACTTGGAGTCATTCATGTTATCGACCATCGCATTGCATGGCGCTTCGATCGTCGGCGGAGAATCGTTGGCGGGAGCGGGCACTACATTTTACGGATTTGACCCCGCGACAGGAGAGCGCCTCGACCCTGAATATCATTGCGCTTCGCTTGACGATCTGAACCGCGCCGCGGCGCTGGCCGAGGAAGCATTTGCAACCTACGGCAAGCTCCCTGGCCAGGAAAAGGCTCGCTTTCTGCGTGCCATCGCTGCGGGAATTGAAGCCATTGTGCCGGAACTGGTGGAGCGCGCACACCGCGAGACGGCGCTGCCCGAAGCGCGCCTGAAGGGCGAGTCGGCGCGAACCATCAACCAGCTTCGTCTCTTCGCGCAGGTGGTCGAAGAGGGATCGTGGGTGAATGCGCGCATCGATCCCGCGCAGCCGGCACGCACGCCGCTGCCGCGTTCCGACATCCGCTCCATCATGCGGCCGCTGGGTCCAGTGGCGGTGTTCGGAGCCAGCAATTTTCCTCTGGCGTTTTCGGTGGCCGGTGGCGACACTGCCGCTGCCTTTGCCGCCGGTAACCCGGTGATCGTTAAGGCGCACCACGCTCATCCCGGCACCGGCGAAATGGTGGGGCAGGTGATTGCGCGCTCAGTGAAGGAATGCAGCCTGCCGCCGGGCGTGTTTGCGCTGCTCTTTGGACCGGGCTCCCAGGTTGGCGCGGCGCTGGTCGATCATCCTTATGTGAAGGCGGTGGGATTTACCGGCTCGCTGGCCGGCGGCAAGGCGCTGATGGAGCGAGCGGCGGCGCGGCCCGAGCCGATCCCGTGCTTTATGGAGATGAGCAGCGTGAATCCCGTGTTTGTGCTGCCGGAGGCGCTGGGCACGCGCGGCGCGCAGATTGCCGGCGGGCTTTTCGGCTCGTTCACGCTGGGCGTGGGGCAGTTCTGCACCAAGCCGGGGCTGGTTTTTCTGCCGCGCAACGCCGACGCCGACGCGCTGGTAGCTGAACTCAAATCCCAGGTTGAGAAGGCTGCCGTTTCGCCGATGCTCACCGAGGGCATTGCGAAAAGCTACAGCTCGGGCGTGACGACGCGGCAGGCGCATGGCGGCGTGGAGACGTTGGCAAGGGCGAGCGGGTCCAACGGCGCGGGCAGTTCCTGCGCAGTCCCGGTGGTGATGCAGATTGAAGGCCGCGAGCTGATTCGCGAGCCCGACTTGGCAACGGAAGTTTTCGGCCCCAGCACGCTGGTGATTCGCTACGAGAGCCGCGAGGAGTTAATGACGCTGGCGCGATCGCTGGAAGGCCAACTGACAGCCACGCTGCACGGCACAGAGGCCGATCTCGACGCTTTTGCCGGCCTGGTCGCGGTGCTGGAGCGCAAGGCAGGACGGCTGATTGTGAATGGGTTTCCCACAGGCGTAGAGGTGTGCCACGCGATGGTGCACGGCGGACCCTACCCGGCCACCAGCGACAGCCGCGCCACCTCAGTGGGCACCTACTCGATCTATCGCTTCGTGCGCCCCGTCTGCTACCAGGATTTTCCGCAGTCTGCTCTGCCCGACGAACTCAAGGATGAAAACCCGCTCCGCATCTGGCGGCTGGTTGACGGCAATTGGACGCGCGACGCGGTTCCGGCGCACGCCTGATGGTTCGGGGTCCATCCGGACTGCAGGCGTTGATCTGAAGACATTCAAAACGGGAATCGTCACCCTGGAACCGCCGCAGCCGGCGAAAAATCATCTTTTCTTTACAAATTTATGGGTAGAATACGGCCAGCAACCCCGAACTAACCCTGCTTTCAAGCGAATCTGGAACTGGAGAGCTCACCCTGCCAGGCGATTGCTCGCCGTGTAGTGCCAAGGGCCCAGACACACATGATGGGAAGAGTGAGAAAGTGCAAATTGGCAGGTTCAGACGCCCGGCGCGAATTTGACGCCCGCAAAAGAAGGTCCGCGTGGGTTCTGGCTGTTTCGTCCACGGGACTGTCTCTCCTCCTTCTTCCCGCCAGTCCAGCTTTGCCGCAGTCTCCCATCAAGCAGCTGTCCGCCGATCTGCGTGCCGTGATTACCCGTGAGCCCATGAGCCCCTTGAACACCCCGGGAACGGACAGCATGCAATTTGCTGCGCGGCTCGAAGACGCGTATGAAGAGTTGCCGGCTCCCGCAAAGGAAGCCCAGTCCGAAAATCCCACGCAGATCCCCATGCAAGTCGTCGACGGGTACGTCGTGCTTGGCTTCTCCGGTGCCGGCACTGTAGAGGGCTCCATGGCGCAATTGGGCTTGATCCCGGTCGCCTGGGGTCCGGCGAAAACCCTGTCCGCTTCGATGACCAGGGCCTTTCATCCCACTGCCTGCCAGGTGAAGGTCTTGAACGCGGTCAACAAGCAGTTCCCTGACGCCCGCCTGACTTTGGCCAACCTCCTGCCGGGCAATCCGCAGGATCGGCGGCTAAGCCAGGTGAACGTGAACTTCATCGCATCGCCGCAGCAACTCGCTTACCTCAGCACCGGCCGCTATCCCCCGCGCCGGTTCCGCTTGCTGGGATTTTTGATCGGCTTCGGACCCAGCCTGCATATCGTGGCCCGGCCCACCTGGCTCGACCCTCACGCTCTGGCGTTCTCCAGCACGTCATTTACGGCACATCTGGATTCGGCATGGGCCTATCATCCCGTTGGAGCGTTCCTGCATCTGGTCCTTGATGTACTGAGGCCGAAGCGAAACCCCTGTCCCTGATGCCGCCGCAGTGAATGGTGTTGCACACATCTGCCCGGCGCATCGAAAGGCCCGCGGCTGAAGCCGCCTCGACCCTTCGCACAGAATTCAGCAGCCTGAAGGCTGCTGCTCCCTCCGATTTGCGAGCAAGAAAGCGGCGAGGCGAGTTCTCACTTAAGCCCACGCCCACTATACTTTTGGTTGCGGAAAGGACTTCCCATCGCAATTATCCCGCTCAGCTCGGTTCTGGAAACCGCAGACGCAGGTCTGCTGCGCGTGGCGACGCACGCCGCGGGTCCAGCGGGACAATTGCCGCTCTCGGCGGAGATGCTGCTGACCGAGCCCTCGGGAAACCTATTCGGCCTGACACAAAACGCGGGCATGGGCTGGGATCCGAGCCGCCTGCTTGATCCGGAGTTTCTGATCCTGAGCACGCATGGCGGCCTGCGCGCCGAATCGGGCGAGCCCATTGCGCTGGGCTTTCACACCGGCCATTGGGAAGTGGGCCTGCTGGTGGCCGAAGCGGCGCGCGAATTGAAGTCGATTCACGCCACGCCTTTCGCCGGAGCCTGCACCGACCCCTGCGACGGCCGGACGCAAGGCACGACGGGGATGATGGACTCGCTGCCGTTCCGCAACGACGCCGCCGTAGTTCTGCGGCGGCTGATGCGCTCGCTGCCCACGCGCCAAGGCGTGCTGGGCGTGGCCACCTGCGACAAGGGACTGCCGGCGATGATGATGGCGCTGGCTTCTTCGCGCAACCTGCCCGCGGTGCTGGTGCCGGGCGGCGTCACGTTGCTGCCCGAGGCCGGCGAAGACGCGGCTAGAGTGCAGACGATCGGTGCGCGCTTTGCGCAAAGCCAGATCACGCTGGAATACGCCGCAGAGGTGGGCTGCCGTGCGTGCGCATCGCCCGGCGGCGGTTGCCAATTTCTGGGCACTGCGGCGACATCGCAAGTGGTGGGCGAGGCTCTGGGGCTTTCGCTGCCGCATACCGCGCTGGCGCCCTCAGGTCAGCCCATCTGGCTTGATGCGGCGCGCCGCTCGGCGCGTGCGCTGTTGCGCCTGCATCAGCTTGGCATGGGCGTGCGCAACATTCTTACGCCTGCGGCTGTTCGCAACGCCATGGTGCTGCATGCGGCCTTCGGCGGATCGACGAATCTGCTCATTCATCTGCCCGCCATCGCGCACGCGGCCGGCCTGCCACGGCCGGGGGTCTCGGATTGGGCCGAAGTCAATCGTTCCGTTCCGCGGCTGGTAGACGCGCTGCCCAATGGCCCGCGCAATTTTGCCACCGTGCAGGTGTTTCTGGCCGGCGGTGTGCCTGAAGTGATGCTGGCATTGCATGCAGGGGGGCTTTTGGACGAGAGAGTAGTCACAGCGAGCGGCGAAACGCTCGGCGCCAGCCTGGACTGGTGGCGCGAAAGCCCGCGCCGAGCGGCCCTGCGCCGCGCGTTGCAGGAGCAGGACGGCATCGATCCTGACGATGTGATCATGTCGCCCGATCGCGCCCGGTCACGCGGCCTCACTTCCACGGTCTGTTTCCCGATCGGCAATCTGGCGCCGGAGGGTTCGGTCATCAAGAGCACCGCGATCGACCCATCGCTGGTCGGCGCGGACCACGTCTACCGGCACGTTGGACCCGCGCGTGTTTTTGTCACCGAAGCGGCGGCCATCAAGGCCATCAAGACGGGTGCGATCGCGCATGGAGATGTGATTGTGCTCATCTGCAGCGGACCGAAGGGCGCAGGCATGCAGGAGATTTATCAAATCACCTCGGCGCTGAAGCTGCTGCCGCACTGTGGGCACGTGGCGGTGCTCACTGACGGCCGCTTCAGCGGCGTTTCGACGGGAGCGTGCATCGGCCACATTTCGCCCGAGGCGCTTGCCGGCGGGCCCATCGGCAAAGTGCGCGAAGGCGACACCATCGAGATCGTGGTCGACCGAGCGGCACTCGCCGGGACGGTGCACCTGGTGGGTGAAGGCGCGGAGCGCTTTGACGCCGAAGAGGGCGCGCGGCGGCTGGCGCAACGAAAATCGCGCGCCGATCTGGCTCCGCATCCCGATTTACCTGAAGACACGCGCCTTTGGGCGGCATTAGTCGAAGTCAGCGGCGGTCCCTGGGGCGGTTGCGTTTACGATGTGGATCGGATTGTCGAGCGCCTGGAGAAAACGAAGTGAAGCTCTACCGCACCAGCAACGGAAACTACGTCGAGGACGGCGGAAAGCAATTTCGCGTCCCGGAATCGAATTGGGATGCGCTGGTGACGCACCAGGACCTGCGCGCTTATCTCCAGTCCATCGCCGCGTCCGGCCAGCCCGAGCCGGAGTTTGCCTCGGCGCGAATCGAGGCGCCCATCGGAGGCCAGGAAGTGTGGGCCGCGGGCGTGACTTACTACCGCAGCCGCAGCGCGCGCATGGCTGAGGCCAAAGACGCGGGCGGCGGCGATTTTTACGATCGCGTTTACACGGCCGAGCGCCCGGAGCTGTTTTTCAAGTCCACGCCGAGCCGCGTGGCTGGGCCGGGCAGCCAGGTGCGCATTCGCGCCGACGCCACTTGGTCGGTGCCCGAGCCGGAACTGACGCTGCTTATCAACTCGCGCGGGCAGATTATCGGCTACACCGTGGGAAACGACATGAGCTCGCGCGACATCGAGGGCGAGAATCCGCTTTATCTTCCCCAGGCCAAGGTCTACGACCGCAGTTGCGCGCTGGGCCCGTGCATTCTGGTGGCGAGCGACCCGCTTCCGGCCGCGACGCCCATTCGCCTCGAGATTGAGCGCGCCGGCCGCCTCGAATTTTCCGGCTCAACCACGCTCGCGGAGTTGAAGCGGGCTCCGGCCGATCTTGCCGCCTGGCTTTTTCGCGAGAATACATTCCCGGCGGGGGCTTTCCTGATGACGGGAACCGGCATCGTACCTCCGGATTCGTTTACCCTGAACCACGGCGACAGAATCCGCATCACCATTGATCCGATCGGTACGCTCGAGAACGAGGTTGCGCAGGGAAAACCCGTCGCGGCCGGCTGAGTTCAGAACTCTCGCTGCGAGGAAAACGGTTGGCAGACCAGAAATTCATCTCCGCGGAAAGGCCGCCGCAGACCAGTCCGCCTCCGGAAACGGGCGTGCCCCGCCGCCGTTGGCGGATCGCGTGGCTGCTCGGCATCGGCGTCCTGGTAAATTATTTTGACCGCGTCAATCTCTCCGTCTCGCACGATTCTCTGGTGGCGGCATTCGGCATCTCCGACGTGGTCTTCGGTTATCTTTCCAGCGCCTACAACTGGACCTATGCCGCCTGCCAGTTGCCCATTGGCGTGGTGCTCGACAAATTGGGAGTGCGGCGCGTGGGGCGCGTAAGCACTTTCTTGTGGACCGTGGCCTCGTTTGCCGCGGCGGTTACGCCCAACCTGAGCGGATTCTTCGGCGCGCGATTCCTGCTGGGCGTGGGCGAAGCGCCTACTTTTCCCGCCAACGCCAAAGCCATCGGCATGTGGTTTCCGTCGCGGGCGCGCGGCCTGTCTACTTCGCTGTTCGATTCCGCCGCCAAGTTTGCGCCGGCCATTGGCGTCCCTTTCATCGGCGCGGTTCTGCTGGCGGCGGGATGGCGCTGGAGCTTCGCCATGACCGGCGTCATCAGCTTCTTCTACTTTCTGGTTTTCTGGCGCGTCTATCGCGACCCTGCTGAGGATCCCGAGCTGACCGAGGCGGAACGGCGGTACATCGAGCATCACGATTCGGAGGGTGCGCTTGAGGGGCAAGAAGCGCCGTCGTCTTCTCTCGGCCATCTGCTGGTGGAGCGCAAGGTGATCGGCTTGCTGCTGGGTTTCGGCGCCTACAATTACGTCTTCTACATGCTGCTTTACTGGCTGCCGACCTATCTTTCGTCAGCGCTGCGCATCAATCTGGCGCATTCATTTGCCTATAGCAGCGTGCCCTGGATCTTTGCCACCGCGACCGACATCGGCATTGGCGGATGGCTGGTGGATCACCTCATCCGTCGTGGCTGCGCCGCCAGCCGCGTGCGGCGCGTAGTTCTTATCAGCGGCACGGCTTTCGGGCTGGGAATTCTGGGCGCGGCGCGGGCGCACGACGCCATGCAGGCGCTGGTGTGGATCAGCATTTCTATCGGGGGCCTAGCCGCCGCGGCGCCGGTCGCCTGGTCGCTGCCCTCGCTGATCGCGGTGCGCGCCGACGTGGGCAAAGTGGGCGGGGTCATCAATTTTTCCGGCCAGGTTTCAGGGATCGCCGCCTCCATACTCACCGGCTACCTGGTTTCGGCGTCGCACAGCTACTTCTGGGCATTTGCGGTGGCTGCCGCCTACCTGGCCGTGGGCATCGCGGGATATGTTTTTCTATTGGGCAAGATCGAGCCGCCTGCGCCTCGGCATGAGGGTGCGGCAGCGGCAGGCCCGGCATAGGCAGGGCGCGCGTCGGCTTCCCCGGCTGCGGCTGCGGCGTCTCATTAGTCAAGTGTCAGATGGGGTCCGCGACCGCGTGTCGATTCGGGTCCGTCCCGCTGACAAATAACACTTCGGGTGTATACGCCGAAATTCGTTCTGTTGTAATCTTGCATGATGCACAATGGGTAATTGGGAGAGGAACAGGCGTGCCGCGCATTCACTTTCATCAGCAACTCGCCGAACTGAAAGACAAGCTTCTGGCCATGGCTGCGCTGTCGCAGCTGGCCGTGGAGTCGGCGGTGGAGGCATACCTGCGGCGCGACAAGGGCCTGTGCAAGTTCGTCAAGCAGAATGAGCGGGCGATCGACACCGCGCAGCGGGAACTGGACGAGATGGCCTACGATCTGCTGGCCAAGCAACAGCCGATGGCCGTCGACCTGCGTTTTATCCTCGC
>JASHQH010000305.1 GCA_030037635.1 Acidobacteriaceae bacterium
CCCCCCCGTGTCTGGCCGGATGAAGTTGCCGCGGGCCGGCTACTCCGGCTGCGCGCTGCTGTCTACAAGGCGGTAGCGATATTCTTCACGTTCCTTCTGGGTTGCTTTCTGACGAAGTTCAGCGAGGCGCTTGAGCAGGTCGGGAATCTGGCTGGTTTCGCCGCTCTTTCGGAGCGCCTGGATGAGGTGATAAACCGAGGATTGATCGGTGGGATCGATCACCAGCGCGCGATTGCATTCGCCCACCGCCTGCCGATAAGAGCCCGCTTGCAGATAGAGCTTGGCCAGCACCGCGTGGGCCGGACCCAGGCCCGGTCCCAGGCTGACTGCGCGTTGCGCCGATCGCATGGCTTTCTGAAAATCCGGAGTTCCCGGCTCGGCGCCCCTCTCCAGCAGAACATCGGCTTGAAGATAGAGCAGGATCGGATCGTTGGGCTTGCGTTCGAGCTTGGCCTGCACAGTGGACAATGCGCGATCTAGATTGTTCTGCTGCACGTCGGCCAGACCAAGGGCGGCGGTGGTCAGGGACTGATTGGGGTCGAGGCGATACGCAGTCTCGAAATCCGACTGCGCCATGTCGTACTGGGCCAGCTGCACGTGCAGAACGCCGCGGGCAAAATAGAGCGCCGCCGCATTGGGATGCAGCTCGATTCCATCGTTGACCACGTTCATGCCGACCTGAAAAGACTGGTGCGCAGAGGCCAGAACAGCGAAATCAACATAAAGCTGAACGTCGTTTGGATTGAGAACGATCGCCTGGCGCAGCGCATCGACGGCCTTTTCGGTCCGGTGTGCGTCCTCATAGGCCGCGGAAGCAAGCTCGAGCGCATCTGGATCCTGGCCGCCGGAGAGCAGCGGGGCCAGCGTAGTCAGGGCGTCCTGAGGCTGGTGGGCCATCAGTTGCAAAGAGGCGAGCAGGCGCCGCTCGCGCTCATCGCCGGGATTCTGATCGAGAACCTTCTGGAGCAAAGGAACTGCCTGCTCGGGCCGATGAAGACGAACCAGGCAAGTGGCGAAGGCATGGAGCGCGTCGGGTTTTGAGTCAAACAGAGAACCAGCCCTCTCGAAATGGTCGGCGGCTTCAGGGCAGTTTCCCTGCTGATACTCGAGCACCGCGAGCATGCCCTGCCCAATCTGGTCGTCAGCGTGGAGTTTGAGCAGGCGCTGGAGAAGTGGAATGGCATTGGGGCTCGCCTCCTCAAATTCGATCTGCGCCGCGCCATGCAACGCCGGCAGGTAATCCGGAGCGATCTTCAGCGCGTTACGATAAGAGACCAATGCCTGCTTTCTATCGCCCAGGGAGGCCTGAGCGGCTCCCTGCATGGACCACAAGCGCGCATCGCCCGGCGAGGCCTGAAGCGCGGGCCGCAGCAGCTGGAGCACCTTAGCGTATTCGCCGTTACGCAGAGCCGAAGCAATGGGCTCGATTCGGTCGCCGTTTTGTGCCGCGGCGCCGCGGAGCAGCGTGGCCAGGGTGAGAGCCGTACCTATCCTTCGCATCCAGTGCATGGTTCAAGAATCCATCACTTCAATTGCGCTTCTGAAAAAAGCTCGTGCGCGCGTCGGCGAAAAAACCCGCGGTATGGCTCACAGCAGCGTACAAGACCAGTTCCAAGCATAAAGGCTGCACGCCGCATTCCACTCGCCTCACAGGAGAAACAAGAAAGGTCCTGCCGCCTGAGTGCCAGCAGCAGGACCCATGGGTTGAGTTGATGCAAAGCCCTAGAAGCTGAACCTTCCGGCAAGCTGCCAGTAGCGCGGCAGTTGCTGGGCCGTTGCCTTGCCGAAAGTGCCTCCCTGGTCGGCCAGATTACTGTCAAATCCGGTCAGGTTCACGCGGTTGAACAGGTCGAAGAACTCAAAGCGCAGCTGGAAATTGAGCCGCTCCGTGATGGACGTGGTCTTGTAGACGTTCAGGTCGGTGTCGAAGTAATTCGGACCACGGAACTGCATGGCTTTCTCGCTGCCCTCGGTTCCAAACGTGGGCGTGCTGAACTGCCCTGAAGTGAACACTCCGTTGAGAAAGGCGCTTTTCGAGTGTCCCTGGCTGTAGTTGGTGACATTGGGGTAATCCAGGCCGCCGGTGACGACGCTGGCCAGCGTGTTGCCGCTTTCGCCGTCAACGTTGTAGTCGCCGCTATTGGGGCCGAACGCCGCTTGCATGACATTGGACGCGGTCGGGCATCCCGACGGGTTATCGCTGGAGTTTGTCCCGTCAGCGCAGAGTGCAACAAATCCAGCCTCGGTGCTGACAAACTGCGGATAGCCGGATTGGAAGACAGTGGTTGCGCCGGCTCCCCATCCGCCCGTGGCCCGCCCGATGGCGCCATGCCCGTCGTTGAACCCCCTCAGTTCATAGTTCGTGGTGAAGGAGAAACGATTAGGCACATCCCACGGAGACGGCCCGTAGTACGTACTTGGCGTCGCCTCGGCGGGATAGTTGCTGGCGTCGTCCTGAGACTTGGAACGTGTATACGACGCGTCAATGAAGCCGCCGCGCGAGAAGCGTCCATTGAAGTCGAGGAACACGCTCTCGTAGTTGCTGTAGCGATCGTTGGTGGTGTAGACGATGGAGCCGAAGTAGGGATTGTACCGTGTCGGCGTCATGCTGTTGTGCATGTACAGGTCGAGCGCATAAGCGTTGATCGTCTGGCCATAGCTGACAATCCCGGCCGTATCGCCGCCTCCCACCATGTTGTAGCCGTGCGATCCGGCATAACCGACGCTAGCTGAATAATTGTTCCCGACCTTCTGTTGCACCGTCGCCGACCAGATGTTGGCTTTGGGCGATCCCAGGTGGGGGTTGAGACCGCCAATGGAAACGTTCGCCCCCGCGATTCCATTCGCGGCGTTCAGACAGGCGGGCGATGCACACAGTGGAGGGTAGTCGCCCGCCGTGTTAAAGCCGAACGGCGGCGTGGTTCCGCTACCCAGGTTGAAATAGGGAGAAGGTGATCCGGCCGTCGGGTCCAGAACCACTGCGCTAAACGTGGGTTCGACTTCCCCAGGCGGACTGCCCCGGAACTCCTCCTGCACATTGGCTTGCGTCAGCCAGTCGTTGAAGATGCCGAACCCGCCACGCAACATGGTGTTGCCTTTTCCCGTCAAATCCCAGGCAAAACCAATTCGCGGACTCCACAAATCGGTAACCGCGCTCTCCAGGGCCTTCGGAGTAGCCTTCACATACCCGCTCGCGATCCGGTCTCCGAGTGTGGTTCCTGATCCAAAATAAAAGTTCCCGAAGACCGTGCTACTGCTATCGCTCCACGGGTTGCCGCTGTCGTCCCAGCGCAAGCCCAGGGTCAGCGTCAGGTTCTTTTTTGCCTTCCATGTATCTTCGGCGAATACACCCCAGGTTCGAGACGCAGCATCCCACGACCACAACTGCGCCTGGCCGGTGGTGGGGTTGTAATACACATGGTTCTCCGACTCTGGGGTACTCTCCGCCAGGTCGAGCAGATTATCGAAGCCAAATGTGGGCTGGGACCACGGTCCCTGGAAGGGTTCTACATCGTTCCCGTACCAGCCTTCATAGCCGAACTTCAATGTGTGTGCGCCCTTGATGTGGGTTAAAACATCGCGCCAGTGGTAGTTGTTCTGGATGAAGTCGCCCTGCGCGAACCCGGTTCCGTATCCGAGACCCATTCCGGTTACGCTGACATCGGGAACGGAGTAGTTGGGGGCGTTCAATCCCTCCAAGCCCTGGACGCGGCTCACGCCGAAAATGCCTTCATTGATCCAGGTGGGAGAAAACTGATGCACGTAGTTGAACCGGAACGCGCGCTCATAGTTGTTGTTGGTACCGTTGAAGGCGGAGACCGCCACGGGCGTACCGTAGGACAGCGTGGTGCGATAGATGCTGCCGTAGATCCTGTCCTTGGCCCAATCCTTGTCGACGCGCACGAACCACTGGGTCCCGTTGCGATAAGACGTAGAAGTGTAGTTGCCTGAGTCCAACATTGCCTGAGAGCAGGGAATGTCGTCGATCTCGGCCGGGTCCGCTGAGCAGATAGGAGTTCCGGACGAATTGTTGCCGAAGTATTGCTGTGCGTTCGCGATTTCGGTCACGTCGGCAAGGTGCTGAGGAACGTAAGTGCTGATGATCCCGGTCCCCACGGTATGTGCGAGAGGGAACGGCAGGCCGGTCGTGTTCTGCGCCCAGGTAGCAAACGTCGGATCGGGAAAGGAAAGCGCGCCGCTCGCGGTGGTCGCGGAGCGCAGTGGCTCAATGGCAAAGAATCCGTAAAGCTGGTGGTGCGGAATGATCGGGCCGCCAATGGCTCCCGACATGTTGTTGCTGCGGAATGGCAGGTATTTTGGTCCGGAAAAATGGGTCAAGGCCCACATCTGCTCGGTGTAGAACCAGTCGGCGGCCGAACCGTGGAACTGATCCGAACCTGATTTGGTCGTCATCACTTCCTGCACGCCCGTGGCCCGGCTGTATTCCGGCGAATAGGTGTTCACCTGAACGGCAGCTTCCTGGATGGACTCAGGGTTGGGCGTCAGGTTCAATACTCCCTGGCGAATGCCGCTGGTCACGTCTAAGCCGTCAACGACGTACATATTCGACATCTGTCCCTGGCCGTTGGCGCTGGCATCCACCTGGGTTTCGGTGGAATAGTTGTCCGGGGCCGACCCGGGTGTACCGGCCGAGCCGGGCTCGCCGCCGCCCACGGTTCCCAAACCCGAGACGCCTGGCGCCAGCGTAGTTAGAGTGACCATATTGCGGCCCTGCACTGGCAGCTCTGCGACGCCGGAGCTTTCCAGAGTCATTTCATTGCGGCTGTCCGCGGTGTCGATTACCGGCGCCTGGGTGGTAACAACTACGTTCTCGCTGACTTCTCCAACCTTCAACGAAACGGGCAGGTTGACGGTTTGTTCGGTCTGCAGGGTGATGTCCGCTTCAGCCTTGGCGAAACCTTTGGCCTCGACCATGACCTTGTACGGAGCCGGCGCCAGGTTGACAAATCGGAAGTTGCCGGAGGCGTCGGAAGTTGTAGCTTGAGCCGCCTGCGTGTTCTGGTCGACGATGCGGACTTGAGCGCCCGGAACAGCTCTCCCGGCTGGATCTTGCACCACCCCTTGCACGCTGCCCGTGAACTGAGCAAAAGCTGCCGATGCGCAACCGATGATGACCAGAAGCCAAGTGCAAAGTCTGAGTTCTCTCCTTAGATGCATTCAGTGCCTCCTGAATCGGCGACCGGTGGGGGTTGGGGAGGTTGAGAATACGTTTACTGCGCTGGCCAACTGGCCCTCGCATATCCACCGCGTTTTCAGCTCCCTCTCCCTGGATTGCGGTTTTCTTGCACGAGCCATCCTGGACTTTTGCCGAAGCGGTTTGCAATGGGTCAGATGTACTACGAAGGTCGGGTACCGATCTAGATCGAATGGTGGAAGCAAATGGACGAATGGGGAACGGCGATGGAAAGGTGAGGAACAAGAAACCTATGCTCTTGTCCTCTTCCTTTTTGGGCAGCCCGCGTTGCGCCTTGGCGCGGTCTAACTCTTGACCCAACCACGATTCTTCACAATCCCCGCGCCCTCGCGCACGGTGATGAGCTGATTCGCGGGCACACCCTTGATCGTCTCGTGTTGCCCGTTTGGCCAGAAAACCTCCACATCGACGACTTTCGACTCCCCAAGACCGAAATGAAGGCGTGGATCGCACGAAGAGTAGTAGCTCGACTGGCTTACCCTCGCCTGGGCCTGCACCTTGCCTCCGTAGCGAACCAGCACGCGCGCCCCGATGGCGCTTCGATTGGACTTCACGCCCTCAAGAAAAACTTTGATCCAATTCTGCTGGCCGGAGGCGTCGTTGCGAAGCAACGTCGGCGGCTGGTTCATGTTGATGATCACAGCATCGACGTCGCCGTCGTTATCGAAATCTCCAAACGCGCAGCCCCTTCCGGGGTGGGGCTCGATGATTCCCGGCCCTGCCTGGCTGCTGAGTTCCTCGAAGGTTCCGTTGCCCAGGTTGCGGAACAGGATACAGGGAGTTTGGTAAGGATAATCGGCAAGAATGTGCTCGACCTCCGGATAGACACTTCCGGTGACGATGAGGACGTCGGGGTATCCATCGTTGTCAAAGTCCACAAACCCTGTTCCCCAGCTCACAAAGCGGGTCTCCACGCCAATCTTCGCCGGACGGGTGCGATCGTCAAAGTTGCCGGTCCCATCGTTGTGGAAGATGCCATTAGTGTCGCCCATGAAATGTGTTTTGAAGAGATCGAGATGTCCATCCAGTTCGTAGTCCCCGATACCCACGCCCATGCCGGCCTGCTCCATGCCATCGTCGCTAAGCGCGACGCCGCGCAACACCCCTTCTTCGCGAAAAGTGCCGTCGTGATTGTTCATGAAAAGAAGACTGGGCGTGGAATCGCAGGCTACGAAGATGTCAGTCCATCCGTCTTCGTCGAAGTCAGCGGCCACCA
Source organism: Acidobacteriaceae bacterium (assembly GCA_030037635.1). GTDB lineage: Bacteria > Acidobacteriota > Terriglobia > Terriglobales > Acidobacteriaceae > Telmatobacter. The sequence continues at coordinate 6,432 of JASHQH010000305.1, forward strand.
CGGTCATGCCGTAGCTTTCGGTGGCGTTGGCAATGCCGCTTTCTTTGGTCACATCGGTAAATGTGCCATCTCCGTTGTTCCGGTAAAGCAAATGACGTCCCGTGGGAAGGCCACGCGGTCCGCAATTGACCGGAATCCCTTTCCAGTTGCAAGTGGAGGCAGCGCCGGGCACGGGCGCTTTGGCCAGGTCGAAGCGGATGTAGTTGGAGATGAACAGATCCAGATGGCCGTCACGGTTGTAGTCGACGAAGCTGCACCCGGCGCCCCAGCGGGTTTCGCCTCGTAGCAGTCCCGCCTCACGCGTCACGTCGGTGAAAGTTCCGTCACCGTTGTTCCGGTACAGGCGGTTTTCGCCGTAATAGGTGCAGAAAATATCTTCGAATCCGTCGTTGTTGTAATCGCCGACGCAAACGCCGTTGGCCCAGCCGACCGCGTGCAGCCCGGACTTCTCTGTCACATCGGTAAATGTGCCATCGCGATTGTTCTTGTAGAGCCGGTTGGTGGCTTCCGGCGGAGCTCCGTCGAGCCGCGTGCCGCAGAGCAGAAAAATGTCGATCCAGCCGTCATTGTCGTAATCGATAAAGGCGCATCCACAGCCGTTGGCCTCAAGGATGTACTTCTTTGTCTCGATCCCGCCATAAATGGTGGGCGTGAGCAGGCCGGCCTGGTGAGCGACGTTGACGAAATGCGCGTTGAATGGGCGGCCGGAAGCCGGAGGACGAGCCTGGGCCTTGACGCCGCGAGAGGCTATGCCTCCCTCCTGCGCAAGAGCAACCCACTCAGATGGGAACAAAACCGCGCCGGCGGCGGCAGAGACAAACGAACGGCGCGTAATTTTCATCCTGTCTTTAGACACGGTGCTTTTATCACTTCCGGTGCGGGCTCGGGCACAGCTTGCAGCTTGCTTTCCGGCCGAGTCACGAGCGCCGGGTGGTTCGATCAGCTTATACCGATTATGCTCGCCCTCCTCGATTATGCTTCGACCTCGTGGTAGAGCCGATATTGCTCGTCTTGAATGGCGATAAACGGCTTGAAGGTCAGAGCCCCGCCGGCGGTGCCGGTGCGCCAGGTATCCGAACCACTTGAAGTTTGAGCCGCTGCCATAAGCGCAGATCTCGGAAGCGGCGACTGGGGGCGTCCTAAGGCGAACAGAGCCATGGGGCCGAGAACCGGAGCCAGCACATTGGGATGCTGCGGGTCTACTGCCTCGAGGCGCATGGGCATGTCGAACTCGATTTCGATGCGATCGCCGCCATTCCAGGTGCGGGTGATGGCGGCAAACTGTCCACCAGTCACGGGAGTATCGATGCGGCGCCCGTTCACGGCTACGGCGGTCTTCGCTCCGG
>JASHQH010000306.1 GCA_030037635.1 Acidobacteriaceae bacterium
CCATGCGGTTGTTACTGTACTTAAAAAATATTTCTCTCATAGTGACTGACGTATATTGCGCGTACCAACTTTGGCGTCAAATGTTATAAAATTTTTTCTTATCCGTTGCCTTTTCTAAACTGGCGTCACTTAGAAACTATATTCGTTAGTTCCGTGCTTGACAAGTATCACAACACAACCATTACGTGGGCCATGGTCAGTTGATGCAGGCCGTACACGCTCAAGCAAGATAAATCATCGGCCACAGCAGTGAATTGAAATCAAACAAGTCAAGATCGACCTGAAAGGTGATGTTTCCCGGGACCAATCCCCAGCAATTCGAACCGGCCGCAATGCTGACGGGCCACAATGCCTTCAGGCCGGCTGCTAAGGTCGGAAGCGCCTTCCATATATATGTAGGAGGCGAAACCCATTCTTTCCGACTTGCGCCTGCCGGCCGACTTGTGGAACAACAATCCAGGAATACCGCGAGCTCGGATTGCCAGCGGCGGCAGCGAAACCCGTTCGAGTTTTCGGGTTTAAAACCGCATTTTTGATTCTCGACCGCGTTGGTCAGGCCCAACTGCCACCTTCGTAGTCTCTTCCTGGGGAAAAGAGCAGCTAGTCCCAATTTTGCTGTTTTTAACCGCAAAACGCGCCCGCCGGCCGGCACTGCGGACTTTTCCAGCTCGCTTTTGGAGGCGGATGCACACGCGATGCGTCGTGCGCCGTGTCGCTGGGAAACCGGGTCCAGTTTTTGGGGTTTAAAACCGCGTTTTCCACTTTCATTCGCGTTAGTCCCACATTCTCGGGCTCCGAGTTCCGCCGCCCGATTTCTGGCCGTATCGTGGAGGCGGCGGCATCACAGTACTCTACTTTTCCCGTTCTTTACCGCAAAGATGCTCCCTGCGGCTAGCAATGCGGACCACCTCAAGTTACGCCCGGCACGCGCCCCTATGGTGGAGGGGGCGAGCATTGAGCGAGGCCCGCTCGAGTTTTCGGGTTTACTCACGCAATTTTCTGGTCCTCGACCGCGTTCGTCGGCGATTAGCGCTAGCGACCTAGGCGCCGTGGGGAGAGACGAGAGATCTGATGCTATGCAAAATATGCGATTGTATCGTATATTCTGCATATGTGGATCCCACGTGATGTTGAGTCCCGATTGAAACACTCCGCAAGGACGCGGCCAGTGACAGTTTTGACCGGAGCCAGACAAACGGGCAAAACCTCAACTTTTCTGCACCTTTTCCCGAACTATGGGTTTGTTTCTCTTGATCTGCCGACCGAAGCCGAGCAGGCTGAAAAAGAGCCGGAACGCTTTCTTCAGCGTCATCCCCCACCCGTCATCATTGATGAAGTTCAATACGCTCCAGGCCTCTTTCGGCATCTCAAGGTCGCGGTGGATGCTCAGCGCACGCGCAGCGGGCAGTTTCTGCTCACCGGCTCCCAAAAGTTCATATTGATGAAAGGTGTTTCGGAGTCGTTAGCTGGCAGAGCGGACATCGTGGAACTCGAGACGCTCTCTTTCGCCGAGATTCGCGAGGCGTTGCCTAGCACTGAACTCGAAACCTCCATCGTGCGCGGCGGGTTTCCGGAACTCTGCGCCAATCCTGATATTGATTCCGTAGCTTTCTACAATTCGTACATCGCCACCTACCTTGAACGCGATGTTCGCGCTCTTGCGAATGTTGGCAGCCTTCGGGACTTCGAGAGATTTCTGCGCGCTTGTGCCCTTCGATCCGCGAACCTCTTGAACAAGGCGGATCTGGCGCGAGATGTCGGTATTGCGCCTTCGACCGCCAATCAGTGGCTGTCCATATTGGAAACGTCCGGTCAGGTGGTGTTGCTTGAACCGTGGTTCTCGAACAGAACCAAATCGATCGTCAAAAGTCCAAAACTCTACCTTGCGGATTCTGGTCTGCTTTGCGCACTGCTGAATATTCGGTCAAAAAAGGCGCTTCTGCAATCGCCCGCGGCAGGCGCTGTGTGGGAAACCTTTGTATTCGGTCAACTTCGCAACCGCGAGCGCCGCGCCGGGCGTTCGAGAGGTCTCTTCTTCTGGCGCGACCGGACCCGCGAAGTTGATTTTGTAGTGGATACGGGCGGACGCCTGGAGTTGTTTGAGGCGAAATGGACGGAGATCCCAGACATCGGCGACACCGTCAATCTTGATTTCTTACGCAACCGGATCGGCAAGTCGCGACTGGCTGCTGCCGGCGTGGTCTCAAGAACGCCAAATAGCTTTCCATTTCCAAACAGCTTTCGCGCACTACCCGTGACCGAACTCGGCTAGATCAATCAGTATCTTACCGCAAAATGAGCTCTTCCAGCGCTGACATCTTCTCCAAGTCGCGACGGAATCTCGGCTCGACTTCCGCTGTTCTGCGGTTCCCCGATGTAATGACTGACCTGTGGTCGGCTTGGGGCCGGGGATTTCAGTTAGCGAAGGCTTCACTGGCACATCAGTGGCACACTACCTTCCGATCAGCGCCGAAGCCGGTCCCGGAGATGATCCAGAGCAAAACCTCATTACGCTTTGCACCGGATGCCACGAGATCGTGTATCCAGAAGGAGCTTATGTAGCTCGCTGTCTCGGAACCGATAGAGCAGGGAGCTCAGAGTATAATCTGGCTGAACTATGCCGCTCGCCACAAGTTCCGGCTGGATTCTTGTGAGATCATCGCGCCGTTGGGCGCGGGTGGTATGGGCGAAGTTTATCGCGCCCGCGACACTTTGCTGAAACGCGACGTGGCGATCAAGGTGCTTCCTGACTACTGGTCGCTGGATTCGGAACGCCTGCACCGTTTCGAACTGGAGGCACGGGCCACTGCCGCGCTAAAACCATCCCAATATAGTTTCGATTTTCCGTGTCGGCCAGCATGACGGGTCTTCTTACATCGTCACCGAATTGCTGCAGGGAGAAACCCTGCGTGATCGACTTCGCCGCGGCCCAATGCGTCTGCGAGAGACCTGTGATTTCGGTGTCAATATTGCTCACGGACTAGCAGCCGCTCACGACGCCGGAATTGTTCATCGTGACCTCAAGCCGGAAAACCTATTCCTTACGAAAGACGGACGCCTGAAGATCCTCGACTTCGGATTAGCCAAACTCGTCCGAGTCAGCGCTGCAGACTCTGACGCCACGACCGCCACAATTCCAGCGACAGACCGATCCCGGGCAGGTGCTGGGAACGGTCGGCTATATGTCACCCGAGCAGGTGCGCGGACAAATTGCCGATGGGCGCAGCGACATTTGCGGTGGGCGTAATTCTGTACGAGATGCTGACGCGCAAGCGCGCGTTTCAGATGTCGACCGCAGCGGAAACCATGACGGAGATCCTGAAGGAGGATCCGCCATCCCTTGTGCAGGCCGCGCAGACCCTTCTTCCACCCTTACAGAAGATTGTGAGCCGTTGTCTGGAGAAGAAACCAGAGCAACGCTTTCAGCATGCGTCTGACCTGGGATTTGCGCCGAAAACTCTCCCCGACTCCAGCGGTATAGCGATCCCTGTGGTGCGCCAGGAGGCTTCGTCGAGGCGATGGACCTGGATCGGGGCGGGCATAGCAGGTGCCGCTATCGCCGCAACTCTCGTTGGTAATCCGACCGCAATCCGCGAAAACAACCCGTAATTTGCATAGGCTGCCTTCGCAGCCAGCCCATTTTGTTACGGTATGCCGATTTTCGTTTCCGCCCTGCTGCTCCCTTTTCGGTTCTGCCTGGTGCTGCGACGGTGCGGGAGCCGGTTGTTTTGGTTGAGCCGCATAAGCCGGAGGAGCGGCCGCTCTGGGCGCGTGTGCAGGCCTTTTTGCCGGCGCAGGATGCGACTCAGGTGGCCGTCTGCGCAATGAATTCGAGTTTTTGGGTTTTAAGCCGCAATTTTCGTGCTCGTTCGCGCTGGTCTCGCCCCCTTCGGCCTCCGAGCTCCACCGCCTGGCTTGCAGCCATAATGCGCTGAGGCAAGGTCGCAAGAGTCCACTTTTCGGGTTTTTTCGGCAAAACGCGGTCCCTTTGGCCGGCGCCTCGGACTTCCCCCCAAGCCGCTCCCCGAAATAAAACAGCATCCGATGGTTCACCGGTCGAGGCTTCAGCGCAACCGGCTCGAGTTTTGGGGTTTAATACCCGCATTTTTAACTCCAGACCGCGTCGGTCAGGTTCCACATCGTCCCAGCCTCCCGCGCGCGGTCGGCTCGGTGACCCCAGCGAATTGAACTTGAGATTTGACATCCAAACGGCAAATTTTCAATTTGGGCTCGACTTTTGGGTTTTAGCCGGTTCCCGATGCACGATCGCGTGGCAGGCAGTGCAAAGCGTGATGAGGTTTTGCTCTGAGTCATCACCAGACTGGCTGCGCAATTCCTTATGATGCACCTCGAGATTCGACATTGCCCCGCAGTTTTGGCATCTCCATCCGTCGCGGCGTAACACCCGCTGCCGCAGGTTTGCGTACGATTCGGGGGCCAGGCGCAGGCGAGAACTCTTTACCAGATCCCGTTTCATGGCGCTTTCTCCGTGATCTGCGCCACAAACGCCTGCTGCTGTTCGCGGGGCAGGAACTGAAAAAACCGTCCCATCGAGAACAAAAGCATGTCTGGTTGTCCACCATCCAGGTTGGCTCCTGCCAGGAAATCTGCGCAGATCATCTCCAGACAATAGCCGCGTGATTTGTCTGAGCCCAGCATCAGGGCCGACGTTTCAAGCGCCTGCTCAATCACCGGAATCTGGCTCCGGTAGAGTTTGAAGTAGACGATCTCGGTCGGTTCGGTGTCCTTGCCAGTGAGGTGTTGATCCACCTCCCGTTTAAACTGATCGCGGGGTAAGGAACGGGCTTTGTGCATCCATGCTGCACAATCGAAAGCCTTCCCGTCCGAACGCGCGACCTTGGTCAACTCCGCCGCCTTGGTCCAGCCCACCAGCTTCAACTCCCGGCGGATTTGAGGCGGCAAGTGCTCGTGTATGGACATCAGATAGTAGGCGGTGCGTCGCGACTCGGGGAAGCGCCTTTCGAGAAATTCATCG
>JASHQH010000307.1 GCA_030037635.1 Acidobacteriaceae bacterium
ATTGGATGGGCACGGTGGATCGCTTGCCGGGGACGCGTCCCAGCCACTCGAAGGCAAATCGGCTATTGGTCACGAGCAAGTCGCACACCAGAGCAATGCGGCGAATAACCTGCCTTTGCCTCCACGAATGCCAAAACGAGGAGCGCCACGGCATTCCGGATGCAAACAGCTCATGAAAAACCCGGCGATGCGGAAGCGGCCGCTTGCACTCACGCTGGTCAGCGCATCTGCCAGTTCCGCCGGCGCTCCGTCCGGCGAATATCCATAGCCGCTTAGATGCACTAGGAGAGCCGAGGGCCTGCCCTTGCTAAGCGACATGCACGCGTCGAGCAATTGAGCCGGAGCACAATAAACGATCGGATACGGAATGTCGCATCGTTCTTCGGAATTCAGCACGACAAAGGTCGTATGGATTCCGAACGCAGATTCCAGCTTTCCGGCGATCAAAAGCGAAAAGTCGCTCACGCCGCAGCGCGTCGGCGTCATCCTCGGTACGGCTTCGATGATGAGCGGTTGGATGGCCGTCATATTCCCTTCGTTAACTGACCTCTTGCAGCCGTTGTGCCCACGACGCATGCGTTTCAACAAAGATGTCGCTTAGCGATTTGGTGAGATCCCACGCACGATAGTGGCTCCTCATCTTGCTCAGGTCACTGATGTAGCAGATGTGATCGCCCTCGCGGTTTTTCTCCACGTAGTCGTACACCATCTTCTTGCCCGAGATCTGCTCGATCATGGTGAACGCTTCAAGGATCGAGCAGCTGTTGCCGCGCCCCCCGCCCAGGTTGTAGACCTCGCCGGCGCGCGGGGCGTCAATAAACGCGGCAATAAAGCGCGCCACATCGAGCGAGTGGATATTGTCGCGCACCTGCTTCCCTTTGTATCCATATATGTGATACGGCGTTTCCGTCACATTGCACTTCACCAGGTAGCTCAGAAACCCGTGCAACTCGACGCCGGAGTGATTGGGACCCGTCAGGCATCCGCCGCGCAGGCAGCAGCTGGGAATTCCGAAGTAGCGGCCGTATTCCTGCACCATCACGTCGGCCGCAACCTTTGAAGCGCCAAACAGCGAGTGTTTCGACTGGTCAATGCGAAAGGTCTCGGGGATGCCGTTGGCGTACTCTCGGTCGGCATAGTCGTAGCGCGTCTCCAATTCCACCAGCCGCAGCTCGTTGGGTGCATCGCCGTACACTTTATTCGTCGTCAGCGCTGCGAACGGTGCCTCAGGGCAGCTTCGCCGCGCGGCTTCAAGCAGATTCAGCGTTCCCACGGCGTTGGTGTCGAAATCGTCGAAGGGAATGCGCGCCGCCAGATCGTGGCTGGGCTGCGCGGCGGAGTGAACAATAGCGTCCGGAGCTACGTCCTTCACCAACTCCAGCACTCCAGCGCGATCGCGGATGTCGAGCTCATGGTGGAAAAAGCTATTCAGTTTCTCCTCAAGGCGATGCTGATTGCGGCGATTGTCGCCCTGCGGCCCGAAAAATGCCGCCCTCTGATTGTTGTCAACACCGTGAATCTCCCAGCCCAGCGCAGCGAAGTATTCGCACACCTCCGAGCCGATCAATCCCGACGAACCGGTAACAAGCAGCTTCTTCACTCTCATTTCACTACCTCTTTCGACCTGTTCGGTCGACCCCCGCAGGTCCCTGCGGCTCACTAAGTTGACAGGGTCGCTGATAGAAATTCATGCCCCGCTTCTCTCCAGCCAGTCAGGATGCGCTTTGGCGTGTTCAGCGATTTCTCCCAAAATCTCCTCCATGCCGATCTTCGGTTTCCATCCCGTTGCCGCCGTTGCCCGGCTCGAGTCCAGAATCAGCCAGGGAACATCATAAGGCCGCTCCGATCCGTCCTCCACCGGATGGTGCGTTCCAAAGCGATCGTTGCACCAGCATGTGAGTTGCTTGAGCGACATCGAGTTCGCATGCCCGCCGGAGACGTTGAATAGCTGACCGCCCCCCGAACTCTGCATCTGCCAATCCACCATCGCCGCCAGGTCGCGCGGATGCAACGCGTCGCGCACCTGGAAGCCGTGGCCGCCGAACCCGAGGTACTTCAGCGAACGCCGGGCATGATGCGCATGAATCCAGTAGGAGAAGATTCCCTGCTCTGCTGTTCCAAACTGTCCCGCCCCAGCAAGAACGCCGCAGCGATTGATCCAGACCGGCACTCCGAATCCCCCTGCGTATTCCTGCGCTAGCCGTTCGCTGGCCAGCTTGGTGGCGCCATAGAGTGAGATGGGAGCGTCGGTGCTGAACTCCTCGCCAACGCCCTCGCGCCCCACCCCCTCCGGCCAGGCTTGCGCGGCATCGAGCACAAAGGCCGACGACTCCTCGTGCAGCGGCAGCCCGATCAGGGCCGCAATCGAATAGACCCGGCTGGTGCTGAGCAGAATCAACCCGGCTCGCGAAGCGAGACAGTATTCCAGCAGATTAATGGTGCCCAGCAGGTTGTGTTCCAGCAGTTGCCGCGAGCTGGTTCTGCCGTCGCGGCCGGCCAGAACGCTGGGTTGCGCCGCGGCGTCGATAACCCAATCGGCCGCCGGCAGCGTCTCCAGGTCGCTGGCCACGCGCACATCCCCGTGGAATACCGGGATGCCCAACCGCTTCAGCGCCGTCCGGTTGATCTCGCTTCCCGCCCGCGCCAGGCTGTCGAAACCCGAAATCGTGATGCCTTCGTGCGCTTCCCGCAGGTAGCGCGCAATATGGCTGCCGGCGAAACCGCAAATCCCTGAGATGAGTACTTTCATCTTCGCTTCTGAATGAATTTCCGCAGCGTCACTCACAGGCCGCCCACTGTCGATACGGCGTGCGCGGCAGAATCGGTTCGGGCCAGGGCGCGCGCCGGCGCCCGCTCGAACCCATCAAGTGCCCACAAGATGAGAAAGACCGATGAAATCAGGTTGTAGGTAAGATACTCGGCGTCTCCGCGCATAAGCTCGAGCACGCCGATGAGAGGAAACGCCACGGTAGCCAGCGCCAGCCCCGCAATCAAAAGCACTCTCGCCATCGTCAACCTCACAAGAAATCCCGTGCAAGCCACCAGCATCGCCAGCACCGGCAGAATCACCACCAGCGGATGAGCGATTTGCGGCGGCAGCCCGGTGAAATCCAGCTTTTGCGAAAGCTGAAGTGGAGTGAATCCCTTGGGATTGTAGAGGTAAAGCGGCAGCGTAACGCCCAGCGCCACGATCATCGGGATGGCAAAGCTTTTGAGGGCTGCGCTGCGTTTCCCGTGTTGTAACAGGTAGGCGAGCAGCAGCGGCGGAATCACGGCGAAGATGACTCGGGAACAAAGCGCCAGGCCCAGAAAAACTCCCACAACGTAATGTTGCCAGCCGCTCGGGTTCTCGTCGAACGTCCAAAGAAAAACACAGATGCCGATGCACACGTAAATCGAACAGATAGCCAAATCGCCGCCCACTACGAAATCGTCCAGCGCTCCCGGACTTCCCAGAATCACGATCAGCAGGTAAGCCATGGCCGTGGTGCGGTAGCGAAAGAACTTCAGGCAGAAAACCACAAGAACCGCCAGCCAGACCAGATTCTGGATGCTCACTCTGCCCATCAGATAAAAGGGGAGCGCAAGCATCACAGCTCCGGGTCCCGCCGAAATTGTCTGGCCCATGCAGGTCCGCGCAGCATACGGATACTCGAGGTGAAGCAACTGCCGGTCGGCAACGGCCAATTGACATTCCCGGTCAGAACCCGGCCCCAAAACATGGCTCTGTGCGATGGGATACAGAACCAGATACAACCCGAGGACCAGGCCGAAGTACGCGGCGAACCATCCCCAGTGAAGAGATCCCCCGCGTCGCAACCCCATCTGCCGCGCCACCGCCAGAAACACACCGATCGCGATCGCTCCAGCGAGAACCAGGAAAATGGCTCGGCCGTGGAAGTACTTCATGAATTGCCCAACGGAACGGGTAAACCAACAGGCATAGATCAACAGGAACAGTCCGGCGTCCCGCCATGAAATACGCATGAAATCTCCTACTGTCCTTCACTTGCGGCCGTCGGGCGGCCCACCACAGAAAAACCCCCGGACTCTCTTCGCCGAAACACGGCATAGGTTTCGCCCAGCGAAACCGGTACCATCAAGTGCCCGATAGCCCCGCCCGCGATCTTCGAAAGCAGCCCGGCGAGTGGGACGCGGTGCTGCGATAGGCGGTACAGCACGTACTCGATCGAAAAATAGGAGCGTCTTCGTCCGAATCGCAACCATTCCAAAGCCGACCTCTGGCCGCAGAGCTTCAGGCTGGTTCGATTGAAGTAATTCAGGTGCTCGGGCAATAGCAATGGCCAGCGGCGCCCCAGCAGGCGGGCCTCGAGGCTGTCGAGGTCGGGGACGTTGAGCAACAAAAGGCCGCCGGGCTTGAGCAGTTCACCGCATTTCCTCATAAGGTTGGTCGGTTCTACAACGTGCTCCAGCACGTCCCACAGTGTGACGGCGTTAAAGCGCTGTTCGCCAAAGCTGGCTTCCTCCAGGATGAGCGGCAGGATGGTTCCGCGGCTGCCGATACGTTCCTTGGCCTCCTGGTAAAGAGCCTCGGAAGGCTCGAGACCGGTAACGCGCCAACCGGCATCGAGCGCCTGGGCAAGAAAGATTCCTGAGGCGCATCCAACGTCAAGCAATTCGCCCCCGCCCCCATTGCGGTGAGCATTCTGGTTCAGAATGCGGAGGTGGCGCGACGCGGTGCGGATGCGCCCGCGCAGCTCGGCCTGATAGACCTTCGTGTCCATCCCGCGATAAAGATCGGCCAATTGCTTTTCGCCAAAACGGCTTTGGCGAAATCCGAACCCGCAGGATTGGCAGCGCAAGATCGTTCCCGGCGACAGGCGTGTGCGCGACGAACCCATTTTGGAGGTGTCCAGGCTGTCGTCGGCGTCATCAAGGTAAACGGCGACATCGGCGCCACCGCATACGAGACATTGCCGCATCACGCTCCCTCGCGGACCCGCGCCAGATTTCGCCTGTCACGCCATGCCTGCACCACAACCTCGACAAGCGCTTTGGCATAGCCGGGCGCAACCTTGCGGATCCGAAACGAAGAAACACCCATGTCGATGGTGCGATTGATCCATGAGATCGGCACTTCACAAAGGTCATATCCGCTCAGCAGGGGTTTAAGGCCCGTCTCGGCATTGGCGGCAAACCCCGGCTGGTCGATCTTGAGAGTCTTGAAAACCTCCGCGCGATAAAGCTTGAGGTTGTTTGAAATGTCGCGCACATGACCGGGCAGGAGCATGTTCGCCAGCAAGTGGAACGCCCGGTTGCAGACAATTTTCATAAACGGGTAGTTGATCAAAAGCGATTCCTGCGAGAAGCGGCTGCCAATGGCGCCGTCGTGACCGCGCGCAATGGCGTCGAACAGATCGCGGAACTCAGGCAGGATCTGCACGAAATCGCAATCCATCGTCAGTATGTAGCGGCCGCTCGCCGCTGCAACTCCGTCGCGCAGGGCGCGGCCCACCCCGTTGGGCGGCGTGCGGTTAACCAGCTTCACGCGTGGCTCTTGAGCAGCGATCGCGCGCGTAACTTCAGCTGTCCGGTCGCGGCTGTTGTCGTTCACAATCAGAATTTCGTGCACATAGGGGCCATAAAACCGCAGGATCGCCTCGGTGAGTGGGCCGATATTCATCTCTTCGTTGTGGCACGGAATGACGAAGGACGTAGAAGCGTAGAGGCACTCGTGTTCAGCCAGCGCAACGTGCGGCCGCCGCGCCTCTTCGTCGCCTGGCTTCCTGGCCCAGATATAGAGCGTACCGCACAGATCGCGAATGGCGGGAGCATGTTCCAGAACAAAGGCCAGCGACTTCAACGTGCGCAGGAAAAACTGAGGACTCCTGGGATGAATGATGTCGTAGGGGATCACATCGATATCGACAAAGCCCTGCTGCGATGCAATCTTCATCAGCAGGTATTTGCGCAGGCCCATTTCGCAATCGGCATTGCCGGCCCAGCGCCCCAGTGGGCGAATCACGCTCTTGAGAAACACTTGCGGATTGAGGTAATTGGCTTCGAAGAAGAGGATTTGGCCGCCGGGTTTCAAACGGCGGTGAATCCATTGAAGATTCTTGGCGTAGAGATCATGGCAAAGGATTCCGGTGCCCACAACGTAATCGAAACTCTCCGCAGGCAGGTCCCCATCCAGGTCAGTCACATGGACGAACTCGACGTTTTCAAGCTTTTTCGCGGATCGAAAGAGCGATTCGTCGAAAACCGCTGCGGTGATCGGGTTTCGTCCGTGCAGGACAGATGTGAGCTGTTCGGTCCAGAGGCCGGTACCGGCGCCCAGCTCCAGAATTCTCTCGCCGGGCAGTACATGAAACGAGTGACGGACAGCACGCGCTCGCCACTGCAGCTTAAGCGGAGAGGTCCCCGGATAGCGCAACCAATAGGCTTCGCGCGCGCGCTCCATAGCCTGAAGATTAGTTTCGAGGGACATGGACCGGAACCTCAGACTTCACTGCTGCTTTCGCGGTTGTTCGATGTAGATCCAGCGATGAAACGGGGGCATGATAGTCGTATACTCCACCGGCGGATAGTGCACCCGGGCCAGCGCGGGATCAACCTTGTCGAAAAGGAAGTATTTGGGCACGATCGCAGGTGTGAGCCCGAGGAAAACGCTATGCGGAAGCCCGGCCGGGGGAAAATGCGGACGGAAGACACCCGCCGGCGCTTTCATACTTGCCTCATTCATATGCCCGGTCGCATCGAGCTGCGTTTCGGAGTCGTATTCAAATCCACCGTCAATCTCCGTCCTTGGAATGTTGTCACGGCGCAGCATGTTCGCGGCTTTAAGAATTGCCCGGTTCT
>JASHQH010000308.1 GCA_030037635.1 Acidobacteriaceae bacterium
CGGACTGAAGAAGCCAGACATCTCCATTCTCTCGGAGGAGTTTCTTGCTGAGATTCAGGCTATGCCGCAAAGGAATCTGGCAGTGGAGCTTCTACAAAAGCTGCTCAAAGGAGAGATCAAGACGCGCTTGCGGAAGAACGTTGTCCAGGCGCGAAAGTTCTCAGAGATGATCGAAGCGTCATTGCGGCGGTATCAGAATCGGGCGATTGAGACGGCGCAGGTCATCGAGGAATTGATCGGGCTTGCCAAGGACCTGAATTCCGCCTTGAGACGAGGAGAAGAGATCGGGCTGAATGAAGATGAGCTGGCGTTTTACGATGCGCTTGAAGTCAATGACAGCGCAGTAAAGGTGCTGGGCGATGCCTGCCTACGCACCATTGCAAAGGAGCTTGTCGAAAACGTGCGGAAGAACGCCAGCATCGACTGGACGCAACGCGAGAACGTCAGGGCAAAGCTCCGCGTGATCGTCAAACGTATCTTGAAAAGGTATGGCTACCCGCCCGATAAGCAAGAGAAGGCCACGCAGACCGTCCTGGAGCAGGCTGAGGTGCTTTCGGATAGCTGGGCTTTCGCTAATTGAGAAGCAATTTCGGTCCTCGATGCCCAATAGTAAGGTTGAGAACCGCACCGGGTATCTAGCCAGGAGTTCTTCCTTTTGGGAGGGACAGGCGTCACTCCCAATTCGGATATTGAGCCCCACCGCTCCAGCCAACTCTTTGTGTACGAAACCGAAGCATCGCTTACCCCACGTGCCCGGTAGTCCTCCATATACATGTCCAGCAGCCGATCCCATCTCCTCATCGCCTTCCTCCTTAACGTTCAAAGGGCGAGCTATGCGCTCACCCCTTCAACGTTATAGAAACAAACAATATGACTTCGGATATGACTCCCTCGGAGGTCGCGATGAGCCCTGAACTGAACTAAACCATGCTTGTGGGCCTCCACCTAAGGTAGGGTATGGATTTCCATCAAAAGTGCATCATCTCATTGATGCATGACATAAATCGTGTGACCTCAGGATAATCGATCCGCAGTCCTGTACTCAGCTCAAACGCGACCTGGACCAGAATGCAGTTCATCTGACGAATAGTTTCTAGAAGTATCTGCAATGGTTCCGTAGCTTCAGTCGCTTCTATTGCAACGAGTACGGCGAATCGAGAACGAGGGCTTCCCCGACAAGGCGGTCGCCGTGTGTTCGTCGAGAGAATTTTCTGCTTGCGAGGTAGTTTCGACATGTTGGTCGGTTTTGTCCGCAGGATTTCCCGCCTACATCTGGCCCTCGGCATCGCTCTTGCAATTGTTTCGACAGTTTGGGCTCAGTCTGCACCGCAGGCGCTCCAGCCATACGAACAGGGACAGACGTCATCACAGGCACCACAGGGTGGCTCCGCTACCGCCGGAGCCTTTGCGCCTGTCCTCGACTCTGAGAAGCGTCCCATCACCGCGGGTGGATTCGTCAAAAGTGGCCCCATTATTTTCGAGGACATCTCCGAGAAAGCGGGCTTGACCACTTGGACCCATAAGATGGGAACGCCTCAGAAACCATACATTCTTGAAACAATCGGCTCCGGAGTCTGCCTGCTTGATTATGACAATGATGGCTGGCTCGATATCTACCTCGTGAATGGCTCGACCTATGATGCTCAGACTGGGAAAGTTGAACCGCCGCATGCTGCGCTGTTTCACAACAACCACGACGGTACGTTTACAAACGTCGCAAACGTTGCGGGCGTCACAAACGACCGATGGGGATTTGGCTGTGCAGTCGGAGATTACGATAACGATGGCTGGCCCGATTTGTATGTCGCCAACTACGGCAAGAACCGTCTCTATCACAACAATCATGACGGCACATTTACCGACGTAGCCGAAACAGCCGGAGTAACACTAGGCAACTGGTCCACGGGGCCGAGTTTCGGTGACTATGACGGCGATGGTTTGCTCGATCTATTTGTTCCAGGCTACATTCACTGGGACGTGAGCTACTTTTCTACATCCGGGTCGGGGATTGCCAACAACGCCTACTGTGTGTTCCGCGGGGCCCGTGTGATGTGCGGTCCGCGCGGTCTGCCGGGAGAGCCCGATCACCTCTTCCATAACAACGGCGATGGAACATTCACCGATGTAAGTGTTAAAGCGGGAGTGAGCGACAAAGTTCACAACTACGGCTTTTCCTCAACTTTTGTGGATGTGAACAACGACGGAAAGGTGGACCTTGTAGTAGCCGACGATTCAACCCCAAGCTACCTCTATCTTAATAAGGGAGACGGCACGTTTGAGGATGCGAGTTTCTATTCGGGTTTCGCCTTGAATCAGGATGCCCGTGAAACGGCCAACATGGGTTTGGCGGTTGGCGATTACAGGAATAATGGGTTAGTCGATCTCTACACTGGCACATTCTCTGACGACTACAAACCGCTCTTCAAGAATGTCGGCGACGGAAACTTCGTGGAAATAGCACCACAGATGGGCATTGCGGAACCTACATATCCGTTCCTCACCTGGGCGACCGAATTCATCGATTACGACAATGATGGATGGAAAGACCTTTTTCTTGCAAATGGCCATGTCTATCCGCAGGTCGATCAACATAACTGGGGAACCTCTTTCGCGGAGCGTCCCTTGCTCTTCCATAATGTCGATCATGGAAAGAAGTTCGATCTTATCCCACCTGTGGAAGGAACGGGTCTCGCCGATGTGATTCCGGCGCGCGGAGCGGCGTTCGGCGATTTGTTCAATAACGGCAAGATCGACGTGGTGATCAACTGCATCGACCATACACCAGTTCTGCTGTTGAATGTGGACCCGGACCACAACCACTGGGTGGAACTACAGCTTTTGGGCCACGGAAAGACCCCTCGCGACGCGATCGGGGCTACCGTCTATCTCACTGCCGGAGGAATGCGCCAGCGCGAGGATGTAATGAGCGGGGGAAGCTACGAATCATCGAATGACCAGAGGGTCCATTTTGGACTCGGACAGGCAACCGCGGTCAGCGATGTAGAGATCCATTGGCCCAATGGTCCAGTAGAGCATGTCAATTTGCCAAGCATCGATCGTATCTTCAAGGTTGAAGAGGGGAAGGGTGTTGTCCCCAGCGTATACGACCAGATCGCAAAAGACCTCGCTGCCAAGCGCAGTGAGCATCCCGCCGGAAACTGAGGAAACTACTTCCTTATGACGCTGAATCGAGCGGGGACGATACTGGCTGGAACTGCATTTGCAGCCGTGCTGTTTGCATTTCTGCTGACTCCCGAAACCGGCTGGAGTCAGAATCAGCAGAATAAGTACCAGCAAGACCAGTACCAGGAAAGGCAGGAGCAACAAAGCCAGGAAAAGCAGAGCCAGAGCCTGCAGAGCCAGCGGCAGGCGTACTCGGACAAGATCGCGTCCACGTACAACTTTCGATTTGGCAAGGAGCTTGCCTTTGATCCCAGCAATGCCGCGGTACAGGGAGGCGGGTTCATTCAGCCTGGAGCTTTTCCCGATGCCACCTACTGTGCCCACTGCCATCAGGAGGCATATCACCAGTGGCGCCAGGCGCTGCATTCGAACTCCTTTCGCGAGCCGTTTTACCGTACCAGCGTGAATCTGCTTAACAACACCAAGGGGATAGAATTCTCGCGCCACTGCGATAGCTGCCATAACCCCATCGGGCTGGTGTCGGGCGCGCTCACTGAGAACTCGCTGGTGAATCGGAAGTTCGACGATAATGGCGTGACCTGTATGGTTTGCCACTCCATTCAGGGTTTAGAGTCCACCAAAGGGAACGCCAGTTACATCATGGGCGTTCCGTCGGTGATGGTCGATGAGAATGGAAACCGCATTCCGGGCGAAGTGCCGTACGAGGAGATCATGACTCACACCGACCGCCACGCCCGCGCCGTGATGCAGCCCTTTTATCGCACGCCTCAGTTCTGCGCCGCGTGCCACAAGGCCAACCTGCCGGAGCATTTGAACGATTTCAAGTTCATCAGTGCGTTCTCGGCTTACGACGAATGGCAGAACTCAAAGTTCTCGCAACAGAACCCGTTGACCTTTTATACGGGCGACTTCAAGACCTGCCAAAACTGCCACATGAAGCGCGCTCCGGTCACCCTTCAGGACTATGGAGCGAAGAACGGGACCTTCGCATCGCACAGTTGGGCCGCCGGGAATACGGGCGTGCCTTTTTACTACGGCTTCGACGAGCAACTGGAGAAGACGATCAAGTTTCTCCAGGCCGGAGACTACCTGAACGTGGACCTCTTCGGGATCAAGAAAGCCAGTGAGGGCAAACTGTTCGGGCCGCTCGGCTCGGTTTCTTTCCGCATTGAGCAAAACGACATTCTCGACGTCTATGTGGTGATCCAGAACAAGAACATCGGGCACTCTTTCATTCCGGAGGTCCGCGACCTCTACCAGG
>JASHQH010000309.1 GCA_030037635.1 Acidobacteriaceae bacterium
GACAACGGAGCGCGGGAGTATGTGCCCATACAGAATCTCGCCCCCACCCTAACGGCAAAAAACAAAAGCGCCGTTAGGATGGGGCACCCCGGTTGGTGGTGAGTGGATGGGGTACCCGGGTTGGTGGTGAACGGGCGGGAACCGGTGGCAGCTGCGGTGCGTATTCTGGATACGCAGGGTAAGGCCCGCATGATGGAAACTGCCGCGCAAGGAGAATGACCACGATGAGCGCTTACGCAACCCCCAACCCGCAAGCCATGTTCTATCAGCAATACGAAGCGGTGCGCCGCGACGAGGTGGTCGGCGTGCTGCTGGCGCTGTTTCTGGGCACGTTTGGCGTGCACCACTTTTATCTGCGCCGCACCGGGCTGGGGGTTCTGTACTGCGTTTTTTTCTGGACCGGGGTTCCCACACTCGCGGGAATCATTGAGTGCTTCTTCATGCCGGGACGCGTGCGGGAGTTCAACGCCATTCATGCGGCTGCGATTGCGGCGACGCTGGGGATTGCGGTGCCGGGGTGGGGCCAGCCGCCGATCAACGTGAATGTGAACGTTCCGACGCCGGGTGCGCCGCCGGTTGTGGCCCCGGCCAGCACGCTCGCGGTTTGCTCCCAATGCCAGCGAACGAATCCGCCGGGCGCGCGGTTCTGCATCGGGTGCGGCGCCGCGCTGTAAGGCCAGAGAACAGGGGACGGAGCAAAGGGAACAGAAAGCAAGTCGACGAAGCGGATCTAGGGTCCGGTGAGGTGCTCTCGCACCTCAATCACCGACAGTCGATTAGCATCGTCGAATCGGAACTCAACCCCGTAGCTCGCTTTCACAATTTCCCACTTAGAATTGTCGCGGATTATTGCGGTGATTGAGTTGTGTTCGTACGCTGAGTGCTCGATTTTCCTCGTATCCAGATATTGGATGACTTGGGCTGGAGTTGACTCGAGCGGGATGGATCGCTTCAGGTCTTGTGCTGCTTGCGCTGGAGTGGCTTGCTTGGTCCCGCACCCAAAGGCAGAAAACGCGCAAAAAACAAACAAAGCGAAGGAGCGGACGACCCTGTGCATGAAGCGCCTCGATTGCGCAGTTCGGATTATGGAGGCCTACATATTTGCGTGGCCGGAGCGCATGGCTTCATTGAACTTGGGTTTGGTGAAGTCGAGCGCGGCCTCGAGCGCGGCCCGATATTCAGCGGCGCGGCCCATCAGCGCGGGCGTGGCGGCGGCAAATTCGCCATCGAGCGCCATGAGGCCTTCTCCGGCTTCGTGGCCGGCCATGCGGAGCAAGTCGGCTTCAGTGGTGTTCAGGTATTGCGCGTCGCGAGGGTCAGCGATCCAGACCGGTTTACTTTCGCCGAGCACGCCCGACAGCCAGTAGACCTTGCTGAGCAGGTAGCGCAACCGCTCCTGGTCATCGGTTTCAGTGAAGATGAACTTGTTTTGCCAGCGGCTGTAGTAGCGCGTGGTGACGGGGACGGGCTGCCGATTGCCGGATTTCAAGAATTCGAGCTGGCCCATGTCGACGGTCTTGCGCACCGCGTTGTAAACGAAGGTTTCGGCGTAGGGCTGCTCCATAGCGGGAACGATCTCGGCAAAGGTGAGCGTGACGCTGGCGGCGATTTTGGAGTGGAGGTTTTGTGTGCCGCCGTCGGCAAGTTGGATTTCACCGTGGACGATGTAGGTGTCGGCGCCGGAGGTGGAGCGGTGGAAAGGCCACTGGAATTTGCCGAAGGAGAGCGGGATCCCGCCGAGCGTGACGTAGCAATCGGGGCGTGGATTGCGCAGCCGCCTGGCCTCAGCAGCCAAGTGCGCCTCCAATTCGGGAAGCAAGTGAGATTTGTCGAAGTCGAAGGACTCCGTCAACTCGAGCTTGAGCGAGCGGCCAACCGCTTGATCGCCGGGCAGGCCGAGGACAAACACGGCGGTGGGGTTGCCCTGAAAATCTGCGCCGCGCGTGATAGAAACCAGGACCAGGCCGGCCCTGGCGGCAGCTTGCTCAAGTGAAGCGACAGTGGAGGTTTTCAGATCGGAAGCCATGGAGCGGGGAATCCTGCGATGGAAATCGACGCAGGATTATTTTAAGGCAGCGACAGGAGCTTGCGGAGATACGGCCCGGGACAGTGTGGGGCCTGTGGGTTGACTGAGTCGCGCCCCCACCCTGACGGCAAAAAACAAAAGCGCCGTTAGGATGGGGCACCCCCAGCTGTGCGTTGACTGAGTCCCGCCCCGAAGGGAGAGTGTGAGGGCCTGTGGGTTGACTGAGTCGCGCCCCCACCCTAACGGCAAAAGACAAAAGCGCCGTTAGGATGGGGCACCCCGGCTTGCGGAGATACGGCCCGGGACAGTGTGGGGCCTGTGGGTTGACTGAGTCGCGCCCCCACCCTAACGGCGAAAAACAAAAGCGCCGTTAGGATGGGGCACCCCCGGCTGTGCGTTGACTGAGTCCCGCCCCGAAGGGAGAGTGTGGGGGCCTGCGGGTGGACTGAGTCGCGCCCCGGTCCATGCCCGTACAATGGCAGACGTGCCGTCTGAATCGTCTTCACCCATCATTCTTGCCGAAAACCTGACCAAGGTTTATGCCGCGGGCCGCATCCAGGTGACCGCGGTACGCGGGGTTTCGCTCAGTGTCGAGCGGGGTGAATTCGTGGCCATCGTGGGGCCATCAGGATCGGGCAAGTCGACTCTTTTCTATTTGTTAGGTGCACTCACGCGGGCCACCGAGGGGCGCGTGGTGATTGACGGCGTGGATTTTGCCGCATTGAACGACGCCGAGCGCACCCGGCTGCGCAAGCACCGCATCGGGTTTGTCTTCCAGCGGTTTAATTTGTTGCCCACGCTTTCAGGTCTGGGCAATATCGAAATCGCCTATACGATCAGCGGGCGCAAGGAGCCGATGGACCGGCAGTATCTGGATCATTTGAGCGAGATGCTGGCCATCCGGGGAAGGCTCGATCATCGGCCCGCCGAGTTGAGCGGCGGCGAGCAGCAACGCATCGCGATTGCGCGTGCGCTCATCACGCGGCCGGCCATTGTTCTGGCCGATGAGCCGACGGGCAATCTTGACACCACGAACTCCGAGGCCGTGCTGCGGATGCTGCAGCGCTCGAACCGCGAGCTGGGGCAGACGACGCTGATGATCACGCACAACCCCGATGCCGCGGCCATCGCCGGCCGTATCCTGCACATGCGCGACGGGCAGATGGTGAAGGAAGAAGCGGGAAAAGCAGCTCTTCGCTCCTAGCTGTCAGCTTTTGGCTATCTTGGGCCCCTCTGCGAGGGATGGTGTGCTGAATCGCGTTTTGACGGCGCTGCCTCGATGTCGAGGTCGAGGCGGGCGCTTCCTCGCCATTGCGAAAAGATATCCTGGCTGGTTCGGTACTACTAGATCGTTTTAGTAGAGGGCGATGCTATACTTCTGCCCAGCCAATCGCTCGCTCAAGCCCGGCGCTCTCTTTCGGAGTTGGGCCTCCCAACCTGGATGAATTCGTTGCGCCGATAATTCCGGAGACGATCGCCATGTCGGTTCTTCGCTTGTGGTTGATTACGGTGTGTGCCGCAATGATTGCAGGATGCGGCGGATCAAGCAGCGGGACAACGGGCGGCAGTGGGAACGGCGGAGGCGGAGGAAGCAACTCCACCACGGTGACCTTCACGTTCGCCGGTCCCAATATCCCTACCGTAGTGGCAGCAAAGATCGGAACCGGTGCTTTTGCCGCGCAAACGCTGAGTGGGGGCACGCTGTCTCTCACCATTCCCGCCGGGACCAGCACTTACGCCGTGGCCGTTCTGTGCCCGGGGCAACAAAATGAGTACATTTGGGAGGCGAGCACCGCAGACGGGACGTCGCCGAGTTATCAATGCGGGTATGCGGGAGAGACCGGAACCCTGACGGGCGAACTGGATGCATCGGCGATTTCCGGTGTGCAGTCGTTCTGGACTTACGCCGGGAATGGCGACTCTTTCCTTTCCAGCCAAGCGTTAGGCAGCGCGACGGAGCCTTTGAGTATGAACGCACCAGCGGGCAGCGACCGGGTTCTGGTGCTGGCCTACAACCAAAGCCAGGGCGAATTCGAGCAGGGTCCACTTGCCGCAAAGAACTTCGAAAGCCAGACGGTTCCCGGCGCCTTGAACGGCGGGAATACCGTGGTTTTTGGCACCGCAGACGAGACGGTGTCCGAACCAATCACCTACAGCAGTGTGCCTTCCGGCTATAACGCAGGCTCCTTTATCGAGGTGCAACTGGTGATGGGAGGCGTGGACGCGGTTCTTTACCAACTGGGCGCCGCGACCAGTTATCCGGTAATGCCGGCGAGCGCAACCGAGAACGGGGACTACTATCTCGTTTATGGAGGTGCAGGCGAGACCGGAGGCAACTCCTTTGTCAGCTCGGGAACCGCAACGTCCGGCGGGCCGGTGTCCTTCGCTTTGCCCGCTTCCTGGACCTATGACGGCCCGACGCCGGCGGCATTGCCAAACTTCACCTTGAACTACACCGGATTCTCGGGACAAGCGAATGTATATCAGGAGGTCGAAATCGACTGTTGGTCGGGCTGCAATTCCACGGTAGCCAATCTGATTCAGGTGGACGCCACGGCCAACTATCAGGATGGGTCAACGACCCTCGCGATTCCTGATCTTTCCGGAGTGACAGGGTTTTTGGCGCCTCCCGCCTCAGGTATGGAGGTATTGTGGTACGCCGATGTATGGAAGACAAGTTATGGCTTGACCAACGTCATTCCTCCGCTTAACTCGACCTGGAGCGAAGTGTCGAACTCGGGCTACTATACGGTGCCTTAGTTCCAGCTCCACGATTTAAACGATAGAGCCCCGGGCGGGGCCCGGTTCCTTGATATTCACCGATTTCTCCCCCCGGTCTCTTCTTAAGCTCGCTTCTTGTTGCGACCGGCCTCTCTTCTTGGGAGGATGTAGAGGTTGCTGGAGAATGTGTCTTACTTTGGTTGGATTGCGATGAGGCCTAAATTCCTTTTTAAGGTCCTGTTCATCACGGCGGCGGCCTTGGCGCGAGGCAGCCAGGACTCACCGCAACGGCTGACCTTCGATGTCGTTGCGATTCATTCCTCTCCTCCCGATGCGGCCGGAGGCATCATTCGTCCACTTCCGAACGGATCTGGCTACACCGCCCAGAACATGACCGTCCGGACCATGATGGCTTTGATGTACCGCATTCCCGAGAAGCAAATCGAAGGCGCGCCAGAGTGGTTCGGCACGGAACGGTTCAATGTGGAAGCCCGCGCCGATCGCGGCGGATACACGATCGACGAGCTGCACACCATGTTCAAGAGTCTGCTCGCGGACCGGTTTGGCCTGAAGTTTCACGTGGAGACGCGGGAGGGCCCGGTATACGTGCTGACGGTGGCCAAGGGAGGGACAAAGATGAAGGCCGACGGTGCGGTGGGCGACCTGAACATTCCCATGACTCCGCAAGGACCGGGCCAATAGGTAGGGCGGAAGGTACCCATGCCGTATCTCTGCTGGTTCCTCGGGCAGATTGCGCCGAACGATGTTCGTCCGGTGATCGATGAAACGGGGCTGAAGGACGTCTACGATTTCGAGCTCAGTTTTGGTCCGGATTTGCCGGCGGGCGTTTCGCCGGATGGGCTTTCACCCGACGTGCAGAACCGGCCGGCGCTGAGGGATGCGCTCGAGGAGCAGCTTGGGCTGCATCTGGAACCTGCCAAAGGCCCGGTGCCGCATTATGTAGTCGATCATGTGGATCGGCCGTCGGCCAATTAGAGCGATGGGGTGGGGTGCCCGGGCCAAGGGGCCGAGGATTTGACGGCGGCAGTGGGGTAATGGGTCAATTTGCCACTACCGGCAGTGGCAAACCATTGACTCGGCTCTTTTTTCTTGTTATCTTTGTAGGGTTCGCAAGAACGCATCTAGGCGTGTGTTTCTACGCTGGTTGCGCAGGGAGATGCCCCGGGAAGGCGTAAGCAGGGGGCGTCGTTTCCCGGCCAGGGGAAGTTGGCCCGGCCAGACATGTTTCCTTCAGTGGCTCTCTTCTTGCGGAGGGCAGGAAACACTCGCATCGACGGCACGCGCGTTCCCCACCTTGGAGGGGCTATGCGGGCCGGAAGCGGGATACGGAGTTGGCCTCGCACCGGAAGAAGATTTCGGGGAGAGCGACCGATCACCGTCCCGGTTCTCGTCTGAGATCGGAACGAAGACAGACGCGAAGCGGCAGCCACAGGCTTTCTGTGTGCGTTGAGCAGTGTGATGCACTGCGGCGAGCCCGGAATGCCCCGGAGGGGGCGCGGCTGATGGACGGGAAGTTACGGATTTCAAAAGGGTAAGGAGTTGCAGTTTGCCAACTTTTAATCAGCTTGTCCGGAAGGGGCGCACGGCTCCCCGTTACAAAACGGCATCACCGGCGCTGCAAGCGTCGCCGCAGCGGCGCGGCGTATGCACGCGCGTGTATACGCAAACGCCCAAGAAGCCGAACTCGGCCTTGCGCAAGGTGGCTCGCGTGCGGCTGACCAACGGGATCGAAGTAACGACGTACATTCCCGGCATCGGGCACAACCTGCAGGAGCACTCCATTGTGCTGATCCGCGGGGGCCGCGTGAAGGACCTGCCGGGCGTGCGTTATCACGTGATCCGCGGGACGCTGGATTCGGTGGGCGTGTCGGCGCGCAACCAGAGCCGGTCGAAGTATGGGGCCAAGCGCGCCAAGGGAGGACCGGCGAAGTGAGCTCGGCTCGCTCCGGTTTTGGACCGGCGCACGGGCGGTGGAGCCGGCGGCGGTGAGACGGACACGGGAAGGCGAAGAGCTGTTAGCTGATTTTTGAGGTTTTATGCCAAGAAAAGGGCACATTGCGAAGCGGGAAGTGGCGGCGGATCCGGTGTACGGGTCAACGCTGGTGACCAAGTTTGTGAACTCGATGATGTGGGGCGGCAAGAAGTCGACGGCCCAGGCCATCTTCTACCAGGCCATGAAGAACCTGGAGGAAAAGGGCGGCGGCGACGACGCGCTCAAGCTGTTCAAGAAAGCGGTGGAGAACTGCAAGCCGCTGCTTGAAGTGAAGACGCGGCGCGTGGGAGGCGCCAACTACCAGGTGCCGATCGAGGTGAATGCGGAGCGCCGCACCTCGCTGGCCATTCGCTGGCTCATCACGTACGGGCGCAGCCGTGGCGAGAAGGGCATGACCGAAAAGCTGACCAACGAGCTGCTGGATGCGGCCAACGGGCGCGGCGCGGCCATGAAGAAGAAGGAAGATGTGCACCGCATGGCCGAAGCGAACAAGGCGTTTGCGCATTACCGGTGGTAGAAGCAGTTGATCGAGGGACCAGGGAACAAGGGGACCGAGAGACTGCTGAAAAGTTGGAAAGATCAGGCCGGCCCGCAAGGAGGGCCCGGCGCGGCGGAAAGGCAAGGAGACCGCCGAAGTTGGGAAGCAACCGCGGAATCGAATTTCCGCAAGGATGAATTGACGTGGCCCGCACTGTACCTCTTAATCGCTGCCGCAACATCGGCATCATGGCGCACATTGACGCCGGCAAGACGACAGCGACGGAGCGCATCCTGTTTTATACCGGCATCACGCACCAGCTGGGAGAGGTGCATGAAGGCACGGCGACCATGGATTACATGGAGCAGGAGCAGGAGCGCGGCATCACGATTACGTCGGCCGCGACCACATGCACGTGGCGGGACTTCCGCATCAATATTATTGATACCCCCGGCCACGTGGACTTTACCGCGGAAGTGGAACGCAGCCTGCGCGTGCTCGACGGCGCCGTGGCCCTGTTCGACTCCGTTGCCGGGGTCCAGCCGCAGACCGAAACGGTGTGGCGGCAGGGCGACAAATACAAGGTTCCGCGCATCTGCTTTGTGAACAAGATGGACAAGAACGGCGCGGACTTCGAGCACGTGCTCGAGACCATTCGCAAGCGTCTGGGCGCGCGGCCCGTGGCCTTGCAGATTCCGGTGGGCGCCGAGGCCAACTTTAGGGGCGTCGTCGACCTGATCGAGATGAAGGCCATTCTCTGGCACGACGAGACGCTGGGCGCCGAATTTTCCGTCGAGCCGATTCCCGCCGATTTGCAGAAGAAGGCCGAAGCCTTCCGCATGCAGCTCATTGAAGTCATCGCTGAGACCGACGATGTTCTGCTGGAAAAGTTCCTGGAGGGCGAAACGCCCACGGTGGAAGAGCTGAAGGCCGGCATTCGGCAGGCCACCATCGATCTGAAGGTTTTTCCGGTGATTTGTGGTTCGGCTTTCAAGAACAAGGGCGTGCAGACGCTGCTCGACGCCGTTGTCGATTACCTGCCCAGCCCGCTCGACAAGCCTCCGGTAGAGGGCATCGACCCCGCACACCACTCCAAAATTGAAAAGCGCAAGCCTGACGACAACGAGTCCTTCTCCGCCCTGGCCTTCAAGCTCATCAACGATCCTTACGGGAAGCTCTCGTTTATCCGCGTTTATTCGGGCTCGGTCAAGACGGGCGACACGGTGCTCAATCCGCGGACGGGCAGGACGGAGCGGGTGGGGCGCCTGGTGAAGATGCACGCCAACAAGCGCGAAGACGTGACCGAGATTCTGGCCGGCGACATCTGCGCCTGCGTGGGCCTGAAAGATCTGAAGACCGGCGATACGCTCTGTGATCCGCGTCATCCCATTGCGCTGGGGGCCATCAAGTTCCCCGATCCGGTGATCTCGGTGGCCATCGAGCCCAAGACCAAGGCCGACCAGGAAAAGATGGGGGTGGCTCTTTCCAAGCTGGCCGAAGAGGATCCGACCTTCAAAGTGCGCACCGACGAGGACTCGGGCCAGACCATCATCAGCGGCATGGGTGAGCTGCACCTGGAAATCATTGTGGATCGCATGAAGCGCGAGCACAAGGTGGAGGCCAATGTGGGCGAGCCCAAGGTGGCCTTCCGCGAGACCATCCGCAAGGCGGCCGAGGGCGAAGGCAAGTACATTCGCCAGACCGGCGGCTCGGGCAACTACGGCCACTGCTGGCTGCGCGTCGAGCCCAACGAGCCGGGCGCGGGTTACGAGTTTATCAACGAGATCAAGGGCGGGGTGGTGCCCAAGGAGTACATCAAGCCCATCGACCATGGTGTGCAGGGCGCCATGGAGTCGGGCATCCTGGCCGGTTTTCCGATGGTCGATGTGAAGGTAGCTCTGTTTGACGGCAGCTACCACGAAGTGGACTCGAACGAGAATGCGTTTAAGATTGCCGGGTCGCTTGCCTTTAAAGAGGCGGCCGGGCATGCCAAGCCGGTTTTGCTGGAGCCGGTGATGGCAGTCGAAGTGACCGTGCCCGAGGAGTTCATGGGGGTGATTATCGGCGACATCAACTCGCGCCGCGGGCGGATTGAAGGCATGGAGCACGTGGGCGGGTCGCAGGTGATCAAGGCCATGGTGCCGCTGAAGGAGATGTTCGGTTACGTGAACGATATCCGCTCGTCCACGCAGGGGCGGGCGTCGTACACGATGCAGTTTGCGCGCTACGAAGAGGCGCCGCGCATGATTGCCGACGAAATTATCGGCCGTGCGCAGGGGAAGTGAGAGGCAGGGAACAGGGA
>JASHQH010000310.1 GCA_030037635.1 Acidobacteriaceae bacterium
AACGGGGATCTGCATTTGTGCCATCGCATTGTGTAGCGAACTTCGCACGCACGCGCGCTTTCTACTCCCTATTCCCTAATCCCTGTTCCCTGCTTCACTCCGGCCGCATGACCACCTTGATCGCCTCGCCCGACTGCAGCAGCTCCATCGCTTTCTTGAATTCGCACAACTTGAGCCGATGTGTGATCACCGGCTCCAGGTTCAGCTTGCCCGTAGCCAGCAGCGCCTCCATCTGGAACCAGGTCTCGAACATTTTGCGGCCGTTGATGCCCTGCACCGTTGCGCCCTTGAAGATGATGTCGCGGGCAAAGTCGAGCTCGAATGGCCGCGACGGAATACCCAGCAGCGAAGCCCGCCCGCCGGTGCGCAGCAGCGCGAAACCTAGGCGCATGGCCTCGGGATGGCCCGACATCTCCAGCAAAACGTCCACGCCGGTGCCGCCTGTGGCCTCAAGAATCTGCTTCTCTACCGCGTCCGTGGTGGGATCGAGAGCCAGCTCGGCGCCCATCTCCAGCGCCACGCGCCTGCGGTGCGCATTCACCTCGGTGGCGAAGACGCGCGCCGCTCCGCAGGCTTTGGCCACGGCAATCGAAAACAATCCGATCGCGCCGCAGCCCGTCACTGCAACCGTCTTCGCGGCGATCGGCCCCGCCAGCACAGTGTGTACCGCGTTGCCCAGCGGGTCCAGCAGCGAAGCGTAGTCATGCGGAATGTGCGGCGACAGCTTCCAGATATTCGATTCCGGAATGACGGCATAGCCGGCGAATGCGCCGTCGGCATCCACGCCCAGGATGCGCACGTGCTGGCACACATGAGCCAGGCCGGTGCGGCATTGCAGGCACTTTCCGCAGGTCACGTGCATCTCCGCGCTCACCAGGTCGCCCTCGCGCACCGTCGTCACGCCCTGGCCCAGCACAGCCACCACCCCCGCGAACTCGTGCCCCGGAATCAGCGGCGGATGAATGCGCCCCTTGGCCCATGGATCCCAGTTGTAAATGTGCAGATCGGTTCCGCACACGCTGGCCGTCTGCACCCGCACCAGCACTTCGCCGGGGCCGGGAGTGGGAACGGGGACTTCGCGCAGCTCGATGCCGGGCCCTGACTTGGTCTTCACAACAGCCTGCATCGTCGCCGCCATGACAGCCATTCCTCCTGAAACTGTGAACATCCAAGTCTATCAACTGGCGCAGGTCGCACTCGTGCGCGAAAAACTTCTGCACTTCCTTTTGAAAGTTCGACACCGGGCGTAAAGGCATCTTCCCTTCAGGTGCGGCCCTTGCCGTCGTGCACAGTGTGGCCGCAACCTGCCAGAATTGCCGCTCGCGCTGGTCTTTGCGTACGGGGATGGGGTTTCAGCTTGCGGCCGGCGCTGCGGGTTTTTCGGCGGGCTCGGCCTCCGCCATCGTCTGTGCCGCGTGCACCTGCTCAATCTCGCCAATCAGCTCAGCCACCTGCTGCCGCTTGCGCTCGCTCAGATCCAGGAAGCGGATGCCTACTGTGTTGCGGTTGTGAATGGCCTGGATGACGCCGCCGAGTCGAAAGGGCAAGCCCTCCAGCCGAAACTCCGTCTCCACGCGCGTGAAGATGCCCACCGGAAATCGCTCCTCGGTTCGAATACGGCAGCCACTCTCGCTCAGGTCCAGAATCCGGCCTCGCAGCGCGGAGCCAACATTGATAAGGAAGATGACGGCGTATGTGTCCACTGTGTGACGCGTATGAATGCGTCGGTCGCTTGGCACGCCTTCTGAAGAAGTCTCGAGCTTGGGGTTTGCGGCACGCGAAGACCTGCCCGATCCGGTCGCAATGGCTTGCTGAACTTCGCCGCGGGTCGCAATGCGGCATGGGTCCGCGTCCGCTTCGGTTCTTTCACTGGCCACGGCCAGGTTTACGGCTTCGGCTCGCGCCGCCGATGCCGCCTCCATCTCCCCGATGATGACCCCAAGCTCGGCCTTGCACCGCGCAATCATGTCCACAAAGTGAATGCCCGCAAAGTTCCGGCCGATGGTCCAAACCAGAATGCCGCTGAACCGGAAAGCAGCTCCTTTCACCTTGAAGCTGATCTCAATGCGCGACCCCACCCGTGCCGAGATGCGCTCCCTGGTGCGCACCCGGCAACCGGAAAGGCTCAGATTTTCCATGCGGCCGAGCGCCGGCACGCCATGGCTCATGATGAGCAGAACCGAATCCTCATCGACCGAGTAGCGCGCTTGCGTGCGCCGTTCCCGCGCCGCAACCGAACAGCTCTCCCCAGATGTTTCCCCGTCCATCGCGCGCCCCGCTCAAGCTTTCAGCAGAAATCACTGCCTCTCGGCCCGTTCCCAGGGCTGGGCGGGCTCCGGCTCCGCGGCTTCTCGGCCCATCAACCGGTCGTATTCATACAAGTCGCTGGTCGTCCCAAGCGACTCGTTGTACAGGCTGATGGCCCCGATCAGCTGCTTCAACTCCTCGCTGAACCCGTGTATCGCCTGCAATTGGCTCGCCGACGCCGGCAACTCATATTGGGAGGTCTTAATAAACTTCTGGTAGCCGCGATCCACCAGCCGCCCCACCTCGCCCTTCACCAACACTCCCGGATGAACGGCAAAAGCAACCTCTGCATCCGCAGGGTCGTCGCCCACCGGCACCGGCGCCAGCACCGCTCCAGCCCCACCTTTGCTCACCAGCACACCGCCCGGAACATCGGGATACGATTCCGTTCCAAAGCCGCGCGCCCGCAGCAGGTCCAGCGTCTGATCGAAGTTCGGATGGGTGGATTTTCCTTTCAATGTTGTTTCTCCCGCTGCGAATGTGTCCGGGCTTCAGGTGATCCCTGCCACTCAAATCTCGCACAACAAGATCGCGCGCCGCAAATTCTCAACCGCAGCCGCATGAAGGTTCCCCAGCGCCCGTCTCACAAAAAATCAAAAACTTCTTTACACCGCCAAGCGCCGGCCTTGATAATCGCAATGCCTTCAGATCACTTGCGCTCCCCATCATCCCTCCCCCGCGCAGGGATTCTCCGGGCCAAATCAAGGAGGAAATCCCAAATGAAATTCATGAGCTATGGCCTCGTCGGCCTGTCCCTCGCGGTTGCTGGCGGTACGCTGGCCGCGGCGCAAGCTGCCTCCACGTCGTCGCTGCCCAGGATTTTGCAGATCACCCGCGAATACATCAAGCCCTACAAAGCCGGCGCCGCGCACGACAAGACCGAAAGCGCTTTTATCGCCGCGGAGGCCAAAGCCAAGTTCCCCGTCTACTACGTCGCTCTCAACTCTGAATCCGGCCGATCGCGCGCCTTGTTCCTCACCCACTACAACTCCTTTGCCGAGTGGGAAAAAGACAACAAAATCATCGATACCAACGCCGCCCTTTCCGCTGGCTTTGAGCGCGCCGGCCTTGCAGACGGCGAGCTCCTCGACGAGCTCGATTCCTACGTATTCACCTACGACGAAGACCTGAGCTACCACCCTCACGATGACCTGCAGAATCATCGCGTCTATCAGATTGCCGTCTTTCAGGTTCGTCTCGGCCACCGCCACGAGTGGGAAGAACTGGTGAAAATGGTGAAGGACGCGAACGAAAAAGCAGGCACCAGCGCCCACTGGGGTATGTACGAGATCGCCTTCGGCGAAGACGACGGCACCTACATCGCGCTTACCGGCGACCCTTCCATGTCCGCGATCGATACAGGCTTCGCCGAGAATAAGAAGTTTGTCGACGCCATGGGCGGCGCAGATGCCATGGACAAGTTCGACAAGATGTACGGGGATTGCGTTGAATCCTCTCACACCGAGCTCTTCACGGTGAACCCCAAGCAGAGCTACGTCAGCGAAGACTGGGTCAAGGCCGATCCCTCGTTCTGGAAGCCCAAGCCCGCTGCCGCGGAAGCCGCCAAGCCGGCTCCGCCCGCCGCAAAATCCGGAGAATAGCCTCCTGGCGGCTCTGCGCTGCAGAGCCGCCGTAATCTGCGCAAACGGGGCTCGAAATGACCGGGAACCTAGTCTTGACGGGGAACTCCATTCGCCTGGAGCCGCTCTCGCTCGCTCATGCCGACGGTCTCGTTGCCGCCTCCGAAGGCGATCCGGAGCTCTATCGCTGGAGTGCCGTCCCGCAAGGGCGCGACGCCGTTCTCCGCTACATTGAAACCGCGTTGGCCTGGCGCGACGCCGGCACCGCCGTGGATTTTGCCACCATTCGCATCCACGATGGCGCTGTCCTCGGCTCCACGCGATTCTTTGATATGGAGCGATGGCCCTGGCCCGTGGGTCACGCTCGCCACGGCCGCTCCGATCCCGATGTGTGCGAGATCGGCTATACCTGGCTCACCCACGCGGCGACCCGCACTGCGGCCAACACTGAGGCAAAACTCCTCATGATGGCGCATGCCTTTCAGGTCTGGCAGGTGTTGCGCATCTGCCTGCATACTGACGCGCGCAACCTGCGCTCGCAAGCCGCTATCCAGCGAATTGGCGGAAAATTCGAGGGCGTTCTCCGTGCGCACCGCTTGGCCGCCGACCTCATCTCTCGCGATTCGTATCGCTATTCGATTGTTGCTGCCGAATGGCCCGGCATCAAACTCGGTTTAACCCAGCGGCTTCAGAGAGCTTAGCCTGCCGCCTCATCCTACGCTTCCATGGCCTTGCCGTTCTCGTCCATCTTGCCGAAGATCATCTTGCCGCTGGCCGTCTGCAGCACGCTGGTCACCGAGATCGCCACGGAGCGTCCGATGAGCCGCCGCGCGTGATCCACCACCACCATGGTCCCGTCGTCCAGGTAGCCCACCCCCTGGTTGTATTCCTTGCCTTCCTTCAGGATCACCACGCTCATGCGCTCACCCGGCAGCACCACGGGCTTGAGCGCGTTCGCCAGATCATTGATATTCAGCACTTCCACGTGATGCAGGTGCGCGACCTTGTTCAGGTTGAAGTCGTTGGTCACCACCTTGGCCTCCCACTTCTTGGCCAGCTCCAGCAGCTTCAGGTCAACCTCGCGGATCGAAGGAAAGTCGTCGGGCACAATCTGCACCTGGACCTTGTCGCTGGACTGCATGCGCTGCAGCATGTCCAGGCCGCGGCGGCCACGCTGCCGCTTCGAGCTGTCGGTCGAGTCGGCCACCACCTGCAGCTCCCGCAGCACGAATTCTGGCACCACCAGCGTGCCGTCGATAAAGCCGGCCTCGGCGATATCGGCAATGCGGCCGTCGATAATCACACTGGTGTCGAGCACTTTCGCGCTTTTTCTCGCTGGCTTGTCGCCGGTAAACACCACGCCCAGGGCGGCCGGGCTCAACAGGTCACCCTTGCTGGCGCCCACCAGCAGCCCCACATAGGTCATGAGCAACAGCACAAAGATTTGCAGCACCGCCGAGGTCGAAGTGGACAGCGGCGCAGAGCGCAGCACCAGGCAAAACAGCGCAGCGCCCAGGATGCCAAGCAAGCTTCCCGCCACCGCGCCGATCAGCCGCCGCAAGGTGAGCGCCCGCACCCGGACTTCAAAGATGATGACCGCGCCGGCCGCAGCCGCACCCGCGAGCGCGCTCTCCCAACCTGCCTGTAAACCAAAGGGCCGAAGGAAGTAACAAACCGCAGCAAACAAAATCACAAAAAGAAGACGTAACAGAACCAGATCCATATGGGCCTGCCTTCAGCGGCGGCAAATTCGCCTCCGCAATCCAGGGGGACACCGAAGGCGAGTATGCGCATAGCGGGCGGCGCTCGTCAAGTGGCAATGGGGGAGGGCTGAAAACCAGGGGATGGTGAAACAGGGATGAGAGAACAAGGTCCCGGAGCCGGTTTTTCTACTCCCTATTCCCTAATCCCTGTTCCCTGCTTTTACGATGCCACCGCCAGCTCAGAATCCTGTGCAAAGCGCTGCGCACCCTTGCGCGGACCGCGCTTGCGCGTACTCATGATCTTGATCCGCTCCAGCAGCTCCTGGGCTGAGCAGTTCCTTCTCGCGATCCTGGCATCGGCCGCGTGAATCTCTCCGTTCACGGGCTGAGCGTCATCGACGAGGATCATCGGAACGTACGATGCAATCCGTTTCAACCGCTCCACCAGTTGATTGCCGGTCATCTGCGGCATGCGGGTGTTGGCCATCACAAGATCGATTTGCGGCGCCGATGAGAATAAGGCGATCGCTTCCTGGCCGTTGGATGCCGAAAGCACGCGGTATCCGTTGGTGATCAGCAGGAACCGGAGCACTGAAAGCTCCTGTTCGTTTTCTTCTACACAGAGAATTACTTTCTTCGGACGCATGGCGAGGAAAACTGCTCCTTCTCTCAAATTTTCTTGGCCGTTCAGCCTCAACCATGCGTTTCTCCCCTGTTTTGGAAGAGCGCGCATGTCGATCAAAATCGGCTCTATGACCGCGAGCGAATGGCGAGCAGGCTGCCTTTTGACGATCCGCTCGCGTGCTTGAAACCGCCGCTACACCCTTTTGAGTGCAACCACG
Source organism: Acidobacteriaceae bacterium (assembly GCA_030037635.1). Classification (GTDB taxonomy): domain Bacteria; phylum Acidobacteriota; class Terriglobia; order Terriglobales; family Acidobacteriaceae; genus Telmatobacter. Next base: position 6,433 of record JASHQH010000310.1, read on the forward strand.
GCCAAGCATTCGAGCTCGGCTCTTCCAATGGGCCTGGCTTCGCTCGGGGTCGGGTGGTCAGTCATGGCGCGCATGGGAACCCGTAAGGAACGCGCCGGGAAAATGTTCGTAACGCTTCGGAGAGTACGTCTCCCGGTCTATTGAGGGAAGAGAGAAAATCAGGTGAAGATCGCCGTGAAAATCCGAGTGAAACACAGGGAAATTTGCTAGCACAAACACATCACATCACTTGCGAAGATGAATTTCTGTTGAAAGCATGTGTATCACGGCTGGAAAAGCTGTCCCGTTGCCACGGGAACGGTGCTGCCACCAACCCGCACATCCGTCACCCTCGCCAATTCTTTTTTCGCCGAGAGAAAAATGTCGCTCGGCCGCCCGATTTCGATGCCTTGGCGAAGGTGCACGCGAGCTTCTGATGGCACGGCCCCGCGCGCGACAAGATAACTGATCGCGCAGCCCGCCGCTGAACCCGTCGCCGGATCCTCGCCCCCTTCGAACTGCATTCTCGCCCGCCACTGCCGCGCAGAATCCGGGTCTCGGCTCTCCACACGGGCCAGAACATAGAACCATCGCGCTCCATGCCGCCGCAGCCACGGCCTTGCCGCCGCGTGATCCACCTTCAGCCCCTCCAAAGCGCTCAACGAGCGCAAGGTGACAATCGCAAAAAAGTTTCCCGTTGACACCGCTTGCGGCGTCAACTCCGGGTCCAGGTCGTCTTTGCTCAACCCAAGCAGCGGCGCAACCTCTCTCCCCTCCATCTCGTCGCCAAACTTCGGCTCGGGTTGCATCATCTCGCCATAGAATCCGTCGCCCCCTTCAAACCGCACTGGCACCGGACCCACATTCAGAGCCAGGGTCACCGTGTCGCCTTGCACCGTCTCCGCCGCGTTCGCCCTCAGCACGCTCGCCGTTCCCAGTGTCGGGTGCCCCGCAAACGGCAGTTCCTCCTGCGCGGTAAAGATGCGCACGCGCACCCCCTCGGCCCGCTCGATCTCCGCAGGCCTTCGCTCCACAAACGTGGTTTCAGACAAGTTGAACTCGCGCGCTATGGCTTGCATCTGCTCCGGCTTCAGCCTGCAGGTGTTCATCACCACCGCCAGCGGATTGCCCGCAAATGGGGTGGATGTGAAAACATCCACAACGGAATATCCGAGCTTCGCAGCCATTCAAAGCTCCGCAAAATCGCACACCTCAACTGTACGACGGCACGTCGCGTGGCGAAATCAACAGGCTGTGTATCTGGAAAGATCGAAGCCCGCTAAAGTGCGATCATCGGCCGCGGCAGGCGCGTCCTGGCGCGATCCAGAAACAGCCGCAGCCGCAACGCCTCAGCGCGCTGCGTGGCGACGAGGCGCATCTGCCTGCGGATGTGATCGATGTCTTCCAGCCGCTCCATCTCCGCTTCGTCGTGATCGGCATCCCGCTCCAGCCGCGTGACCCGCTCTTCCACCGTCTGCCTGAATCGCGGGCTGATTTCGAAGCTTTCCTCATACGCGCAGCGGGTGGTCATCACAGGCTCCTCGTGTTCGGGAATGCTTGAAGCCCGAAATTCCTTGCGTCCGGCCTCAAGCTTCTTCTCTTGCTGCCGATACTAACGAGCAGTCGTCCTTTGCGCCAGATTACGGACCGCGGCAACTTCGGTAACCTCCCGTCTCAAATCGGAACAGTGATTGTGGCTAGTGTCCTGAGTCTAAAGTTCACCAACCAATAGAACGGTCATCCTGAGCGAAGTCCGCCGCGTTTTGTGCGGCAAACGAAGTCGAAGGACCTGCATTTCGCGGCTTCGACTTATGCAACGAACGGACCCACCACACTAGGCGTCACTCCGCTACGATCCCCAGCTGCATCTGCGTTCCGCTGTCCAAGTGAATGTTCTGCCTGGAAGAGGAGAACAAGCCCGAAGCGGTGCTGTTCCCTGACAGCATCACGCCGGGAATCCCGGTAGGGCGTGGCAGAGCGCGAAGCGCAGCAGCCTGGTGCGCACTGGGGTTCGTGTCCACGTCTCCGTGACCGGCCAGTTGCACCGCCCCATCTGCACTGGAGCTGACCATCGGCGCCGGCTGCTCACCCAGTGCGCCAGTCGTCTCACCCGTTGGGTCCGTTGTTCTGTCGATGGTGCCGCCGGCCACGCCTCCGGCGCCGTTTACCGCTCCGCCGGCTTCGCCCGGCAATCCCGCGCTGCGGCCGCCACCCATCGCTTGTCCGCCCACTTGTGCGGCCATTGGTCCGCCGCCCATCGGCGCGTTCATCGTGTCGGCGGCGCTCATCGAATTCATGGCCGTGGGCATCGTCCCTGCTCTCGCTCCGCGAATCAGCGTGTAAATGCCCAGGCTCTGCCCGTCCTTCAACTCCACCCGGTCGAAGGCGATACCGATCTCCGCTCCGCCGCGCTCCCTGTCGTAAGCCTGCACCTCGGTGATGTGCCCCACCAGATGCGATCCCTTCGGAATGAAGGTTCCGTCGGAGGTTTGCACCTTCTCCGTGGTCTTCAGCACCACGCGGTCGCCCACTTTGGCTGTCTTTGAGTCCATCTTGCCCTCAAGCTCGCCATTGATTGAGCTCATCTCCCACGCGTGCGAGGCAGATTTGTCTCCAAAGCCGGCCGCGCCCTTTGCGCCGGCCGCTGCCGACGCGTCTGCATTCACGCCGGTCTTGCTCTGCTGCGCCCAAAGTGGAATACACGTGATAGCCACGAACGCCACGGCAAGAATTGTTGCGGCCTTCATCTCAAGATCGTCCATTGCATCCACCCTTCGTCCCCGGCCTCAGCGGGATGGCTCGGAATGGCCTGATTTCCCCGACAATTGCTCGGATGCCATTCTCCTGGCAGATGATGTGCCCCCGAGGCGCCCAAAGTGCCGTTCGGTGCACCCCGGCTCAGGATAAGCCGCCGGAAAGTGTGAACTTTAATCCAGGGAACTCAGCAAAAGTGGAACCGGCTCGAACTGTGCAACGGTCGCGGGGGTGCTCCAGGTCTCGATTTTGAGACCTGGAATACCGCGATGCCATGCTCCGAATTCATTCGGTCGGAGAACTAGCTGCCCGGCGACGGCGCGTAATAACCTTTGCGCACCTGCACCTTCAAATTCTGACCCCCGTCGCCGTGGCAATCGACTGAGATCTTGCGGAACCCCCCGTCATCTTTTGTGTTGCTGGGCGTATAGCTGGCCAGGTACTGGGTGCGCAATTCGTCCTGAATCTGCTGGAACGCTGCTTCCAGCTTGGGGCCGTTGTTGCCTACGTCGATCAGCCGGCCGCCCGTCTCGTCTGAGATTCGTTTGGCGGCCGAGTAGCCGCTGTATCCGAAGCCGTATCCGCCATAAAAGGCACGGTCGGCGCAAAGGATCACGTAGATGATCACGTTGTTTCGGTTCGCCGCGGCAATGGCTTCGCCGATCTTCGTGTTGCTGCCCTCATCCTCGCCGTCGGTCAGGATGATCATCGCCTTGCGCCCGGTTTCCCGGTTCAGCTTCTCGTTCGAAGCCAGGTTGATGGCGTCGTACAGCAACGTCCCCTTGGGATCGCCCACCGTGGGAACCGTCCCGCCGCCCAAACCCGGAATGCCCGATCCGTTGCCGCCGGCGGTATTGATCTCGGCCCTGTCCATGGCGTGCGCCAGTGCGTGCGGACTGTTGGTGAAGTCCTGCAGCAGGTCGACATTCACGTCGAACGAAACCAGGAACGCCTCGTCCTGCTTCCGCAGAACTTCTTCCAGAAACTGGCTTCCCGCCTGCTTCTCCAGCGGCAGCACGCGCTCCTGGCTTCCTGACGTGTCCAGCAGAATTCCCAGCGTGAGCGGCTGGTTGGTCTCCGCCACAAAGCTTTTCAGCGTCTGCGGCACCTTGTCTTCTGCCACCCCGCACTCGTCGCGCGTTAAATGCGGAACCAGGTTGCCGTTCTTGTCCTTCACCGTGAAGAACAGGTCAACCAGGTTGACCGTTTGCTTGAAGGTCGCAACCGGAGTCCCATCCGGTGGAGGGGCAGGGGCGTTACTCACCGGCGGCGCGTCGGGCGAAGGCGCAAGCTGAGCCCATCCCGCTGATGCAAGCGTCGCCAGGCTCACCAAGAGAACGGTTACTCTATTTCTAAAACCCATCCTGGACATATAGACGGCAAAGCGACCTCTCAGGAAAGCATACATCGAATGTTTCCTGGCTGCCGAGCAACCTGCGGCCGCCTGCCGCGTCTGATACTCTGTCAGGTGCGGTCGCGTTTTCTGCTATCGTCTGTTTCATCAGCAGTTGCAAGCGGCTGGTAAGGCCAGGTCGCCTGGGGAGGATGAAGAGGCTGTGAGGGTCGGTCGGAAAGCCATAGCGCCGGCAGCGATTCTGGTTTTGGGGTGGTCGCTGGTTTTGGCAGTTTCCGCGCAACAGCAGCAACCTGCCGTTCCCGACGCTCCCACTCCGCAAGCGCCCCCTCCTCTTCCGGGCACCAATGGACCCATCACACCTGGGATCGGCGGGCCGCCGGCGCCTTCCAGCTCCTCTTCCGCTACCGGCCAGGCGCAACCGGAGCAGCCCCCTCCACCGCCCCAGCCGCAATACGAACCGCCCGTCACGCAGCAAGGCAATACGCAGACCACGCCCCCCGATCAGGGGATTACTCAGCTTCCGCTCTACGTCTCCCGGACGAATTTCGTCGAGGTTCCGGTCACGGTAAAAGACGCGAAGGGCAATCTCGTTTCCGGCCTCACCTGGCGCGATTTCACCGTCTATGAGAACAACGTCCTGCAGCACCTGAGCCTGTTTAGCGTGGACCCAAGGGCTCTTTCCATTGCCTTTGTCATTGACCAAACCCTTCCCTCCAACATCATGGACAAGGTGAATCAATCCCTTGCCGCCGTCCAGGGCGCGCTTACGCCCTATGACGAGGCCGCTGTCTTTACCTACACCAACGGCGCCAGGGAGTTGACGGGCTTTACCGGGGCGGAGGGCAAGCGCTTGCCCGCGGTGCTCGCCCTGGCTGAAGCTACAGGCACCGATCCCATGGTGCCCGATAATGGCCAGGACCCATTTTCTGCCTGCTCTCTCACCGTGAACGGAAACTGTCCTGATCCGAACCTGCAGCCCGGACATTCCACCCAGTCGCCCGGATGGCAGAACCTTCCCAAAGAGATTCACACCTTGAATGACGCCATCCTGGCCGCTGCCAAGGAGCTTTCCACCCGGCCCAAGGAGCGCCTGCGCATGATCTACGTCGTCTCCGACGGCAAAGAGTACGGCAGCAAGGCCACCTGGCAGGAGGTTCGTCGCTACCTCGAGACCAACAAGATCACCGTTTACGGCACGCTGGTGGGCGATTCGGCGCGCTGGGGCGAGGGCTGGCTCGACCGCTTCCACCTTCCCTTCACCATGTACGACAACATCCTCTACAAATACACCGCCGCAACCGGCGGCGACCTGTACTCCGAGGGCAATGTCAACGGTATCGAGAAAAGCTACGCCAAGGTTGCTGAAGAGGCACGCACCCAGTACACGCTCGGCTACCTGAGCCACGAGTCCATCTTCGACAGCAAGTTCCGCAGCATCGACGTGCGCGTCGACCGGCCCGAGAAGGAAGTTGTTGTCATCGCCAAGACGGGCTATTACCCCTCCGGGCAAGACTATCGTTAGCCGGCTCCCGCGCCTATTGCAAAACACAAAGGCCTGCGCGATTGCACAGGCCTGTCACTTCATCGGGACGGTTTCAAGCGCCCGGCGCCAAATCACGCCGCGCTTCCAAGCCCTTATTTCTGCTCAACCGGTGCGTTCGACGCAGGGGGCGGAGTCACATTCTGCTGGTTCTGCGGCGGAGCTGGAGGCGGCGGGGTCGGCTCGGTAATGCCTTTCAGACCCTCCTTGAACCCCTTCAATCCCTCACCCAGTCCCTTGCCCAACTCCGGCAACCGCTTGGCGCCAAAAACCAGAAATGCAACCACGGCCAGCAGGATAATGTGCCATGGCTGAAGTAGATCGCCCATTCGAATTCCTCCGCGCGCTCCAACCCTCGGGCGCGCTTCCTCAAACTCCTATTGTCGCACAAAAGCGGTTCGGGAATGTGATCGGACTCACCGGCGTGAATGGCCCCGTGCCCGGCGCATTGCGGGCTGGCTCCCCGCCAAAGCTGCATCCTTACCGGTGGTTGTGGCATCCTGTGAGTGTCCCGGAGGTCGTCTCCCGATGAAGATCGTCAAACTGCTGACCCTTGCGGCCATGCTTTGCGCCGCCGGCGTGGCCCGGCCCGCTGGCCCCGACATCTACCCCGATCCCTCGCAGGCTCGAGCCGACATCGCTGCCGCCCTCAAAACCGCTGCCGCCACCCACCGCCGTGTCCTGCTCGATTTTGGCGGCAACTGGTGCGGCGACTGCAGAGTGCTCGACCTCTATATGCACGACGAAAAGAATCGTCCTCTCATCGACGCCAACTTTGTCGTGGTGCACATCAACGTCGGCCACTTCGACGCCAACGTCGATCTGGCAGAGAAGTACGGAATCCCGCTGCACCGCGGAGTGCCGGCGCTGGCGGTCTTGAGCGAGTCAGGCAAGCTCCTCTACAGCCAGAAAAACGGCGAGTTTGAAGCCATGCGCAGCCTGGAATCATCCTCGCTCACCTCGTTCCTCGTGCAATGGAGGCCGGAACGCCCCTGCTCAGTCGCCGTGGTCAATTGCTGAATGCGGCGGAGCTACACAAAGGACAAAGGACGTTGCCCCATCCTTCCGGCGCACTTTGCCGGAAGGGTGGGAGAACGGCGGGCGGCCCAGGTCCTGGAACGCGGAATTAGCCCAGAACATGGGTGCCCCAGGTCTCGATCCGAGACTTGGGAGAGCACGCACCCGCCCCCGAAACCTGAACCCTCTACCGTACTGTCTCGCAATTGGCTATACGCAAAGCTTGGTGATCCTGAGCGGAGTTTGGCGTTGGGCCAAACGAAGTCGAAGGACCTGCATTTTGGAAGCTTGATTTATGCTACGAACTTCTGGGATACCGCACTAGAGTTGGTTGCATAAATGCGTTTTTGAAAGGGCACGACTTCAGTCGTGCCGCAAAAGCCGCATAAACGCAGGGGCTTTGGCCCCTGCGGGATGGTTTTCCAGCGCGCTGCGGTATTTATGCAACCAGGCGTCCTGTCTCTAGAGTTCGCATCATAAGTAATTCGGTCATTGCATGCCACCAGTTGAGCCAGGCGCCGCCCGCACCATCACCACCCTCTCCAGCCGCGAAGTCTATCGCAATCACTGGATGCGCCTGCGCGAGGATCAAATCCTGCGCTCCAACGGCCAGAAGGGCATCTACGGCGTGGTCGAAAAGTACGACGC
>JASHQH010000311.1 GCA_030037635.1 Acidobacteriaceae bacterium
CTCGACTTTTTAGGCAATCTGGAACGCACCAACATGTGCGGCGAGCTGCGCGCGGTGAATGCCGGCCAGCAGGTGGTTCTGATGGGATGGGTGAACCGGCGCCGCGACCATGGGAACCTGATCTTCCTCGACCTCAGGGACCGCTCGGGCATTGCGCAGATCGTTCTGGACAAGGAGCTTACGCCGGAGGGCCACGCCAAGGGCGAGCATGTGCGTCCGGAGTTCGTGGTTGCCGCGGTGGGCAAAGTGCGGCTGCGCGCACCCGACGCCATCAACCCCAAGATGGAGACCGGCGAGATCGAGATTGAGGCCACCGAGCTGCGCGTGCTCAACGATGCGCGGCTGGCGCCGTTTTCGCCGGCCGAAGAGGCCATCCAGAACGAGGAAGTGCGCCTGAAATATCGCTACCTCGACCTGCGCCGCACCGAAATGCAGCGCAATTTCCGGCTGCGCCACCAGATCACTCTCGCCATCCGTGAGAGCTTGAGCAAGCAGGGCTTCCTTGAGATCGAGACGCCCATTTTAACCAAGTCCACGCCCGAAGGCGCGCGCGATTTCCTCGTTCCCAGCCGCGTGCATCCAGGCGAGTTTTATGCCCTCCCGCAGTCGCCGCAGATCTTCAAGCAGATTCTGATGATCTCCGGCTTCGACCGCTACTTCCAGATCGCCCGCTGTTTTCGCGACGAGGACCTCCGCGCCGATCGCCAGCTTGAATTCACGCAGGTCGACCTGGAGATGAGCTTCCCCCGCCAGGAGATGGTCTTCGCCGTGGTCGAGCAGTTCATGAAGGCGGCCTTTGCCTCGGCCGGCATCGAGCTTCCCATCCCGTTTCCGCGCATTTCCTACGACGAATCCATGCGCCGCTACGGCAGCGACAAGCCGGATCTGCGCCTGCCCGGCTTGACTGACGTGCACTCGGCGTTTACCGGAGACGCGCTGGCCACAATGCAAATCGATCCGGCGCTGCCCATCGTGGCGCTGCGCATTCCCAAAGTGGGCGAGCTCAGCCGCAAGGAGCGCGAGGAGAACCACCCGCTCTTCGATCAAAAAAAGGGCGCGAAGTTCGTTGACGACTTCAAGCGGCTGGCAAAGAGCTTTCCTGAAGCCGCGGCCAAGGTGCGTGAATTGACGCGCGCAGACGAAGCTGACTTTGTCATCGTGGTTGCCGGCGATCCCGCGCATTCCATCAAGGCCAGTGACACCAAGTTTCCCGGGCGGCTTTCCGAGCGCGAGATCAACGTTTACGCGGCGGCCGGCAACTTTCGCGCCGAGCTGGCCAAGAAATACGCCGAGCGGCATGGCGCGTTTCGCATCACCGACCAGGTGGTCCAGGACGCACAGGCGTGGCGCTCGCCTCAGCCTCTCATCGACGGCTGCTACGCGTTCCACCCCATGTGGCTCACCGATTTCCCCATGTTTGAGTACGACCTCGCGCAAGCCAAGTGGGTGCCCGCGCACCATCCCTTCACTGCGCCCATCGAGGCCGATATGGCGAACCTGGTCACCGATCCGGCCAGCGTGCGTGCTAATTGCTACGACCTGGCCATGAATGGGCTCGAACTCGGCTCGGGATCTATCCGCATTCACCGCAAGGATGTGCAACAGGTGATTTTCCGTGCTCTGGGCATCAGCGACGATGAGGCGCGCGCGCGCTTCGGCTTCTTTCTCGACGCGCTGGAATACGGCACGCCGCCGCACGGCGGCATTGCCCTGGGCCTCGACCGCATCGTCATGCTTCTGGCCGGCGCGGCTAACCTGCGCGAGGTGATTACCTTCCCCAAAACCGCCAAGGCTATCGACCTGATGGCCGAAGCGCCCACGGCGGTGACCGGGGAGCAATTAAAGGAGCTGCACATCCGCGTGGCGCTGAAGAGCTGAGGATAATGTGGCTCGAATCAGTGAACAGGTGGTTAACTTAGGCTCGATCGAGCTCCGCAAACAGCTCGCCCGGCACAACGCGGATCGGCGTTCCCGGCACGGTCAGTTCGTCGGACTGCGCCAGGTGCAGGCCGTCGTGGTCGGCGGTCCATGCCCTGCGGGTGTCGGGATCGAAGATCCAGATATTCTCGATGCCGAAAGTGAGGTAATCGTCGATGCGGTCCTGGAACCGGCTCAATCTGTCCTCCGGCGAGAGAATCTCAATAGCCAGGAGCGGCGGATGGGTGAGGATGCGTTCTTTGGGGGCGTCCGAGCGAAGGACGGAGACATCAGGCACCCGGAAGCGCGTGGGGCTCACCTGGGTCCGAACTGCAACGAGGGCCCGCATGTGCCAGGCTTCACGGTGGTTCATAAACAAGACAGCCAAAAGTGTTTGTAGATACGCGTGATCGTGCTCGCCCACGTTCCGTTCCTCGATGCGCCCGTCCACGTAGTCGCAGTCGGGCCGGTAGCTGGTATGGAGATACTCCTCCACCGTCACGAGAGGCTCATCGATGGGCAACGTGGCCATGGCAAGTATTATGCGCTGAAACAGGCGGCGAATCCAACCAGCGGCCTTCCGGGCCTTCGAGCCCGGAGCGGTGGCCCGGCGGATTCTGGCCCGCACCTGCGAAAAGTCATAAAGAACCCGTAAACGCTTGCCCATCTATAGGCTTCTCTTATTTCTCGTTCATGCCTCGTTCACGCCACGCGCTCCAAACTTCTAAATGAAGAAGGAGGCTGCCATGCGACTCAAGCTGGCCTTGACGTTTGCCGTCCTCGCTTGTGCAGTGGCTTCGGGCAGCTCGCGCGCAGCGGCGCCCCCGGCGCAAAATCTGAGCCACGCCCAGCTCAAAAAGATGGTGCAGAACGCGCATTCGGCGGAGGATTACCTTACGCTGGCGTCGTATTTCCGTTGGCGTCAGCAGCAGTTTGAGCAACAGGCGCACGATGAGCTCCTGTTCTGGGCGCAGCGCAGCATGAATGTTTCGCTTGAAGCAGCGAAGTATCCGCGGCCCGTTGACTCCTCCAGGAACCGCTACGAGTACTTCGTCTATGAAGCGCAGAAGATGAGTGCGCAGGCTGAGCACTACCAAAGCCTTTCGGAAAGCACCAACCGCTAACCTCCGCCCCGGCCCTGACACAGAGTCCTTAAGCAATCCTTGCGCCGGCCCCTGCCGGCGCACTCATCCTGCGTGCCTTCCGAGCATTCATTCCCAATAGATTCTTTGCAACATATTTATGTTTCGCTGATGCCTCGCTGGCTACCCTTTGGCTACAAGCACTTACGGCAATTCCAGAGTAAGTGCTAGCGCCTTCGCCAATCTCTTCGGGGATCGCAGAATCGCTGAGTCTTCACCCGTCGCGACAGGCTCTGCCGTCGGCTGCCCCCGAACTGGGTCGCAGCGGCTTGTGGTTTCAGGGAATCGTATCTCCGGGATTCGCTGTCGGGCCGGAAAGCCCACACCTTATGGATGTCGCCAACATTCTTGGAGAACGCAAGCATCCCACCGCGGCGCGGTTCATCGGGGAAACCCTGATCGCGTGCTGGGTGATCGCTCTGCTCACATTCACGGGATTCGTCCTGCACTTCAATCCTGCGCCACTGGGATTTTTGTTTCTTCTCGTGGTGGTTTGCGAGGCAATCCTTTGCGGCTTCTGGCAGGCTTCCATCGTTTCGCTGCTGGCGTGCGCATGTCTTGACTACTTCTTCTACCCGCCCCTCTTTCATTTCAGCGTCGCCAATCCTGAGGATTGGGTGGCGCTGGGCGCGTTTCAAGTGAGCGCGCTCGTGGTAAGCCGTCTCTCCACGATCCACCAGACCACCTGGCGTGAGGCGAAGCTGCAACGCACATCAATGGAACAGCTTTATGAGTTGAGCCGCAGCACCCTGCTCATCAATTTGCATCAGCCGCCCGGACCGCAACTGGCGCAACTGATTCTGCGCATTTTTGGCGCCCAGGCCGTGGCCATCTTCGATGCCAACTCCGGAGCGTGCTCTGCCGCCGGCGCCTGGGCAGAGGACGAGCAACAGCTTGCCAGGGAATGTTACCTCGCGCAGGCTGAAGATCATGATCGCCTCACGCGAACCTCGCGCAAGCTCCTCCACGCTGGCGGCAAATGCATCGGCGCAATGGCCGTCCGGGGCAATCTCGAAGTACTGGTTGCGGACGCGCTGGCCTCGCTCACCGCCATCACTCTCGACCGCTGCGTCTCCTTCGAAAAGGAGAGCCAGGTGGAAGCGGCACATCAAAGCGAGCGGCTGCGGGCAGCAGTGCTCGACTCTCTAGCGCACGCTGCCAAAACACCGCTGACCGCGATTCAAGCCGCGGCCGATGGATTGAGCGAAGTGGGCAGGCTCAGCCCGGCGCAGCAGCAACTCCAGGCGCTTATCCGGAACGAGGCGGAGGAATTAAGCCAGTTGAGCACGCGGCTGCTGCAAACCGCCCAGCTTGAAACCGAGGACCTGGCCGTCGCCAGGGATGAGATTGTCGTCGCAGACCTGATTCAATCTGTACTTAAAGAGCAGTCCGAACGCATGTCAGGCCATCCCGTTGAGATCGCGGCGCCCGATGCCGGCCTCACGCTGCGTGGCGATCGCGACCTGCTCTCCATGGCGCTGACGCAGTTTCTTGACAACGCGGCCAAGTACTCCTTTGCCGGAACCGCAGTGAAGGTTTCAGCCTGGGAGAGCCACGCGCAGGTGCTGCTTTCGGTGCACAATTTTGGCCCCGCCATTCCCATTTCCGACCGCGAGCGCATCTTCCAGCGCTTTTACCGCAGCGAGAACACGCGCCATCTGGCGGCCGGAACCGGCATCGGCCTTTCCACCGTCATGATGGCGGCCGAAGCGCACCGGGGTCATGTTTGGGTGATTAGTAATTCCGAGGAAGGAACTACGTTTTATCTGTCTCTTCCCCAGTCGGGAGGCGCAGGGTAAGTGAAAGACCAAACCTCAGGCAACCTGCTTATTGTGGATGACGAGCGCTCCATCCGGCTTTCGCTGCGCGCGATTCTCAGCAATTTCGGCTACGAGATTGTTGAGGCCGCGCGCGGCGAAGAGGCGCTGGCCCTGGTGCGCAGCGAGAGCTTCGACGCTGTCCTTCTCGATATCAACATGCCGGGCGTGGGCGGCGTTGAAGTATGCAGGCAGATGCGCAGGGCCGCGCCGCGTTTACCAATCGTCATGCTTACCGTGCTTGGCGAAGAAGACCGCAAAGTGGAAGCGCTCGATGCCGGCGCTGACGACTACATTACCAAGCCGTTTCAGTTGCGCGAACTCACGGCACGGCTGCGCGCGGCCATGCGCCGCAATCGCGTCTTCGAGGCCGACCAGTCCGCCATCCACATCGGCGATGTACTGCTCGACCCCGAACGCCACGTAGTCGAAAAGCGCGGCCGCCGTGTTCACCTCACCCCGCGGCAGTTCGAGTTACTGCATTTCCTCATGGCGAATGCGGGAAGGCCAATCCCTCATGCCAGGATCCTGCGCTCGGTGTGGGGCCCCGAGTATGGCGGCGAGTTGGAATACCTGCGCACCTTCATCCGCCAGATCCGCATCAAGATCGAGGACGATCCCGCCCATCCGGAATACCTCGTCACCGACTCTCACATCGGTTATCGCTTTAACGAAGAAGTGGAGGCTGCCGAACCACCCGGCGAGCCAAACCCCCCGGGTGAATGAGCACCGCTCCCCTACTTCCGGAGTGACCCGCTACCGCCAGCCGTTGCGCATTGGGCGTCGCACCGCGTCTGTGATATATTTTTCAAGGTGCGAGAGGTATTTCTTCTCGGCTGACGCCTGCGCCAGATCGTCTCGCGCAGCGTTACAACCCTCAAGGACGCGTAGCTCAACTGGCAGAGCATTCGGCTCTTAACCGACAGGTTGAAGGTTCGATTCCTTCCGCGTCCACCAGTTTCCCCCTCGACATTTCGGCTCGAAGGTCCTTCGCTGCGCTCAGGATTTCGCCTGCGGGCTCAGACGCCCGCAAAGTGGCTCAAGTTCGATTCCTTCCGCGTCCACCAGTTTCCCCCTCGACATTTCGGCTCGAAGGTCCTTCACTGCGCTCAGGATTTCGCCTGCGGGCTCAGACGCCCGCAAAGCGGCTCAAGTTCGATTCCTTCCGCGGCCACCAGCCTTCGCCCGCTCGGCTGCGGCTCGGCAAGCCTCCTCAAGACGTGCAGTCGCGCCCTGGCTTCCAGCGGCGGCGGACATTCCTGTGACAAAATTGCGATAGCCGTTCAAGGCCGTTTTATCGGCAAGCAATTGCATGAGTGAACAGGGTCAAATTCGCATCGGAATGTCTGGCTGGCGCTACGATGAATGGCGCGGAACCTTCTACCCTGAGGGTCTCGCCCAGCGGCGCGAGCTTGAATTCGCCTCGCGGCAGCTCAAATCCATCGAGCTGAACGGCACCTTCTACTCGCTGCAAAAGCCGCCAAGCTACCTGCAATGGACAAAAGAAACGCCCGACGATTTTGTTTTCTCGGTGAAGGGCACGCAATTCATTACCCACGTCAGGAAGCTCGAAAACGTGGCCACTCCTCTGGCCAATTTTCTGGCCCAGGGACTGCTGCGGCTGGGTCGCAAACTGGGGCCGATCCTCTGGCAATTCCCGCCGCCCTTCAAGTTCAATGCGCAGCTTCTGCAGGATTTTTTCGATCTGCTGCCGCGGACTCACAAGCAGGCGGCACTCTACGCGCGCCAGCGCGATGAATGGATGGCAGAGCGCTCATGGCTCGAAGTCGAAGAGGACTTGCCTCTTCGCTACGCCATTGAAGCGCGCAATAAGAGCTTCGCAGTGCCCGAATACATCTCTCTGCTGCGCAAGAACCAGATCGCCGTGGTTGTTGCCGACACCGTGAAATGGCCGCGCATGATGGATATTACAGCCGACGACTTTGTTTACTGCCGCCTCCATGGCAACGAAGAGCAGTATCCCAATGGCTATGACGCCGAGGGTATCGATACCTGGGCGCATCGGGTTCTGGCCTGGTCGCGCGGTGAGGAAGCGACCGACGGCCTGAGGGTGCACCCTGAGCCTGCGCCGAAGCAGGCTGCTCGCGATGTATTCGTCTATTTTGACGACGACGTCAAAGTGCGTGCGCCTCACGACGCGCTGAGCCTGACGAATCGAATTGCCGAGCTCTCCGGCTCGCTTAGGCCTTCCTGACGCCGCTCCGGGTGCGCCACATCACTGCCAAATCCCTCTTCCCGGAGTTAGACCACAAGTCATGGTGGTGCGTCCGCGGCTGCTGCGATAAACATTGCAGTTGACCTCTCTGATGCCAGCAGCTTCACTTGAATCGCCCAGGCAGCTCTTTCTCCCGGCAGCTTCCGCGTCGCATCGCCACACGCTGGACTTTGCGGATGATCAACCCAAACCCAACTGAACCGCGAGACTTCGTGGCGCGACGCCTCGACGGAGCCGTAGAGAGTGATGCGCAATTCACCTTCGAGGCCAGGTTCTATGAGAAAATGCCCAACCGCAAGATCCGTTGCAAGCTCTGCCCGCGCCAATGCATCGTGGACGACAAGGAGCGCGGTTATTGCGGCGTGCGCGAAAATCGCGGCGGAACCTGCTACACCCTCGTCCACTCGCGCGTTTGCGCGGCGCACATTGATCCCATTGAGAAGAAGCCGCTCTTCCATTACCTGCCCGGCACCACGGCGTTCTCAATCGCTACCGCCGGCTGCAACGTGAACTGCAGGTTCTGCCAGAACTATGACGTCTCGCAGTCGCGGCCTGAAGAGATACCCGCCGACTACATTTCCCCGCATCACGCAGCCGAGGTCGCGCTCCAGTACAACTGCCCCACCATCGCCTTCACTTACGGCGAGCCGGTGGTCTTTGCCGAGTACGTGATGGACACCGCCGACGCCGCTCACGCCGCCGGCGTAAGCAGCATCGTGGTCTCGAACGGATATATCGAGCACGACTCGCTTACGCAGGCCTACGGCAAAGTGGATGCGGTCAAGATTGACCTCAAGGCCTTCAGAGAAAGTTATTACGCCAAGGTCGTCGTCGGCCAGTTGAAGCCGGTTCTCGAATCGCTCGTGACGCTGCGCAAAATGGACAAGTGGACCGAGATCGTCTACCTCGTGGTGCCCACGCTCAACGACGATGACGCCGGGTTCCGCGGCCTCGCCGCCTGGATCAAGACCAATCTCGGCGCCGATGTCCCCCTGCACTTCACGCAGTTTCATCCCGGCTATCTGCTCAAGAATCTGCCCATCACGCCCGTCCCCACTTTGGAGCGCGCCAAGGCCATCGCCGATGCCGAGGGCCTGCACTACGTCTATATCGGCAACGTGCCCGGCCATCCCGCGCAGAACACCTGGTGCCCGCACTGCCGCAAATTGCTGGTGGAGCGCGTGGGCTTTGCGGCCAGCCAGATGCTCATCCGCAAAGACTCCACTTGCCCCTGGTGCCGGCACGCCATCCCCGGAATCTGGCACGCTTGAAGCAGCACAGGAGGTTATGACCCATGAAGATCGCAAGGAGATCCGCCATGGCATGGATGATGACGCAATGCATTGCCCTCCTGATCACCGCGCCCGTTTTGCGTGTTCGCGCATCATCGGGCCCGGCCGTCGCTGAGAAAGTCCGGCCGGCTGCCGTCGCCGGCGCATTCTATCCCGCCGATCCCAAAGAACTATCGAAAATGATCGATAACCTGCTCGCGCAGGCCGCGCCTCCGCCCGTCGATGGCCAGATTCTGGCGGCCGTCGCGCCGCACGCCGGTTATCCATATTCCGGCCCCGTGGCCGCCTGGACTTACGCCGCACTCAAAGGCCACAAGTACGCCCGCGTTGTCGTCATCGCGCCCTCGCATTACGTGGGCTTTGGTTTTACCTCTGTTTACGACGGCGATGCGTATACCACCCCGCTCGGGCAGATCCTTGTCGATAAAGAGTTCGCGCGTCGCCTGGCGAAGATGAGCCCCACCATTGCGCTCTCTGATAAAGGCCACCAATTTACTGCCGATGCTCCCGAGCACTCCATTGAGGTCGAGCTGCCGTGGCTGCAAAAGGTCCTCGGCGACTTTGAGTTGGTGCCCGTTGTCATGGGCGACCAAAGTTACCAGAGCAGCCGCGCTCTTGGCGTGGCGCTTGCCAAATTGCTCCATAATCAGCACGACACGCTGGTTCTGGCCAGCTCTGATCTTTCGCACTATCACACCTACGACGAAGCCGAGACCATCGACCACAGGACTCTGCACGCGCTTCAGGCGTGGGACTACCTGAGCATGTCAAGCAACTTCGAGTCGCGCGTATGGGAGGCGTGCGGCGGAGCGCCGATTATAGCTGCCATGATCTACGCCGAGCGCATGGGCGCAAGCCGGGCCGAAGTGCTCCGCTACGCCAACTCCGGCGACGTGACCAGCGACCATTCTCGCGTGGTGGGCTACAGCGCCGATCTTTTCATCAAATCGGCGCAGGCTGCAGATCCGCCGGCGCCGTTTTCGCTCACCGATCAGGAAGAAACCGAACTGCTTGCAGTAGCGCGGAAGTCGGTCGAATCCATCATTGAAAACAAGAATCCCTACGCGCCGCAGCCCAGCACGAGCGAAACTCTGAACCGCGAACACGGCGCTTTCGTCACGCTGAGCGAAGGCGGCGAACTACGCGGCTGCGTCGGCTACACCACGCCCATCAGGCCGCTCTACATGACGGTGCGCGACACCGCCACGCTGGCCGCCTTGCGCGACCCGCGCTTTCCGCCCGTCACGGTGTCTGAGCTGCCGCGGCTTTCCTACGAGATCTCCGTGCTCTCGCCGCTGCGGCGCGTGACCAACGTCGAGCAGATCAAGGTGGGACGCGACGGCCTGCTCATCAAGAACGCCGACAGCGAGGGGCTGCTGCTGCCGCAGGTTCCCGTCGAGCAGAAATGGGATCGCCAGACCTTTCTTGAAGAGACCTGCCGCAAGGCCGGCATGGACCCCAACTGCTGGAAGGATGAGAACACTGACATCTTCAGCTTTACAGCGGTTGTGTTCAACGAGAAAGGCAGGGAATAGCCGTCAGGCATCGCCGGCGCTGCGCCTCAAACTGCTGATTATGAATGAGAAGCGGTATGTGGGCTGATGGTGCGCCCGGAGAGATTCGAACTCCCGACCTAATGCTCCGGAGGCATTCGCTCTATCCAGCTGAGCTACGGGCGCACTTTTTCAGCATAGCGCATTTTGTTGCTGCGGCTTCGGCGGCCAACCCGAGAAACCACGGCGTCTTTCGTTGACTCTGGGCTGTTTTTCGGCTATTCTAAAGGCCTTGCGCGGTATTGCGCCTGAGGTCTGTGTGTGCTCACGCGGACCGGTCTGGTGGAGGCCCTGAACGAGCTCCGCCGGAACAGGCGGCGGGCGAAACAGGGATTCAAGTCCAGCCCAGCAAAGGCCCCTCGGTGGGTCAACCACGCAGCTTCTCACCCGAACAGGTTTGTTTGGCAGTGGGCAGATTTTCGAGGGCCCGTGCGTTTTTGGCGCGGGCGAGAATGGATTGCGCGGGCGCGCGCTTTCTCATCCTGAATGCAAACTGCCTTAGGATGCGGACCCAAGGTTTTTGAGGACTGAAAAGAGATGTCGACGTATGTTCCCAGCGGCAAGGAAATCAGCCGCAAGTGGTATGTGGTAGACGCCAACGGCCAGACGCTGGGCCGGCTGGCCACCAAGGCCGCCAGCGTGCTGAGCGGCAAGCGGAATCCCCGGTACACGCCGTTTCTCGATATGGGCGATCACGTGATCGTCATCAATGCTGAGAAGGTCAGGCTGACCGGGCTGAAGGACCAGAAAAAAATGTACCGGCGCTACACCGGCTTTCCCGGCGGGTTGCGCGAGGAGTCTTTTACGCGGCTCATGAACCGCAGGCCGGAGAAGGTGCTGGAAGAGGCCATCAAGGGCATGTTGCCCAAGACCAAGCTGGGCCGTTCGATGGGCATGAAGTTGAAGGTGTACCGCGGCGACAAACACCCCCACGGGGCGCAGATGCCGGTGGAATTGAAGTAATGCAGCTACGAGCTGTCAGCTATGAGCTTTCAGCTACCTCCTGCTGGGACGGGCATTCGAGACTATGCAAAAGCTCGACTGCGTAATGAACAAGCTGGCAGCTGAGAGCTGACAGCTGAAAGCTAAGAGGAAAAATGGCAGATCAGGTTCAGTATTACGGCACAGGCAGGCGCAAGGCGGCGATTGCCCGCGTTTTTCTGCGTCCCGGCACGGGCGAGTGGAAGGTAAACGGCAAGAAGTTCGAGGAGCACTTTGTAACCGAGCAGCAGCGCGTATCCGCCAAACGCACGCTGGCGGTGGCAGAGTTGGCCGCGAGCTTTGACGTTGTGACCACAGTGACCGGTGGCGGCGTGGCCGCACAGGCCGACGCGGTGAAGATGGGCGTGGCCAGGGCGCTGCTGGTTTTCAATCCCGAATTGCGCAAAACCCTCAAGACTGAAGGATTGCTGACGCGGGATGCGCGCGTGAAGGAACGCAAGAAGTACGGCCAGAAGGGCGCAAGGAAGCGGTTCCAGTTCAGCAAACGCTAGCGCGTTTGCTGGCTATTAGCTCTTGGCTTTTCGCTATCAGCTTTTTTCTCGGCACAGCGGGCTGCATCGAGTTCCTGATGCGGCAGTACAGGCACGGAAAAAGCTAATGGCTAACAGCTGACGGCTGGTTTTAAAAATCTCCCCGCAGGGGGAATCAATTCCGGCCCTGAGAATCGCCGGAATGCAGTCCACAAAGGAGGACCATTGGCCACCATCACCATGAAGGAGCTGCTCGAAGCGGGAGTCCACTTCGGGCATCAGACCAAGCGCTGGAATCCGAAGATGAAGGAATATATCTTCGGCGAGCGCAACGGTATTTACATCATCGACCTGCAAAAGACGCTCAAGCTGTTCAAAGATGCGTCGAAATTTGTTACCGACCTGTGCGCCGGCGGCAAGACCATTCTCTTCGTGGGCACCAAGCGCCAGGCCCAGGATGCCATTGCCGAAGAGGCCACACGCGCAGGCATGCCGTACGTGAACCAGCGCTGGTTGGGCGGCCTGCTCACCAACTGGGTCACGGTGCAGAAGTCGGTGAAGCGCCTTCAGGAACTGGATGAGATGGCCGTGGACGGCCGCTACGACCTGCTGACCAAGAAGGAAGTCATACGCCTGGAGCGTGAGCGCAAGCACTTGCAGGCCAACTTGGCCGGCATCAAGAGCATGAAGCGCCTGCCCGACGCGATCTTTGTGGTGGACTCGAACAACGAAGTGATTGCCGTGAAGGAAGCGCGCAAGCTGGGCATTCCCGTCGTCGCGGTCGTCGACACCAACTGCGATCCCACCATGGTGGATTACGTAATTCCCGGCAACGACGATGCGCTCCGCGCCATTCGCCTGTTTACCTCGAAGGTTGCCGATTCGGCAGCCGAGGGCGTGAGCCTGCTGGGCGACAAGGCGTTTCAGGAAGAGACTCCCGAGCCGGAGGTTGCCGCCGAAGGCCCCGAGATTTCTGCAGAGGCCTCGACGGGCGAAGACGTGGACATGGAAGCGGCGCTGGGAACCAGTTTTCGCAAAGCGCCCGCCGCAGTTGCGGCCTTGCTTGACGAAGATGAAGCGGCCGAGGGCGGCGTCTAACGGGATTTGCGCAAATCAGGGCGCAAGCTGGGGATAGCGTGGCCGCTTCGACACGCCGCCACGCTTTTCTTATGCCGGAAACAATCCCGGCGTAGAGTTTGATATTCAATTCAAATCCGCGGTTTCTTCGCGTGGCCGCATGCGGCCGGAGATAAAAGAGAGATGAGTACTGTGAGCGAAAAGATTGATGCCAAGCAGGTGAAAGAGCTGCGCGAAAAATCGGGCGCCCCCATGGGCGACTGCCTGAAGGCTCTGCAGGAGAGCAAGGGCGACATGGAGGCGGCGTTTGTGGTGCTGCGCAAGCGCGGCATGGCCTCGGCGCAGAAGAAAGCTTCGCGCGTTACAAATGAAGGCGCGGTCGGTTCCTATGTTCACGCCGGCGGCAAGATCGCCGTGCTGCTCGAGCTGAACTGCGAGAGCGATTTTGTGGCCCGCACCGCCGACTTTCAGGAGCTGCTGAAAGACATCGCCATGCACATCGCCGCCAGCGATCCGCGTTACATCAAGCCTGAAGACGTGACCGCCGATGACCTGGAGCGTGAGAAGGAGATCTATCGCGCACAGGCCGCCGCCACGGGCAAGCCCGCGCCGGTGATTGAGAAAATCGTCGACGGCAAGATGGCCAAGTTTTACGAGGAGGTTTGCCTGCTGGAGCAGCCTTTCATCAAGGATCAGGCCATCAGCGTGAAGGAACTGATCGCGCAGAAGGTGGGCAAGTTGGGCGAGAACATCACCGTGCGGCGCTTTGCGCGCTTCAAGGTGGGCGCGCCAGACTGGACGGTCGCCCAGACCAAGGCTGTTGAAGCCGCGGAATAAGGAGCGAAGAAAAACCTCAAACAGAAGGCCCAGGGTTAACTCTCTGGGCTTTTTCGCGCCTGCGGGCATAATCCAGCCGGATCTTTGCTCCTTGGTTGGGTCTCCCCACCGCTTCCGCATGCGACGTTCGTCCAACCAAAGATCGAGAAACTCATCATACGAGCGATGCTTGTGGACTCATGGCTGCGCCCTGCATCCTTTGTCCACAAGATATGACAAGGCTTCCCCTTGCACTGCTCATCCCGCTCTGTTACGCCGGCGTGTACGCGCAAACCGCACCCGTCACCGACGCTGACCAGAATTTCTACGCGCGTTTCAGCACGCGCACCAGCGCCATCCAATCGCAACAGCCCAGCTGGCCGCCTCCATTGGTCACCACCTATACGGGGCTTTTTCAGGTGGTGCGGTTTGACCTGATTCATCAAATCACTCCCACCCTGGGCCAGACATGGAACCTGGGCAACAGCAAGTGCATGGCTATTATTCCGTGGGATCGTACGGAAATCGACGTGAACCTGCCTCCCTACCTGGTCCACGAAGCTCCTCCGGGATCGACTGCCCCAGCACCGGCCAACGGAGCGGGAGACATGTCGTTCCTGGGAAAATTCCGCGTCATCAGTGCCAATGACCAGCATGGCGCATACGTGGTGAGTATTTTCGCGCTGGCCACGCTGCCTACGGGGAGCTATAAGAACGGCTCAACCGATGCCAGCGTGGCGCCAAGCCTTGCCGTGGGCAAAGGCTTTGGGCCGTTGGCGATTCAGACAACGGCAGGTACAACGCTATACATGCATAAGCCCGCAACGACGACGACCGGCAATCCGATCAGTTGGAACCTTGCAACCCAATACAAGGTGGCAAAGTACTTCTGGCCGGAGCTTGAGAGCAACGCGACCTACTACAAGGGCGGCGCTGATCACGGCAAGTCGCAGGAGTTCCTCACACCCGGCGTCCTGATCGGAAAGTTGAAATTGCATCCCGAGGACGCGCACTCGCGCGCGGGCCTGACTTTCGGCGGCGGGATGCAGATTGCGGCCAGTACCTTCCACACCTATAACCATTCATTGGTCCTTACAGCGCGCTGGATCTACTAGGCGGCGGAATAAAGCAGGGCAGCCCGCAATAGGCTGCCCTGCTTGTGGTGGCGCCTGCCGTCCTTGCGGCGATCACCGCCGAAAGGATGGGGCGCGAGGCTGAATCGCTGCCCTACGGCAGGTAGTACCGGAACGACGTGAAGATCATGTTGTCGTCGCCGTGCGCCCCGCCGCCGGGGTTGTACCCGCCAGCTGCGGCATTGGCAGGGCTGCCGGGGTTTCCGGACCACAGATCGCGGCGAATCAGACTGTACTGGATGCCTTGGCGCAGGCGGCCGTGTGGACCGGTGATCACGTTCCACCAGTAGCCGGCCGTAAATTCCTGCACGTCCTTGTTGTTGCCTTTGCAACCGTACGTCGAGTTGCCCGGGGTGATCGGATCGGTAGTCGGGTTCGAAGAAGTGGAAGCGGGCTCGATGCCGCAGCCCGACATATCGGCGCTGTAGTTGCCGTACCCGACCTGGGTTGTGCCGTTGAGCGTCCAATCGCGGGCAACGTAATCGCCGCCATA
The DNA here is from genome assembly GCA_030037635.1 of Acidobacteriaceae bacterium. GTDB lineage: Bacteria > Acidobacteriota > Terriglobia > Terriglobales > Acidobacteriaceae > Telmatobacter. The sequence goes on from JASHQH010000311.1 coordinate 14,949, forward strand.
GTTGAAGTACATCATGAATTTGGGCGTGGGATTCAGCTCTAGCGTGCTGAGAGCCGAGAACGCGTGGACGGGCGAGATGACGCCGTCGGGACGGAGGGTTACGTCGGTGATGGTCGATGAGCCGTACCGGCCGATACCCTGGCCCCAAAGGCCCTTCAGACCGATTGTGACCTTGTTGCCGCTCACAAGGGGGCCGCGGAAACCGCCGCCGATACCGGCGCCCACTGCAGTGCTGTTGTAGGGCGTGGTCGACGCCGATGCCACTTCGCATCCCGATGAGGTAGAGGTCGCGGTCAAGCAGGGATAGATGCGGTCGCGGAAGTTGCGCTCGATGCCAAACACTTCCCAGTGGCCCCAGCCGGGCTCGAGAGCCATCTTCACGATGAAGTCGGGGGTGTAGTTAAAGGAGTAGTTTGCCAGGTTCGATCCGCTCGCGCTTTCGCCGGCGTTGAACAAGCCGCCGGAAGTTCCGGCTGAGCCGAGGAGGACGTTGCTCGGCAGGTTGTTGCCGCCGGGGTTAAGAGTCTCAGCGTTCTCAACCGCGGCGCCCAGGAAGAAGGACTTGCCAAAATCCTTCGAGAGCCGGAAGCCATATTGGCGCGTCCACACAAAGCCGGGTTCGTACTGTGCATCGATGGTCGCCGGTAGAATCTCGGTGCCGCGCGTCAGGCCCTGTGTGGTTTCGGTGGCCAAAGACCATCCTTGCCCGCCGGAAATGTCCCAGCCGCCAGTGGTCTTGGCGTCGGCCCACAACTGGCGTTGGCGCAGAACGTAACTGTTCGACTGGTTGCTGTTTGAGGTAACCCCGGCTCCCAGCCAGTCCATCTCATAATAGCCAGTGAGCGTTACGCTGGGAAGCTTCCCAGTGGCCCTGAAAGCGAGACGCGACTGACGGCCCGTGCCATAAAACTCACTCAGGTTGTATGCCTCGGAGTTTTGGAGCGGGACGCCTGTGAACGGCGTGTTGACGTCGCCGCCCGTGGCCGCTGTGCGGTTCGAAGTTTCAGCCGCGATGAAGCTGCCTGTGAAGGATAAGGTCGTTCCTTTGAAATAGATCGCGTCCGGGTTCGTGATCTGCTTCTTGATGTTTGTCGTTTCGGTTGAGACCGTGTCGGCCAGCGAGGCCTGGTTGGTTTTGAGATCGCTCACGGTGCTCTGCAGCGTGGTTACGGCGGCTGCGTTCTCAGTGAATGCCTGCTGTTGCGCCGTGGCGTCCGCTTCTGCTTTAGCAGCGGCAGCCTGCGCATCGGCCGCGGCCTGCTGCGCCTGGCGCAGTTGCTCATCCTTGTTCGCCAAGTCGCTCTTCAGTTGGTCGATCTGGCCCTGCATCTCGGTGCGCAGTTCCTGAATCTGCTCCTGCACCGTGGGACCCGCCGGTTCGGCCATTTTCTTAGCCGGCGCGTGCTTCTTGGCCGGCGTGGTACTGCTGGTTTGTGCGTAGGAGATGACAAGACTGGCTGTCAATAGTGCCGCGGCAGCCATGTGGACTCTAAATCGCATTTGGGCCTCTCTTTTCCTTTGGAGTCGGGTTGGAGTGGTAGCAGCGTTCGCGTGCACAATGAACGCAATTCACTTCTGCATTCCGGACATAACCATGAGGGAGGAAATCTGCGGTATCAAATTCGGCGCGGAAACCTATGAAAGTGCCGACGCAGGGATTTGGCGCCGCGCAAAACCCCTCTTCCTGTTTCGCATCCCAGCCTCGCAGAGCCAGATTAAGATTTGACGAATTTACCTAGAATTCACGGTTGCAGTTATCCATCGCCCCGTCGCGAAGGCGGGGAACGAAGAATTCATGCACTATTCACAATCCGGCGCGCTGAGACCCGGGTTCTTCAGCGCTGCGGAGGCTGCGATGCGGCTGATCCGCTGTCGTGCGCGGTGCCGGCGCTGAGCAGGTTGGCAAGCAATCGGTACGCGCCCGGCACCAGCTCAGGAAACTGCCGGTAGAGCGCGTAGGCGACATAGATATAGGTGCCCTTGCCGCGGTGCGCGATCAAGAGGCCGCCCTGTTGTGGATCCTGGCCCGGATCGGCGGTTTCAGTGAGCGTGGTGTAGCCGGGATCCCAACGGTCAAGAAAGCCGTGGCCGCGCTCCTCAAACCATCCGTCGAAATCGGCAGATGTAATCTTGTTGGGCCAGGTGAAAAGCGGGTTGGAGGGATCGAGCAGCTTTACCGGCGCCTGCTCATTGACCACGCGTTCGGCCATTCGGCTCAAGGTGACAGCAAGCGGCGCCGGAAACGTTGCACTCTGATATTGCACAATCAACGAGCCACCGCGCTCCACGTAGTCGTTGAGCCGCGCCTGCACCTGTGCCAGCGCCGGCCGCGCCGAGTAGGCGCGAATGCCGACCACAATTACGTTCCACTGCGAAAGATCGGCGGATTTAAGCTCGTCGTCGCTGATCAGATGCGAGGTGACGCCCAGCGCCTCGATGGCTTCAGGCACCAGGTCGCCGGTTCCCATCACGTAGCCCACACGCAAGCCGGATGCAACCTTGACCGCGACCTTGCGCGTGCGCAGCTCGGCAGGCTCGTACTGATTCGTCGGCCGCAGACCCGGATAGGCGACGTTTCGCCAGCCCGTGGCGTAGGTGGATTCTCCCGCTTGCGCTACCGCCTCGATCGTGTAGGCGCGCGCTTCAACGTCGCCCGAGGGAGAAACCGAAAACAGCAGCGGCTGGCTGTCGCCCGCACCGTTCATATGGAACTTCTGCTCGGTGGGCTCCGAGCGCCAGCCCGGCGGCAACTTTAGAGTGACCGTACCTTCTGCGGCGCGCTCTGTGTGAACAGTTACACTCACCGGCAGCGGCGACCCATCAAGCGGCACTATGCGCGCCTCGGGTTCAACGCGTACGCCGACGGACGGCGTCACCACCAGCGGCTCATACACGCCGCCCACGCCGTTCACGTGAGCCAGCGTCTGCACCACCATGCCGACACGAATTGGCACCCCGTCGAACGTGAACTCAGCCCACGCCTTGAGAGGATAGGGCGCAAACGAACGCTCGCGCCACGCCGGATTGGAGACATCGTAGTACGCCTGCTCGGTCGTCGGCCGTGTGAAGTACGGTTCCGTGGGCGGGGCGTTATCGGGCACATGCACGTGAAAGATGCGATCACTCACCGGCCCTTCACCGGGCGCCGATCCGCTGCCGTCCTCCGTTTTCCATTGAGGGCCATCCTGGCTCTCAAGCCAAACGCGGTTGAGGACTACAGCTGTCGGCGGGAACGCCGTGTGTACGCGCACACCGAACTCCTCGCCGGGCCAGACGCTGCGTGCCGTTTCATCCGCCGATCCGCCGCGCCCTCCGTAACCCTCCCCGCCGTTGCTGCCCGTCTCGAATGCCATCATGTCGAGACCGAGCATGTCTTTCAGTGCCTCCTGAAACTGCTCGATCTTGGCGCCCAGCTCAAATTCGAGATCGTCTTTTGCTTTCGCGCTCAGTTCGCTGGCCTTCACTTGCCCGTACACATCAAGGGTCTCGCGGTAGATCGGCACCAGCTTGTAAGCGCTCGGGATGTCGCATTCATTCGCGCCCGACACGCCGCATCGATTACGGCAATCGCGCTCGTAAGAGTCAAGATCGCCCTGGATCCTGGTGAGCGCGCCGGTCAGCCATGCCGGCGCATTCCCACCGGCGAGGCGCGCCAGCCCCGGGATGCTTGTGTCGATCCGGACCTTTGAGTTGTCAAAGAGATTTCCAGCAGACAGTCTGCCGCTGGTGTCTTGGGGTGCGGCCGCCTCTGGCGCCACCGCCCACAAGTGATAACTTGTCTCCTCCGGCTCGCTCAGCGCCGGATTGGCGCCGCCGTTTTGCGACAGCTGCTTGCCCCAGCCCTCGCGCGCGATCTGCACATAGGTGCGCCCCAATGTCGGATCCCACGCACCCGTTTGCATGCTTACATCGGCCGGAAGCGAGCCTTCGATCCATTCGCCCGTCACATAATTGTGGAACTTTGCCGGCGCCCATTTGCCTGTCGCGTAGTCGAGCATCTGCCCATTCGTGATCGGTGCGAACGGTTCGCGCGAATAAACCGCCAGCGGCTGCCACGGCTCTAAGCCATCCTTTAACTGATCGGGAAAGACCTTCGGGTCGCCCGCCGCCTTGAACGCTTCCTGCGCGATCTCGCCTGAAACCTGGTGTTGCCCGTGGCCATCGCTCACCCCGCCCACGAAGGTGGAAATGATGACTTGCGGCCGCACCTTCCGCACCGCTAGCACGGCGTCGTAGAGCACGCGGTCGTGCCCCCATTTTTCAAATGACTCCTCCTGCGTCTTCGAGAAGCCAAAGTCCGCCTCCGTGCCCCAAAGTTGCTCAGCGCCGTAGTATTCATCAGCCTTCAGCAGTTCGGCGGTGCGGATCAGTCCCAGCGCATCGTAGCTCTCGGCCGACATGGCGTTCTGTCCGCCTTCGCCGCGCGTGAGTGTAAGCGAGGTAACCTGCACCCCCAGCCCGCGCGAAAGATACGTCATTAACGAGCCATCCTCGTCGTCGGGATGCGCCACGATCACCAGCACGCTGGCCGTGGTCTTCAGGCGCTTCAGCGTCTGTTCCAGATCCGCAGCGCCGCGGTCCTCGGCAAGCGGCAACGCATTGGCCGTCGGCTCGGGCAAAGGAACCTCGGCCAGCTCGCTCTGGGGCGACTGCGGCTGCTGCGCACGAAGGCCTGCAAAGCTGGAGTTGGCCAGCAAGCAAGCCAGAGCCGCAGTCGGAACTATATGGCGGAATTTGCGGGGAATAAGGCTCATCATCGTCAGTTTACAAGCTGAGGAACAACCAAATACGCAGGCGCGTAAATCCGCAGTCGCCTCCGCGACCCGGCAAGGACGCCGGGCGCAACTTGCCTTATCGCCAGTCGTCACGCGCTTCGGCCAGGCCCTGGTTCATCGCCGCCTCGAAACCGGTGTGCTTCTTGATGAAGATTTCGCTGAATTGCCGGTCCTGCCGCAGCAGAATGGCCTGCAGGCGCACCAGCTCAAGCAGGGCCAGAAACAGGGCGATCAGCGCTCGCTCTGAACGCGTGTGGCTGAGCAGGCGGCGCAGCGCCACCGGCTTATCTTCGAGCGTCAACCGCCGCGCCAGGAACTGGATCATCTGGCTCACCGTGACCGTGTCCTCTTCCAAATTCAGGATGGGCCGGTTGCGGGCGCGCTCCAGCACGTCACGGAAGATCCGCACCAGGTCGGTAGTGTCGGCGGCGATTTCCGGCTCGGCCCCGGCATCCTCGCGGAATTCGCGCACTCCGGGATTGGTCCACGTGGCCGCCTCCAGCATCTGCTTCTCGTGCAGCATCTGCGCGGCGTTCTTGAAGCGCTCGTGTTCCAGCAGCCGCTCCACCAGCTCGCGCCGCGGATCCTCGGCAGCCTCTTCGGGCCCTGCGGGTGCGCGCGGCAGCAGCATCTTGCTTTTGATGTGGATCAGCAGCGCCGCCGTGTAGATGAACTCCCCGGCCACGTCCATGTCGCTGGCTCGCAGCCGGTCCACGTAGGCCAAAAACTGCGCTGTGATTTTAGCGATGGGAATGTCGTAGATGTCAATGTCCTGCTTCCGGATCAGGTCGAGCAGAAGATCGAGCGGCCCGTCGTACACCTGGCTCACGATCACTGAGAAAGGCGATTGCTCAGCGTCTTCGCCGCGCGCCTTCAGTGCGGCTGCCACTTTTTCCGCCGTGCTGGGCTCCGCGGGGCGTTGAGCTTCGAACGGCAGCCGCGGAGCTGATTCGCGGTCTGGTGCGGGTGGGGTGGGTGGCGCGCTCTCAGCCTGCTTCGCAGCGTCGTCTGCAGCGGCTTCGGGATGTGGGGAAGTTTCCTTCAATGCATTCACTTCTTCCAGCTACTCGCGCCCGCCGCAGGTAACCTGCTCCGCAGCATCGGGCGCGGTGCTCAATGTCATTTTCATGGCTTCGCGCACTTCCACCATGGTCTGCTCGGCACGGGCCCGGGCGCGCCGCGACCCTTCGTCCAGAACTTCCATCGCCTGCCCTTCCGTGATAGAGGCCCGCCGCTCCTGGATCGGCTCGAGCACCTTCACCAGCGCGTCCGCTGCCCAACTCTTGCACTCGATGCACCCGATGCCCGCCGACCGGCACCCTTCGTACACCTTGGCCATGGTTTCCGCTGTTGAGAACACCTTATGCAGGTCGCCCACCGGGCACTTGTCGGGATCGCCGGGATCGCTGCGCCGGATCCGCGCCGGGTCGGTCACCATGGTCTTGAGCTTCTGCCGCACCACGGCCTCGGGATCGCTGATCAGAATCGTGTTCCCGTAGCTCTTCGACATCTTGCGCCCGTCGGTGCCGGGCAGTTTGGGCGAAGGCGTGAGCAGCACCTTCGGCTCAGGCAGCACCTCACGGCCATCAAGCTTGTAAAACTGGTTGAACCGCCGCGCCACCTCGCGCGTCAGCTCCACGTGCGCCTGCTGGTCCTGCCCCACGGGCACAAAATCTGCCTGGTAGATGAGAATGTCAGCGGCCATCAGCACCGGGTAGCCCAGAAATCCGTAGGTCGTCAGGTCTTTGTCGGCGAGATTCTCGAGCATCTCCTTGTAGCTGGGCACGCGCTCCAGCCAGCCCAGCGGCGTGCTCATGCCCAGCAGCAAGGCCAGTTCGGCGTGCACCTTCACCCGGCTTTGCAGAAACAGCACGCTCTTTCGGGGATCAAGCCCAGCGGCCAGGTAATCGAATAGTACCTCCTTCGTGTTCGGCGCAATCTGCGACGGGTCGGCATAGTCCGTCGTCAGCGCGTGCCAGTCGGCGATAAAAAAGTAGCATTCGTACTTGTCCTGCAGCTTGACCCAGTTGGCCAGCGCGCCCATGTAGTTGCCCAGATGCAGCTTTCCCGTGGGGCGCATGCCGCTCAGCACCCGCGGGCGCGGCGATTTCATGGTGGATTCGGACATGAAGCGGTTCAATTCCTTCACGGCGCCCGAACGGACGCCCAAAATCCGGCCAAAATCACCGGAATCACTCATTCCATTGTAGCGGGAGCGGCGTTGGAAAGCGGCCCGGATCAGAGGCGCATGAGCAGAGAAAAAATCAGCACCAGCGCGGGCACCAGCAGCAGCCTCAGCACGTAGCCGCCCACGAAGATCATCAACAGGTAGCTCGCCCAGCCGCCGATGCGGTCGTAGACCTGCACAGCGTTATAGGGCAGCATGTTGCGCACTACGCGGCTGCCATCGAGCGGTGGGATGGGAAGCAGGTTAAAGAAAAACAAAGAGAGATTGATGAGAATCGCCAGGCTCAGGAGCAGCGCCACCGGATGTGCCTGAGCGGGATTGGCAATGCCCAGCGCAACGGCAAACGACAGCCGCACCAGGTCGCCGCCGTTGGGCATGGCAACGGCCATCCCGATGAGTCCCAAAAGGGCCAGCAAAACAAGCACCAGGTTCGACGCCGGGCCGGCCAGCGTGGTCAGGTTGTCGTCGCGCAGAATCTTGCTGAAGTTGCGCGTGATCACGGGCGTGGGCTTGGCCCAGCCGATCAGCATAAAAGGAAGCCGGAAACCGAGGAGCGGCCCGAAAATGACCAAGGCGGGAAACAGCAGGGTCCCAATGGGGTCGATGTGGACCATGGGATTGAGCGTCACGCGTCCCTGCAGCCGAGCCGTCTGGTCACCCAGCCGTGAAGCCGTCCACGCATGCGCGCACTCATGAAAACTGAGCGAAAACAGGAGAATCACAAACTCAAAAACGGCGATGAGAAAGGCGCTGGATTGCAAACGATCTCTCCGAGGCTCAAGAGTTTAGCGTAGCACGGCGGGATCGTGCGAAATCTCGGGGAGGGCCCTAGCTCTCGACGTATTCCCAGAAGGAATCGGCCAGGTCGGCGCCGAGCTCGGTGGTCATGCGCCGCGCCGCGCGCTCCGCTTCTTCCATCAAACCGTGCAGGTAGTCGCGCGAGCGCGAGATGGCCGCCACACCGATCGTCGCCGACTGCCACGTCACGGCTTCGTCCAGCTCCGCCACCGAGACGTTGAAGCTCTGCCGCAACTGGTCTTTGAGCGAGCGAACCACCTGCCGGCGGTCTTTGAGCGACTGGGCGTGCTCGATGCGGATCTCGAGGGTAAGCTGCGCCACGGGCATACGAATGAGGATTTGTCACCGACAGTGTAAGACCAGTTCGCGCGGATGGAGCAAGTTTTTTCCTGCGCTGCGATCGAGCGGCCCAGTCCCGGCGTAAAAGAAATTTCTGCTTAGATTGATCTTTCCGGGCTCAGCCTTACCAGGCGGTCATAAACCCACAGCAGCCCGGCCGTCGCCACTCCCACTCCCGATACCGCCCACCAGATCAGTCCAGGCTGATGCAGAACTTCACCAAAGTGATGAATCAGGAAACCGCCAAACCATCCCCCCACCAGCGACCCAATTCCAATGGGCAGAAACGCGAAGCCCATAAAGGTTCCCTGCTGCCCTGACGGCGCAAGACGCGAAATGTATTCGTAATAGCGCGGCTGCTGCGTGATTTCGCCTATGGCCACCACGATGAGCGTTGCCACGGCCATGATGACGCTGGGATGCAGAATGAGCAGGATCCAGGCCAGGCCCGAGATCAGTGTGCCCAGTGTGATCGCCCGAAACGAAGGCATTTTCTGCGTGAGAATGCTCACCGCCATCTGCAGAGCGATCACCGTAAGCGAGTCCCACATGAGCAGCATTTCAGTATTGCTCTTTGCATTCACGTACTCGTGGATATAAAGAGGAAGAATGATGAATTCCTGCCAGAATGCGACGTAATAACCCGAAAAAATAATCAAAAACAGCATGAAGCGCCAGTTCGACGTGACGGTTAGAAGGTTCCTGGCAACCTGGCCCAGGCTTTCGGTTTGCGCCTCATCTGAGCGGCGGGGCTCTTTGAACAGGAACAATACGGCGAAGAACATGACAAAAACGCTCAGTGCCGCCATGTCGAACACCTTCTCCACGCTCAGATGCTGGTGCACCCACCCGGCCAGAAAAGGTCCCGCTGCCCCGCCAATGTTGACCACCGTGTAGTAGATCGAGTAGCCGATGGAGCGCACGTTCTCGTTGGAAGCGCGGGCCGTGGTGCCAACCACGGAGGGCTTCACCAGCGAGATACCAAGGGCTGGAAGCATCAGGATCAGCGTCACCAGCACAACCAGGGGCATGGCATCGCGAACTGGAGCCAGCCACGGCGAGCCAATGGAGCCCAGCAGGAAGTATGAGGTGGCCAAAATCAGGTAAGCCAGCGACAGCGCCCGGCGAAAGCCCATCCGGTCTGCCAGCGCTCCGCCGAACGCGGCCAGAAACCACACCAGCCCGCCAAATAGTCCTGCCAGGCTGCTGGCCCGTTCGACGCCAAAGTTCAGGCTCTCGTGCAGATATCGGGGCAGCGAGGCAAACGCTGCGTAGTACGACAGCCGCTCGAAGAGCTCGCTGATGTTCGCAACCCAGAACGGGCGCTCAAATCCGGTGCGAATTTCGTTGAAACGTTTGGAAAAGGTCAAGGCTTGATTTCCCTCACCAGAAATTCACCCGGCGCGGTTACTTCGATAATTTTGTTGAGCAGGAAATCTCGATTTCCGGCCGCAGCGACGAATCGAACGACAGGTTCGAGGCGTTCCCACTGCTCATCTCGCGTCAGACCGCTTTCGCGCAAAATAATCAATCCCGGATGGACATCGATCTGCGCAAGTGTCAAGAAATGGCGTGCATTTGCGGTAACCACCACAAAATCGTTCGCGATGGCATAGGTCCAAACGGCCTTGTCTGTCGCGCCTGCCAATCCAACATGAGGAACGGGCTGCGCGAAAAGCCCCATCTCTGCAAGTGCTCGAATAAGGATTGGTGAGATGTGCTCATCGAGCAGCAGCCGCATCAGGCTGCCTTGATCGACTTGCGAATTTCGAGGGATTTGCGCGGCCGCCGAGGTTTCCGGGTCTCGCGCACAAATCTGCGGGCGTAGTCAAAATCTGCTTTTGTCAGCGCCGGAAAGTCTTTGCGCAATTCGGCGCTGGGGACCCCTTTGCGAATCAGACCAGCGACGTGATCGAGGGGAATGCGCGTACCCCGGAATACCGGGGTCCCGCTCAAAATCTCGGGATCAGTTACGACTCTCCGCTTCATGGCTATCAAAATAGCATAATTCAAGACCAGAAGGGATGTTACGGCCACTGCCGGGCACAAGCAACGTCAAGCGTCCGCGACCTTCAGATACGCCGTGTACCCCTCGTCCTGAATATCGAGGAATGGCTTCATGCGCAGCGCGCTTTCGCCGGATCCGGCAACCCACGCGTGCGTATGGGGGCCCATATGTTGGGCGCTAAGCAGCATCGCCCGCGTCACCGCCCCCAGTGCCTGGTCGCCGTTGCGCAGCGCCATCAGCACCAGCGGCCCGGTGACCACCGCCACCACATTGGGGTGCTGCGCATCCACCGGCTCGAGACGCGTCGCAAAGGGCAGCTCCAGTTCGATGCGGTCGCCGTTCTTCCACTCTCGGCGCACTTCAGCGAACGACCCCGCATCCAGCTTGCGCGAATCGCGCAGCCCGTTCACTGCCAGCGATGCGCCCTGCGCCCACGCCGGAATGCGCAGGTAAATCGAGAATTCAGCCGGCGATGACGCCGTCACATCGAGCCGCACGCTGCTCTCATAGGGGTAATCGGTGGTTTGCCGCAGCGTCACCTGCGCGCCGCCCGCGTTTGAGCGCAGCGTCGACGGCAGATACAAATTCACATACACCCCTCGCTGGCTCCGGAAGTAGGCGCTGATGCGGTAATCGGCCGCGATTTGCGGAAGCGTTCCCGAGCAGCACGGCCATTTGTCGGGATGATAGAACTTGGCCGCCTTGAATGTGTAATCGGAGTAGTAGAAGGTGCGCCCGTCGGGCTGCAAATGCTTGGCGCCCAGCACGGTGTTGTAGAGCACCTGCTCCATGCTGTCGCCGTAGGCCGGGTCCGCCGTGATGCGCAACAAATATCGCGCCAGCTTGAAGTGTGCGTAGCTGCCGCACGGCGTCTCAAAGCTGGAGTGATCCTTCTCCAGGCTCGCGCCCAGCGCGCCGCTGCCCGGCTCCACGAAGTGCTCGCTGGGGCCCCAGCCGCCGGTGGCGTAACTCTGCTCCTGCAAAAAGCCAAATCCGTTTTTCGCCGCGCGCAGATACCTGTCGTCGTCCATGGCCAGATACGCCATTGCTGCCGAGCCCAGCGCGTTCACGTGGCTGTACGCATGACGTCCCGGCAGCGCATTTTCGCCCCGCGAGAGGGGATCGAAATACTCGTGAAACAGAAATCGCCTGGCCAGATCGTAGTAGTGCCGGTCTCCCGTCCGCTGCCACGCCAGAAAGAAATTCTCCGGCATGGTATACGTCTCGTCCCACACATGACGCGTGTAGTCCTCGCCGGCGATCACCGGTGTCTCCTGGTGGGGCATCGCCTTGGGAGGCAGATACGGCATCACAATTTCGGTGGCGCGCGTCAGCACGTCGAGCGCCGTGGGATGATGTGCAAAGACGTGCGCATCAGTCAACCCAATGGAAAGCTTGTCGTAGATGTAGCCGGGCCAACGGTAATTCTGGTAGAACTTGCCGAACGGCTCCAGCGTCCCCGCGTAGCCGCGAATCATGCCGTCGATTTTGGCGTAGGTGGCGCGGTCGCGCGTTACCGAGTACATGCGCGCCAGCGCCGAAATCCACTGGCCGAAAGTGCACGCCGGCGCAAACCCATCGGTCGAATACCATCCACCCAGCTCGTCGCCCGGCGTGGGCAGCCCTTCGCGAAAGCGGAACGGCCGCAGCAGCCCGTCTATGCTCAGGTTCAGCAGCACTTCACGCGTTTCGTCAAACTGGCTTTGCGCAGGGCTGGGCGCCAGATCAACCTGCGCATAACTTGCCGTGTCCAGCAGCGTGGGCCGGAATGCCGGCCGCTGGGGCGTCGTGGCGCCGGTCGCCTTTGCTGCGCGCAGCCCGCACGCCGCCGCTGCCGTCGTGCCCCATCGCAACACTTCGCGCCGGCTGATGCCGCCCGAACGTCTCATGGTCCAGATTGTATTCCCGGCACGCGCCTCTTCTCGGTCAGGCGCACTTTCGTCACTGCCGCCCCGCCGAAGGTAACCTTCACACGCAAGATTCTTCTCCCTTTGCGGGTTTCCAAGCGCCGTCTCCGTTTGCCCGGTATCTTCTCCGGCAACCGGCGCATCAAAAATTAGACAAGCGGTGGTTGACGCGGTACTCAAGCCGCGCTACTCTCGCAATACAGAATTTGGTCAACCTTTCCATTTCGCGGTCGCGCCGGGCAGCCCATCGATTGGACACGACTCGGCCTCGCGCGCGGCGCCTCCTTCAAAAACCATTCGTTTTCCTGCTTAAGCATGGGCGTCTTGACCGCCATAGCCATGTGGCCTTCGCCTTGATTGCGCCGGCCGTCGATAACACTCTTACATCCGCCCCGGCCGAGGGACTCTACTTCCGCCGCCGGCGTTATACAAACGCAACTTGCCGTCCCGGAGGACGTAAAACCCTTTGAAGATCGCCCTGGAAATTACACCCAACCTTGAGCCCCTTTTTGGGACCCGCGATGAAAACCTGAGGCTGATTGAAGACTCGCTCGGCGTGCGCATCGATCTGCGCTCCGACGCTGTCCACGTTGAGGGTTCCGAAGACGGCGTGGTGCGCGTCCGCCGCATCTTTGAGGACTACGAGATTCTCCGCCGCCAGGGTATCCATCCCCACAATGGCGAATTGAACGGCATGCTGCGCCTGGTGGTGGCCGACAGCGCCGCCAGCCTGCGCTCCGTGGCCGAAGCCAGCAAACAACGCTCCGCCGGCATCAAACGCATCGTGCAACCACGCTCGCTCAACCAGCGCCGTTATATCGAAGCCATCGAGCAGAACGACATGGTGTTCAGCGTCGGTCCCGCGGGCACCGGCAAAACCTATCTCGCCGTGGCCCTGGCCGTGGCTGCCATCAATGCCAAGCGCGTCAGCCGCATCGTGCTGGTGCGGCCCGCGGTTGAGGCCGGCGAACGCCTGGGCTTTCTACCCGGCACCCTGCAGGAAAAAATCGACCCCTATCTGCGCCCTCTCTACGACGCGCTCTTTGACATGCTCGACATCGATAGAGTCGACAAGATGCTCGATCGCAACGTGATCGAGGTTGCACCGCTGGCCTTTATGCGGGGCCGCACGCTCAACGACGCCTTCATCATTCTCGACGAGGCCCAGAACACAACCGTCGAGCAGATGAAAATGTTCCTCACGCGCATGGGTAACAACTCCAAGGCCGTCATCACGGGCGACATTACGCAGATCGACCTGCCCAACCCGCGCAAGTCGGGCCTGCTCGACGCCATCAACGTGCTCAACGGCGTGGAGGGGATCGCTTTCTGCCACTTTGAAGAGTCCGACGTGGTGCGCCACCCCCTCATCCAGCGCATTGTTCGCGCCTATGAGTCGGGTCAGCCGCGCCAGCAGGAGCTGCCGCTCGAGGGCTCGATTTCCGTCGAAGTCCCCGCTCTGGAAGACCGCACCGAGGGCCAGCCCAAGCAGACGGTAAAGCCGCAGTAAAACAGGAATTAGAGACCAGCGGTTCTCAATTGGAAAGCCCCTGCCTCTCCCCTCCTGCAAAACCCCGCCTGGTGGAAAAGGGCGGCCTGCCTGCTTCGCGTATCATCTTCCTAGACCCGAGGCCGTGAATCAGCTTGAGGCGCGGCCCCGCGCGCAATGATCCTCCTCGACCCAGATCTGGAGCCTGACTCATCACCGCCCAGGACAAGACCTCTCCTCGGTGGCCCCACTTCCATGCCGCGCCGCAAAACGGTTTTGCCGGCGAATCTCTGGCGCCGCGCCCCACTTCCGTGGGCCCAACGTCTGCCCACGCCGCAGACACTCGTCCGGTTCCTGGCCGGGGCGCGCAAAGAAGTGGGCCTTCGCGGCCAGGTGACCGTGCTGCTCACCACCGATGCCGCAATCCGCGACCTCAACCGGCGCTTCCGCGGAAAAGATAAACCCACCGACGTCCTCTCCTTCTCTGCCGCGAGTCTCATCCAAAGCCGGAAAAAGAGCCAGGAGAAAGCCGCCGGCGACCTGGCCATCAGCGTCGACACTGCGCGCCGCCAGGCGGCCGAGCAGGACCACGCGCTCACCTGCGAGTTGAAGATCCTCATGCTCCATGGCCTGCTGCATCTTGCCGGGTACGACCACACCCGCGACGCCGGCCGGATGGAACGCCGCGAGCGCGTCCTCCGCAAGCGGCTGGGATTGCCCTTGGGCCTGATTGAGCGGGCCCGAAGCAAGCCAGTCCGCCGCCGCGGACAAGCCGGCACCTCAGCGCGGAGTCCCAGGCCATGACGCCGCTCCAGGTCACGCTTCTCGCCGTCCTCCTGGTGGTGGCCACCATCGCCTCCTACATCCATCGCATTTATTCTGAGTTTGGCAAGATTCTGAGCCGCGATGTGCAGGAGAATCTCGATGCATGGGAAGAGCGCATTGAACCCCATCTCGGCCTGAGCCGCGAGCACGCCGGCCTTTGCGCAGCGGTCCTGCAGCAACTTGCGCTGGGCCTCATCGCCCTCGAGTTCGGCGCCATTCTCTTCGACCGCGCCCCGCACCAGGGCCCGCCCACGCTGGTTGAAATCGCCCAGGCCATCTTCGCCGTCATCCTGGTCATGGTTGTGTGCAATCAGCTCGTCCCTTCGCTGCTCTTCCACCGCACGCGCGGACTGTGGGCCACGCCGCTTCTCTGGCCAATCTCATTGCTGCTCTGGATGGTTACACCTATCACGGTCTTTATCCGCTTTTTCTCGTCTCTGGCCGCACTGGCCGAGGCGCCTGCCGGCCCTGAAGAAGAAGCTGCGGCTCCCGATGTCGAAGCCCTCATCGAAGCCGGCGAGGAGGAAGGCATCCTGGAGCAGAGTGACCGCGAGCTGGTGCGCTCGGCGGTCGAGTTTGGCGACAAGCTGGTGCGCGAGGTCATGACGCCGCGCCCTGAGGTTTTTGCCGTTCCCGAGTCGATTACCCTCGAGCGCTTTCTGGAGTTGCTGAAAAAACACAATTACTCGCGCGTTCCGGTCTACTCCGGCACGCTCGACAACATTAAAGGGCTGGCCTTCGCGCACGACCTGCTGCAGATCAGCGACGAAGAAGCGCGCACGCATACCATCGCCAACATCCTGCGCCCCGCCGCTTATGTTCCCGAAACCAAGCGCGGTTACGAATTGCTGCGTGAAATGCAGCGCGAAAATCAGCACATGCGCGTCGTGATTGACGAGTACGGCGCAGTGGCTGGCCTGGTCACCATCGAAGACCTGTTGGAGGAGATTGTCGGCAACATCCGCGACGAGCACGAAGGCGACGGGCTTGCAGAAGAGCCCATGCGCGAACCTTCAGGCTCATGGCTCGTTCCAGGCGGCTTTCCCGCCGACCACCTCGAAGACCTGGTTGGCGAACCGCCGGAGCCGGGTGAACGCTACGAAGCCACCACGCTGGGCGGGCTGGTGAGCGAGATCGCGGGGCGCATTCCCAAGGCCGGCGAAGTGGTCACTCTGGAGCCGCTCGGCCTCCGCGTCGAGATCGTGGCGTCCACGGGCCGCCGCATTGAACGTCTGCGCCTGTTCCCGCCCACGGCGCGCCTGCCCTTCCCGCGGGATGAGGCGCGCGCGTCGTAGAGGGCGTTCAGGCTCCCGATCGGCTCTGCTCGCGAATGCTTTTGATTTCCGCCGTCGGAATGTGCAGAAACTCCAGGAATTCCTGGTGCTCTTCCGGCGCCGAAGGTTCGAACTCCGCGTGCAAGTTTGTGCCCTGTTCTCTGTTGCCTGCGCCTATTCCTATTACACTCAGTCAGGAGCCGCGCGTGAAATCCGGATTCGTCGCCATCCTCGGCCGGCCCAACGTGGGCAAGAGCACCCTGCTTAATGCCCTCACCGGCGAAAAGGTGGCCATTGTCACGGCCAAGCCGCAGACCACGCGCAACCGCATCATCGGCGTACTCGAAGTACCCGCGCGCAAAGGCCGGCAACCGGCGGCGCAGATCGTCTTCGTCGACACACCCGGCGTACACCAACCTGGCTCCGAACTCGACCGCCGCATGTTGCACGAGATCCACGAGGCTCTCGAGTCGCGCGACCTGGTGCTGGTGCTGGTGGACGCCACGCGCAGAATCGGTCTTGCCGAAACCGCCAGCCTAACGCCGGGTGCCGCGGGTCCCTCGCAGTCGGGGACCCGGGAGGCCAAGCGCGCTCTCGCGCCAAACTTCCGCTCCAGGCACGCAAGCCCGATCTCAAGCTCTGAAAATGAGTTCCTCTTTTCCCTCATCCGCAAGCTCGACTGCCCGGTCTTTCTGGTGCTCACCAAAATCGATCTCGTGCGCAAGGACCAGCTTCTTCCGCTCATTGATTCGCTCTCGCGCCAATACCACTTTGCGCAAATCATCCCTCTCAGCGCCCGAAGGGGCGACGGCCTCGACCTGCTCGTACGCAAAATCGTTGAAGTGCTTCCCGAGGGCGAGCGCTACTACCCCAAGGATCAATACACCGATCAGCCTCTGCGCTTCATGGTCGCTGAGCTCATCCGCGAAAGCATTCTCATTGAGACCGGCGAGGAGGTTCCCTATGCCTCGGCGGTGGTGATTGAGCGCTTTGAAGAACCTCCGCCCTCGTCTGCAACCAGAAAAATAACCCGAATCGCCGCCGCGATTTACTGCGAGCGTGAAGGCCAGAAAGCGATCCTGATCGGCAAGGGCGGATCGAAGCTGAAGGCCATCGGCACTGGTGCGCGCCGCAAAATCGAGTCCCTGCTTGGTACGCAGGTCTATCTCGAGCTGCACGTCATCGTGGAACCGGGCTGGCGCGAGTCGCGGGCCTTCGTCGAATCGCTCGACTGGCGCAAGCAGCTGGACCGGTTGACTGAAAAGCGCGCAGACGAAGCAGAAACTTAGCGCATAGCCGGCAACGCATCGCGCAGCAGCAACGTTTCAACGCCTTCCCTCGTGGTACTTAGCTGTTGCGCCAGAGCTCCGTATTTTCGGCCTCCCGAGCCGCCATAGGCAGCCGCTGCCCGCCACAGCGTGGGCACGAGCGCGTCTGCATGGAATCCTCCGATCTGCTGGTAGTCCCATTTCTTCTCGCCGGCCGCGTAGGGCGCCAGAAAGTCGATCGCGGCGCGGATCGAGCGGTGGTCTGCGGTCTCGAAATGCCAAAGGTCCACCCCCGCTTCGCCGCCGATTGTCGCCAGCTTGCACAGCCCGTCGAGGTTGCCGTTGCTGTAGCCCCACGCATTGGTGCGCGCCAGCTCCAGGGGCTGCCGCCCGTCGGGCTCAATCTGCACGGCGATGCGCCGCGTCTTCACGCGCTCCAGCGTCTTGCGGGCCAGATCGCTGTCGCCAACGAAAAGAGCGATGTCAACAACCTGCAGATCGTACCAGGTGCCGTGATTGTTTTTGGCGGCATCTTCGGCTTTGCCTTTCTCGCTGGTGCGCATCCAGTTCAGATACTTCCTCAGCCACTCGGTGATCCCTTCCTGATCCGCCGCGCTCCAGGCCTTCGATCCGGCGAGCAGGCCCACCGCATCCGTCACATCCACCAGCACGCGCGATTCAATGATGCCGATACCGCGGCCGGTATTGATGCCGGGAATTCCCTGACCGAATTCCAGGTTCGGATTCATTCTTGTTGCCGGATTCAAAAACCACGTTCGCAGCAGCAGCGCCGCTCGATCTGCATACTCCGGCTTCCCCGTAAAGTAGTAAGCCAGGGCCAGCGCGCGGGCATCCTCGCTCATGCGCGTCCACTCGTCGTGGTCGGTGATCTTCTTGATCTCAGGATTGCGCTCGCCGTCGTGACGAATGTAGGGCAGACCGTTCGGCTTGCCGGGATCGGGCCAGAAATAAGGCGCCTGGCTCATATAGTCGTGCTTGTCGCCGCTCGGCGGCGTCACCGATTTGTCCATCACCGAGAACGGGCCCTCCGTCATCGCGCGGTCCGCCTCGGCAATGGCCGCCTCCACAACCACCAACCTGCGGTTGTCCTTCGGTCCAGCCGTGACGATGCCTTCGAGTTCGCTTGGATTGAGAAGGAATACGCGCGGAGGAAGCGCGCGTTTTGCGGCCGGCGGCGATTGCGGCGCCGTGCCCGCGAGCACAGGGAAATGAAGAACAAGAAGTACAGAAAAAATTGCTGCCCCTTTGAATTGCATCAACATCCAATAGCTCCTGTTTGCCAGACTCGACCAAAGAGCTGCGAATCTGCGATTTCGTTCTACGCGATGCCACAACCGCAACAAAAACTCGGCGGGCTAAGCCGGAATCGTCACAAACGCCGGTGCAATACCCTCGCTGGTGACGCCGGCCATCAACGGCCCGCCGTTGCAGCGGATGGAAATCCGGGCGCGGCCGTTGTAGAGCTGCACCACGCGCGAGCCCGTGGACGTTCCCTGGTTGTCGATGAGGCAGCCTTTGCCCGCCAGCGAAAATCGAACGGCGTTCCTCGCATCCAGGCAAAGTACGCCGTCGGCGTCGCACAGCGTGGCCTCGATGGTCGCGGCGCCCGCGTCACGCGCAATTTCGGCCAGCTTGAACCGCGCCGGACGGCCCCATTCTCGCGTCTGGTATTCGAGCTCGATTTCGTCGCTCACCGTCACTCCCTCGCGATTCGCCGTCACGCGCAGATGATTTTTTCCCGGCGCGAAGTTGACCATCCAGCGCAGGCCCGCCGCGGGAAAATCCTGGCTGTTGCGCCTGCGCTCCCCGGCCGACTTGCCGTTGACGAAAAGCTCGGCCGTGGGGCAGTTGGAATAGACCTTCACCATGCGGGCTTGCCCTGCTGCGCCCCAGCGCACCGGCCAGGTGTGGCCGTAGATGTGCGCCATCGGCTCCTCGCTCCAGTACGACTGGAAAACAAAGTAGCCCTCTTTCCTGGTCATATCGCGCTCGATCACGCCCTTTTGATTGATGCGGGGCACTGGATTCTCCACACGTAGAGGTGTGGTGAAATCCTTGAAGGCCCATTGCGCCGATCCTGCCAGCCAGGGAAGTGTTTCCTGCACCTTCAAATACCAATCGAACAGATTGCAGGCGTAGGTCTCGGACCAGTCGCCCACCCGCGAGATGGCCGTCCTGGCCCCGTTTTCGAGAGAGTCACGGGTGTTTTCAGCCAGGTCCGCTCCCAGTGGGGCGCCGGCCCCGTCCACGTCAAGCCCTTCGGCGTGCCGCCGCGCGTGGTTGTCAGCCCCCCACTCCATGTGGATGAAGTGCTTCACCCGCCCGCGCTGTTTTTCGAGCGCTTCTTCGTATTCGGTGTACGCGCCGCTATACCAGCCCGCCCATATCGACGGCGAGTACACGTCGGGGATGTCGCGCGCAAAATCGCAGCGACGCAGCGACGTCGATCGCGAGGGATCCATCGTGTGCGCCAGTTCGTTCAGCTCCTGCATAAAGGCGCGAATGGCGTCCTGGTCCAGCGCCGGAAATTCGTCCGGCCAGTCGTCTTCGTTGCCCAGCCCCCACATCAGCACGCAGGGATGATTGAAGTGCTGATCGATCATGTTGGCCAGCATCGCGCGCGTCTGGTCCTTCCACTTGTCATCGCCCACGCCTGAACGGCACCACGGCGTCTCTTCCCACACCAGCAGGCCCAGCTCGTCGCACAAATCGAGCACCTGGCGCGTTTGCTGATAATGCGCCAGCCGAACGAAGTTCGCGCCCATGGCTTTAATCAGCTCCATCTCGGTGCGGACCAGGGCGTCGGGCTGGGCGGCGGCAAAGCCCGCGTGGTCCATGTGGCGCTGCGTCCCTTTCAGCAGCAGCCGCTCGCCATTCAGCTTGAACGGTCCGTGATCGGCAAACTCCGTGTGCCGGATGCCGAACCGCTCTTGAACAGCGCTCGGGCCGTAGCGCGTTGTCACCCTCACGCTACACCTGTAAAGGTGCGGATCAGCGGGCGACCACAGGGCAGGCGTTGCAATATTGAACGTCGCGATCTCCCTCTCGCCATCCCAGGCGCTCAGCGTCTTTTCGGCATGGCCGGCCGACCGGCCCGCCGCATCGGCAATCTCCACCGTGACCGCAGTGTCGCCATGGAATTTGACCGGGTTATAAAGCCGCGCCCTCACTTTCACCGTGGCCGCAGAGCCGGGCGCGAATTCAGGGGCAATGTGCACCGCCTCCAAAGAAACCGCCGGCACAAAGGCGAGATGAACGTGCCGGTAAAGCCCGCCGTAGAGGCTGAAATCGCTCAAATCCGAGGGCGGCCGCTCCAGATTCTCTGAGTTATCGCAGAGCACGGCGATGGGAACTCCGTCCCTGCCTGGGTTGGGCGTCGCGCCCGCAACCGCCTCAGTAATGTCGAGGACAAATTCGTCATATCCGCCTGTGTGCGAGCCGGCGAGCTGATTGGCGACATACACATGCGAGGTTTGGCCGGCCCCCTCAAAGTAAAGCAGAGTGCGCCCATCTCTAAGTGGATTGGCGATGGAAATGCGTGTCCGATACCAGCCGTGCCCGCGGTAATAGGGCGTGTCGGGATCGCATGCGTCGTAGTGATTGAAGCAGTGCGGCAGCGAAACCTTCTCCCAGACGGCAATCTCATCTCCGCGCCAAACTTCCCACGGACCATCCAACGCGCCGCGGTAATACTCCCAGCCGGAGTCGAGCCGCTCTGAAGCCGAGCACGCCTCGGCATTGGCCAGCACCGGCTGCACAATGGACGCGCGCAGAACCGCGCTGCTCTGCGCTGCGGCCGTCGCGGCGGCCAGCGACTTCAAAAAGCTGCGGCGCGAAAAATGGCTGTATGAGTCCCGCATAAGTTCCCGGTTCCCCTACCGTGTGGCAATTTCCGGGTTGATGTGCCTTGTATGAACGCTATAGCGATTCCTCAGTTACTGCACCCTGAAATCACTCACGGGCATGCGACGTCTTTCCCTGCGGCCTCATCCACTGCATGAGCCGGCAATCGGAGTCTCGCGCTTCCGCGCGTACCCGCGTCAAAAGCTCACCCGAAGAGTGAGCTGAATCTGACGTGGAACGTTGAAGGAAGAAGAGGAACAACCGACACCGCCGGCGCTGTAGCACACGGTGCCGTCAGTGGTGCTGGGGTCAGGAAGATTCTGGTGGTTAAAAATGTTGAAGGCATCCACGTTCAGGCGCAGGTTAACGCGCTCCGTGATCGGGAACAGCTTGAACAGCGAAGCATCCGTGTTCCAGTTCCACGGCCCATCCAGAACCGTGTGGCCGAAGGGATTGGTCACGTCGATGCCACTCTCCGAGGAGCCGTTGTCGTTGTCCGCAGGCACATCGCCGTAGCCGACCTCAGTGTTATTGGCCTGCCCGCTGACGTTGCTCATCAGGACGTCGTTATCGCCGTAATATTTGTCTACCACCGTCTTGCCGTTGGACGGCGCGCTGCACGACGTGTCCAGCGGCGTTTGGAAAGGCGTCCAGCTCGACGGCAGATTGTTGACCACATTGGCCAATCCCGCCGCACAGGTATTGCCGCTGATCGCCGTCGGTGCAATGTAACCGTTCCACCACTCGTAGCTCTTCACGCAAATGCCGCTGCGGCAGTCGGAGATGGGCGCGCCTTTTTTGTAGATGTGAAGCGACGCGGCCGCTGCTCCGGAAGCCGCAGTCGGGCCCCAGTTCGTGTTGATGGGATAGAAATTCTGATTCGCGACGGCTCCGGCAGCAGAGATTTGCCAGCCCCCAACCACTTCATTCATAGGCTTGTTGACGCCTGCCAGCCAGTGCTTGCCGCGCCCCAGGGGCAGGTCGTAGAGGGCGTTGAATTGCAGATGCTGTGGCGGCGAGTTGCTGTCGACGATGTAGTTCTCCCAGCGATTAAGTGCCTTGTAGTAGCCCCAGACAGGCGTGCCGGCGGGCGGAGGAGGAGGGAGATTGATGGTGCTGGGCGGGGCGAAAGCAACGGAATCGACCGCCGACACCGTAGGCGTTTGACTGCCGGCGTTTACGTAGCCGCCGACGAAGCTGTTCCCGTAGTTTACGTAGGGATCTACATAATCGCCGCCTTCACCGCCGTAGTCGCCGCCGGTGCGCAGGTTCTTCGACCAGACATACATCATCTGCCACGCAACACCGCTGTGATAGAGCTTCTGATAGGTGGCCTGGAGCGCGTTGTAGTTTGACCAGCCCGTCTTTTGAATCTGCTTGCTGCCGTCGCTGTAGACCAGGTTGTCATACGGCCCCTCGCCGGTGTTGGTGTTGGTCGGTCCGATCGCACTCGAGCTTGGCGTCACCGCGTCCTGTTGCATCTCCCAGCTGTACGTGGAGGGGTGGTTGTTGTAGTACCAGTAGTTGCCCAGGTTGGTTCCGTGCGTGTAGACGTAGCTCACCCGCAGCACCGATCCCCATTTGATCGGCTGTTCAATTGTGAAGTCGGCCTGATCGACAAATGTCGGCGGGTAGTCGGGGTCGATGTTGGTGATGCCAATGCCGGGTGCGATCGCCGTACTCGATGCGGAATTTACGGCGTTCGCGCTGTTGACGCCCATCAGCGGAAAGCCGGCGCCGGTGGACGCATTGGTCGTGTTGTAGTTGAAGCTCGGGGAGTTGTTGGGTGCGGAGAGCAGGTTGTAATTGGCGTGGGGCGTGTACTGAGTGCTCGTATAGTTCTCCGTAAAACCCACGTTGAGGGGGTCGTTCTCGTCCTCTTCACGGTAGCTCTCGCGAACCGGAATGGGGTAAACGTAGCGGCCGTAACCTCCGCGCAGCACGGTTCCCCACTGGGGGTGGGGCTGCCAGGCAAGTCCCACGCGCGGCACGAAATTGAGGTAATAGCTCTTCACCAGCATTTGGGGCAGCCCTGCTTCTTGTGGGGTTTCAAACACCACGCCGTTATTCTCCATGTTGGTGATGATGCCCGCCGTCGTCAGGCCTTCGGCTTCCAGTTGCGACAGTGAACCGGAAGTGACGATGGCGTCGTTCTTGATGTCGAAGCCCATCATTGCGCCCTGGCCCTGCCACGCGGCCGGATGCGACTCCCAGCGCAGCCCCAGGTTAATGGTCAGGTTGTTGCGCGCGTGCCAGTTGTCCTGGATATAGGCGTCCGTTTCCATATCGTGGAGGTGCTGGTAGGGGGTCTGCAGGTATGGCTCGTATTCGAAAGCGGCGCCCAGGAACTCGTCGGCGTTGGCATTCCCCGTGTTGGTTGTGGCATTGGCGGCGCTGGTGGTGGTGTAGCTCGAAGGATTCAGCAAACCCGTTGCCAGGCCATCGAATTCCATGCTGTCGTGGCTCCGGTCGGGCAGCGAGCCCAGGTGCTCGAAGAGGTAGCGTCCCCCGAAGAGCAACTGATGCTTGCCCAATGTCTTGGTCAGATTTTCGTCCGCCGTGTAGTTGGTGTAGGTCACGCTGTAGTTGAACAAGGTGCCATCGAAGGGCTGGAAAATGTCGGCCACGTTGCCCTGCGTCGTCGAGCTGCCCTCAACAATCGGAAATCCCGTTTCGCCGAAGTTATTGGGCAAGCCCAGCTCCGACTCATAATCCTTGTTTCCTATCGGGCCAGCCCAGGTAACTTCGCCAAACCAGGTCATCGCGTAAACCGTCTCCGAGTAAAAGGTTGGCGAGAATACATGCGTGTAACCGATTGCGGCCGCATCCACGTTGGCATCGCTGTACTCGGCGCCGCTCACCCACTTGGGAATGTTGGCGCTGGGAACAGCCGTGCCGTTGGCGGTCAAGCCGGATGTGGTGGCCGGCAGGGTGTACGCCTGGGTCGGATCGTTGCGTGCCGCCAGGTTGGTGTCGGGATTGTGCGTGAACCGCAGGTAGGCGCGGTTGCTCTCGTTGAAGGTCTGGTCCATGCGGAAAGTCTCCTGCGGCTGGACTGTCAGCTCAAAATCCTGTGCGTCCAGGTTCGCGCCGACCATGGGGTTCACGCTGGCCAGAGCCGGAGTGGGCAGAGGCGTCATCGCCATGAAGGTCTTGTACAGCGCATTTTCCTGCGCCGTCGGGATACAGTTGGTCTCGCTCGCGCAGTTGGGGTTATTCGTTCCCATGTTGTTTTCGCTGGTGTATGTCGACCGAGTGGTTGCCGATCCGGTGCCGGTGGTGGAGTAGGGGTCGTAGAGCGTCTGCAGCACATTGGAGCTGTTCGTCAGCCCGCTGAAGTCGCCATTCCGCATCGCCGCTGTCGGTGTGGGCTGATCGTCAAAAGGCGCCTGCGCCAGCGAATACCGCTCATAGGCAAAGAAAAAGAAAGATTTATCTTTGCCGTGGTAGAGGTGCGGAATCACGATCGGGCCCCCGACAGACGCGCCGGCTTCGTTGCGGATATACTCCGGAGCCGAGTAATTACTGGGGTTGCTGCGTGAGCGCGCCACCCCGAAATCGTTGTTGCGCGCAGTCCAGAACGCTGAGCCGTGCAGCGAGTTGGTGCCGGACTTGGTACTCAGGATTGCAGTGGTGGGTGCGGCATACTGCGCCCCGCCCACCTCGTCCTCGACGCGGACTTCCTGGATCGAATCCGGGTCCACCATCTGTGACTGCGCCTTGTGCGTCCCTCCGAACTCACGGTCGGTGATGGTGGCGCCGTCCACTTCAAAGTCTGTCGCTGGCACTTCCTGCCCGTTGGCGCAGGTCGGAATGCTTGACTCCGGGCAATTCTCAAGCCCCGGTGTGACTTCCGAAACCAGTTGCCCAATATCGCGGCCGTTCATCGGCAGCTCATTGATTCGGGCGTTTTCAAGCGTGGACGTGATCGCCCCGTTATCGGTTGTTTCCAGCTGAACAGTATTGCCCGAAACCGTAACTTGCTGGGTCACCTGGCCGGCGGTCAGCGATGCGTTGACAACAGCATCCTGCGCCACCAGCAGTTCGATGGTTTGCGTCGCCGTCTTCATGCCCGGCGCGGAGACAGAGACCAGGTAGGTTCCCGTGAACAATTCCGGCACCTCGTAAAAGCCCACGTTGTTCGTTTTTGTGTCGATGGCCACGCCGGTGGCCTGGTTCACCACGTGGACCGACGCGCCCGGAATTACCGCGCCCGTGGGGTCGGTCACTGTGCCCTGAATGGAGCCCGCGCCGCTTTGCGCGTACGAGCCGGAGCTGCACAAAATTATTCCCAGTGCGGCGGCCGCGGCGAGGAAAGTGCGAATCGAATGACTGTCTGCGTGTGTCATGTGTGCGTTTTTCCTCCTCAAGCCTGTCGTGGTTGTTCTGGTTTGTCTTGCTTTCGTTTGGACACCGGCGACTTTCCCGCAAGGCGCGGACTTGCCAGCGGCGAAGCGCCGAAGAACTTCACTTTCTGTGAGGGTCGTCCAAGGGAAGCACCACGATTGAACTTGTGGACTCCATTTCAGTGCACCGCAATGCTCCGCTATTCGAGCATTTCTATCCGCCGACCATTTACCTCAAACGGGTATGCGGCTGGCAAGTGACTCACCGTTTGGCCCCGCGATAAGGCGCTATAAGCTTCAGAAAACAAAGAAGCTATATCCGCACGTTGCGAAAGTGTCAAACGTCTCGCCGGAGTCGATCAGCGGCTCGATTTCAAGGGGGAATCGAGAGAAGGGCGGACGGTACAGGAAAACCGGGCGGGCTTCAGCGGAGGATTTTGAAAGCTTGGGGGCCGGTGGGCGCGGAGCCGTAATCGGAATCGAAGCCAAGCTGCAGCTTGGCCGCCTCCGACATCATGCCCGGATTCCAGGGCGGATCGAACACCACCTCGACCTTGACCTCACGCACCTCGGGTAGTGCAGCGAGCTTGCGCTCCACTTCCGCCTTGATCACGTCCGACATGCTGCATCCCGGCGCGGTCAGCGACATGCGCACATCGATGCGCCTGCCGCCCTCGATCTCCGTGGCTGCGGCCGAGTAGACGAGTCCCAGATTGACGATGTCGACGGGGATTTCGGGGTCGCGGACCGTCTTCAGTTGCTGCCAGATCATTTCCTCGCGGAACGGCCCGGTGGCCGGCGTACTGGCCGGATTGGAGCGGAATGTCCCCATGGCGCTATTCGGTCGAAACCGTTTCGTGCTTGTCTTCGAGCGCTGATTGCAGCGTGTGCCACGCCAGAGTCGCGCACTTCACGCGCGCCGGAAACTTCGAAACCCCGCCGAAGACAGCCATCTTTCCCAGATCGGAGGCTTGTACTGCTTGTGCTTTGCCCGTCACCAGGTTATGAAATTGTTCGAAGAGTTTCGTCGCCTCGGCCTTGCTCTTGCCTTTTACCATCTGCGTCATCATCGACGCGGAAGCGCGTGAGATCGCGCAGCCCGAACCCTGAAATCCGATCTCCTTGATGGCGTCGCCATCCAGATCGACATACACCGTGCAGCGGTCGCCGCACAGCGGGTTGTATCCCTCAGCCTGCCGGTTGGCCGTTTCCGGCTTGCGAAAGTTGCGCGGCGCCTTGCTGTGTTCCAGGATGATTTCCTGATATAACTCGCCCAGATCCCCGCTCACGCAAACACCTCGCGCGCCACGCGAATACCCTCGACCAATGCGTCGATCTCTTCGCGCGTGTTGTAAATCGCCAACGAGGCTCGCGCCGTGGCGTCAATGCCGAAGCGGTCCATTACCGGCTGCGCGCAATGATGGCCGGTCCGGATGGCAATCCCTTCGCGGTCCAGTACCGTTCCCAAGTCGTGCGGATGCACGCCCTCAAGAATAAACGACACCACGCCGGCCCGCTCTCTCGCCGTTCCGATCAGGCGCACGCCCGGCAGCGATCCCACGGCATCGGTCGCATAGGCCAGCAAATCTTGTTCGTGCGCAGCTATGCGCTCCATGCCGAGGTCGTTGATATAGTTCAGCGCCGCGCCCAATCCGATCGCGCCGGCAATGTCGGGCGTACCCGCCTCGAACTTGTACGGCACCACATTGTATGTCGTCTTTGCGAAGGTCACCGAGCTGATCATGTCGCCGCCGCCCTGGTACGGCGGCATCTCCGCAAGCAGCTCCTCTTTGCCGTACAGCACGCCAATCCCCGTGGGTCCGTAAACCTTGTGCCCTGAGAAGGCGTAAAAGTCGCAACCCAGGGCCTGCACGTCCACCGGCATATGCGGTACGGCCTGCGCGCCATCCACCAGCACCGGGACATCGTGGGCATGAGCCATCTGAATCATTTTGCGCAACGGGTTCACTGTGCCCAGCGCGTTGGAAACATGGGCCACCGCAACCATGCGCGTGCGCGGCGAGATCAGCTTTTCGAAGGCCTCGAGCTCCAGCTCACCGGCGTTGTTGATGGGCGCCACGCGCAGATGAGCTCCCTTTTCCTCGCACAGAATCTGCCAGGGAACAATGTTGGAGTGGTGCTCCATCGCCGTGATAAGCACCTCGTCGCCGGCCCCTACGTTGGCGCGCCCGTACGTTGCCGCCACCAGGTTGATCGCCTCCGTTGCGCCGCGCGTAAAAATAATTTCGCTCGCATCTGAAGCCTGAATAAAACACCGCACCGTCTCGCGTGCTTCGTCGTGGGCCTCAGTGGCGCGTACGCTCAGGGTGTGGACACCGCGGTGGATGTTGGCATTGTCGTGCTCGTAATAACGCACCATGGCGTCAATCACGGCGCGCGGCTTTTGCGAAGTGGCCGCATTGTCCAGGTAGACCAGTTTCTTGCCGTGAATGGTCTGGTCGAGAATGGGGAAATCGCGCCGGATCCGCTCCACGTCCAGCGCCGCTTGACCCAAGCCGCTCCGATGTACCGCGGTGCTCATCCCACTTCCTCCCAGTTCTGTGTTTCCTCTTCCGCCGCGTTTGACCCTCCGCCCGCCGCAGCGTGGGCCGTGCTCTGCGCCAGCTCGTGCAGCCGATTCTTGATCAGCGTCTCCACCATCTCTCGCGCCGCGCCCTCGTGCATCCGGTTGAGGCATTCCGCTGCGAAGGCATAAAGCAGCAGGTTGCGGGCATCGGCCTTGCTGAGCCCCCGCGAACGCAGGTAAAAGAGCGATTCCTCTTCAATCTGGCCGATGGTGGCTCCGTGCGTGCACTTCACGTCGTCGGCATAGATCTCCAGCTGCGGCTTGGTGTCGATGCGCGCATCGTCTGAGAGCAGCAGGTTCCGATTGGTCTGCTTGGCGTCCGTCTTTTGCGCGTCCTTGTGCACGATGATCCGGCCATGAAAGACGCCGCGCGCATGGTCCGCCAGAATTCCGTTGTAAAACTGCCGGCTGTTGCACTGCGGGCTCGCGTGCTCCACAAGCATGTAGTTGTCCAGGTGCTGGCGGCCCTCGCCTGCAAACAGTCCGTTGATCAGGCACTCGGCTCCCTCGCCCGCCAGCACGGGATGCACATTGTTGCGCACCAGCGCGCCGCCCAGCAGAACCGAATGCGACGCCACATTGGCGCTGCGCGCCTGCTCCGTCCGCAGCGTGGAAACATTGAACGACGCCAGATTCTCGCGCTCCACCAGGAAATGCGAAAACACCGCGCCTTCACCGGCTACCAGCTCGGTCACGGCGTTCGAGAAGCCCGCTTCATTGCCCACAGAGACGTAGTCTTCCACCACCGTGCACAGGCTCGCCTCCTCGGCGATGATGACCGTACGCGGATGGGTCATGATGGCCGCGCCGGCGCCGGCCGAAACGTAAAGCAGATGAACGGGCCTCGTAATCTGCGCCCCGCGCCGGATGCGCACATAGGCGCCATCGTCCCACAGCGCCGTGTTCAGCGCCACAAATACGTCGCGGTTGGCGTCGGCATAGCGGCCCAGGTGCTGCTCAATTCCCCCCGGAGCGCATTCATCCAGCCCGCAGTCGATGGCTCGCCGCAGCGCGCACACTTCCAGCCCCTGGGGAAGCTTCTCCGCATCGGATAATTCCGGCACGAAATAGCCGTTCACAAACACCAGTTGGCAAGCCGCGCCCGCCACGCGATATGGCTTGATATCCCGCTCTGAAACAGTCGCCTCGTCCTTCGCAACCCGGCGGAACGGCGTCCGCGCCAGCGCGGCCAGGTTGGTGAATCGCCAATCCTCATCGTGCGTGGTCGGAAATCCCTTCGCGCTGAAGCGCGCCCAACCATCCTCGCGCAGTTGGCGCAGCCACACCGGCTCGTGCTCCTGCCCTTCGGCAAGCACCTCGTTGTACGCGTCAAAATAATTCCGCTGGGCCACCGTCGCCATGCGTCTTTCGCTCCCGATTTCGTTTGCTGCAGTGCTCATGCCGGCAACACCTGCTCGTTCTCTTCCGCCCAGCCGTAGCCCTTCGCTTCCAGTTCCAGCGCCAGTTCGGGTCCGCCCGAGCGCGCGATCTTTCCGTCGACAAGAACATGCACAAAGTCCGGAGCAATGTAATTCAGCAGCCTCTGGTAGTGCGTGATCACCAGGAACCCGCGCTTGGGGCTGCGCATCGCATTCACCCCGTTGGCCACAATTCGCAGCGCGTCGATGTCCAGCCCGGAGTCGGTCTCGTCGAGAATGGCCAGCTTCGGCTCCAGCATCGCCATCTGCAGAATCTCGTTGCGCTTCTTTTCGCCGCCTGAAAAGCCTTCGTTCACTGACCGGTTCATCAGCTGCTCGTCCATTTCAAGCAGCTTCATGCGCTCCTTGTACAGAGGCAGAAAATCCATTGCATCCAGCTCGTCCTCGCCGTGATATTTGCGGACGGCATTCATCGCCGAGCGCAGAAAATACGCATTGCTGATTCCCGGAATCTCTACCGGGTACTGGAACGCCAGGAACAAGCCCTCGCAGGCCGCCTCTTCGGGATCCATCTCCAGCAGGTCCTTGCCGTCAAACAAAACCCGCCCCTGTGTCACCTCGTAGGTCTCGCGCCGCGCCAGCACCGCGGCCAGTGTGCTCTTGCCCGACCCGTTCGGGCCCATGATGGAATGCACTTCGCCGGCATTCACAGTCAAATCCAGGCCCTTCAGAATTTCGTGCCCATTCACCGATGCATGCAGATTCTGGATTTCTAACAACGCCATTCGTGTTTCTCTCTCCTTCTCCTTAAATCCGTGTCATCCTGCCTCAGCAGCTTCCGGGGCCGAAGACCTGCTCCCTGTTCCTGCTTCTACCCCACGCTGCCTTCCAGGCTTACGCCCAGCAGCTTTTGCGCTTCCACCGCGAACTCCATCGGCAGCTCCTTGAACACCGTCTTGCAGAATCCGTTCACGATCATCGAAACCGCGTCTTCGGTTTTCATGCCTCGCTGGCGCAGATAAAACAACTGGTTCTCGCCGATCTTCGATGTCGATGCCTCGTGCTCCATCCGCGCCGTAGCATTGCGCACCTCGATATAAGGGAAGGTGTGCGCGCCGCACTTGTCGCCGATCAGCAGCGAATCGCATTGCGTGTAGTTGCGCGCTCCCACCGCGCTCTTCAGGATCTTCACCTGCCCGCGATACGTGTTCTGCCCGAATCCGGCCGAAATTCCCTTCGACACGATCGTCGAGCGCGTGTTCTTGCCAATGTGAATCATCTTGGTGCCGGTGTCGGCCTGCTGGCGGTTGTTGGTCAGCGCCACTGAATAAAACTCGCCCACCGAGTTGTCGCCCTGCAAGATGCAGCTCGGATACTTCCATGTGATCGCCGATCCCGTTTCCACCTGCGTCCACGAGATCTTCGAATTCACGCCCAGGCACTTGCCGCGCTTGGTCACGAAGTTGTAAATTCCGCCGCGTCCTTCCTTGTCGCCGGGGTACCAGTTCTGCACCGTCGAATACTTGATCTGCGCGTTGTCGAGCGCCACCAGCTCCACCACGGCGGCGTGCAACTGGTTCTCGTCGCGAATGGGCGCCGTGCACCCTTCCAGATAACTCACGTACGCGCCCTCGTCGGCCACAATCAGCGTTCGTTCAAACTGGCCCGTCTCCGCGGCGTTGATACGGAAATACGTCGACAGCTCCATGGGACAGCGCACGCCCTTGGGCACGTACACAAACGATCCGTCCGTGAACACCGCGGCATTCAGCGCAGCGTAAAAATTGTCGGTATGCGGCACCACCGAGCCCAGGTATTTCTTCACCAGCTCGGGATGCTTCTGCACCGCCTCTGAGAACGAGCAGAAGATGACGCCCATCTCGGCCAGCTTGCCCTTGAAGGTCGTGGCCACTGAAACCGAGTCGAACACTGCGTCCACAGCCACGCCCGACAGGCGCTTCTGCTCGTCCAGCGGAATGCCCAACTTCTCGTACGTGCGCAGAATCTCGGGGTCCACGTCCTCAATGCTTTCCAGCTTCGGTCTCTGCTTGGGCGCAGAGTAGTAGGAGATGGCCTGGTAGTCGATGGGCGCAATCTTCAGGTTGGCCCACTTCGGCGCACCCTCTTCGCGCGCCATCTTGAACCAGTGGCGCAGCGCGTTCAGCCGCCACTCCAGCATGAACTGCGGCTCATTCTTGCGCGCCGAAATCAACCGGATAATGTCTTCATTCAGGCCCTTGGGAACGCGGTCCTCATCGATCTGGGTAACAAAGCCCCACTTGTATTCCTGCTCAGCAAGGCTGCGAATCGTATCAACACTCGAACTCATGAATCCTCCGCGGGAACTTGCCTTCAGAGCGCCCCGGCCCACGCCCGCTTGCATGCCCATTGGCTTCTCAAACTCCAGCCGGCGGACGGGCCCTTAAAACGCAGATTCCAATCCAATCCCGCAATATAGGACTTTTTTAGTCCTATATTATCTCCAGTGTACCCCTGAAGCACTTCCTTCGCAAGCGCCAAGCGTTCCCACTGCGGATTCAGTCCTCGCCCGCAGTGAAACCCCGCAGGATTAGCACAAACCACACACTTTGTTTGGGATAGACAGAGGACGTGGGAGCTTAGTGGAACTCGTTGCGCTGGTGCGGCCCGGGCTCGCGCACGTGGCTGGCCTCAAAGCTCACAATCTTCCACGCGCCCTGGGCGTCGCGAACGTACACGTGGGTGTATCGGTAGTCGCCCGACACCTGACCTTCAGGGTTGGTGGCCTGTACCGTGGCCATCGAGGTCACCACGGCAGTCGTCCCGTAGAAGCGGACTCTCCTGTCCGTGATCGTGAGCGTGGTGAAATGGACGCGGCCGGAGCGGAGATTGTCCAGTTCGTCCTCGCGGGACCGCAGCGTCCCCGCGGCCGTGATGCCGATGTAATCGTCGGCCAGAAGCGTGTTCATCACCTTGGCGTCGGAACTCAGGACCGCGCTACGCCACTCATCCTCAAGCGTATCAATCTCATGGCGGCTCTCGTGCTTCTGAGCCAGGCCGATGGCGGCGCAAAGCGGACCCGTGCAGGCTGCCAGCGCGAGCGCCGCTGCCATCGTCCGGCCGGGATGCAGACGGTGGCGTGTTGTCCTCAATAGGGCGTTCGGGGAACCCGGCATACGCGTCCACGGTATGCCTTGAGCATGGTGCCGGTCAAATAGAATTCGTATAAAGACCGCACCATAGTTTCCTTAGGCGGGCGCGCCGGTCACGTTCCCATTCCGCCCCAGCCATCCCCGCGCCGGCCAGGCGGAAACAGCCGCCCCAAGACCCGATTCCCGGCCCCGCCAGGCCCTCCCCCATCGAGAATTATGGGATCCTAGACCGCAGAAACCTGTGCCATCTCCGACCTCATGCCGTCCAGCGCGCGCGCAAACTCCGGGAGCACGATCGTCTGATCGCGGTCGGGGCCCGTCGAGATCATGCCGATGCGCGCCCCGCTCTCGCGTTCCTGAAAGGCGAGGTACTCGCGCGCTGCCTGCGGAAGCTTCTCGAACTCGGTGATTCCCTCTGTCGGCTGGCGCCAACCCTTCAGCCGCGTATAGCGCGGCTTGATCGCCTCCAACCCTTGCACGTCCGCAGGAATCTCGTCGGTGATTTTGCCGCCCGCTTCGTATCCAATGCAAACGGGAATTTCTTCGAGCGGATCGAGGACGTCAAGCTTGGTCACCACCAGCCATTCCGTGCCGTTCACCCGGTTCGAATAGCGAAGTAGCGGAATATCGAGCCAGCCGCAGCGGCGTGGCCTTCCCGTCACCGCGCCGAACTCGTTGCCGCGCGTGCGCAGCACCTCGCCCGACGCATCGTGAATCTCCGTCGGGAACGGCCCCTCGCCCACTCGCGTCACGTAGGCCTTGGTCACCGCAATCACTGTGCCGATGGCTGTGGGTCCCACGCCGGTTCCCGTCACAGCACCGCCCGCCGTCGCTGAAGAGGACGTCACGTACGGGTACGTCCCGTGGTCGATATCGAGCATCGTTCCCTGCGCGCCCTCGAACATCACGCTGCCGCCCCTGGCCAGGATCCCGTTCAGCAGCCGCGCCGTATCCGCGACGAAGGGCCGCACCTTCTCCGCTGCCGCCGCATAATCCTCATACATCTTCCGCGGGTCGAGCGGATCGGTGCCAAACAGCGCATGCGCCACGGCGTTCTTCTCGGCGCACGCTGCCTCGATGTGCGTCTTCAGCAGCGTCGGATTCAACAGATCTACCATGCGCAGTCCGCTGCGCGCCATCTTGTCTTCGTAAGCTGGCCCGATGCCCTTGCTGGTGGTGCCGATTTTCTGGCGTCCCGGCGCCGTCTCCGCCGCCAGCTCGATCATGCGGTGGTAGGGCAGAATCACCTGCGCGCGGTTGGAGATAAAGAGCCGCCCGTCTACCGAGGCGCCCATCGCGCGCACCCTGGCCAGCTCGTCGAGAAAATAGATGGGGTCAAAGACCACGCCGTTTCCGATCACGCATATGCAGCCGGGACGCGGCAGCCCGCAGGGAATCAACTGCAGCACAAAGCGCTGCCCGCCAATGATGACCGTGTGTCCGGCGTTGTGCCCGCCCGAGTAGCGCGCCACGGCCGAAAATCGCTCGCTGAGCACGTCCACAATCTTCCCCTTGCCCTCGTCACCCCACTGGGCGCCTACCACCACAGCTGTTTTTGCTCGCATGGCCACCTGATTCCACACAAATACCCGCCACACGGATGCTTGAACGCCCCCATGCGTGCGGGATATCAATGCAATGCGGGCAGGAGCCCCGCAACCACCTCGATTCTAACCCTTCAATGCTTCGCAGGTCCCCGCCCATCCCCTTCTCTGTTAACCAATGTGGCTGCCGATCCGTTCTATGTGCAGACGCGTACGAGTCACATCCCAACGCGAGGATCATCAAAATGAACGGCCACAGACGCTTCCTGCATTTCGTTGT
>JASHQH010000042.1 GCA_030037635.1 Acidobacteriaceae bacterium
ATGGCCGACAATCTTCTCAACTACAAATACATCATCCGCATGATCGCCAAGAAGCACGGCATGACCGCCACCTTCATGCCCAAGCCGCTCTTCGGCGACAACGGCTCCGGCATGCACGTCCACCAGAGCTTGTGGAAGGGCGAGTCGAACGTCTTCTACGACAAGAAGGGCTACGCGCTGCTAAGCCAGACCGCGAAGTATTACATCGGCGGATTGCTCAAGCATGCGCCGGCGCTGCTCGCCATCGCCGCGCCCACCACCAACTCCTATCGCCGCCTGGTTCCGGGTTACGAAGCGCCGGTCAACCTGGCTTACTCGCAGCGCAACCGTTCCGCGGCCTGCCGCATTCCCACCTACTCCACCAGCCCCAAGGGCAAGCGCATTGAGTTCCGCTGTCCCGACCCGTCAACCAATCCCTATCTCTGCTTCCCGGCGCTGCTCATGGCCGGCCTCGACGGCATCAAGAACAAGATCGATCCCGGCGAGCCCTGGGACAAAGACCTGTATGAACTCGAGCCCGAAGAGCTGGCCAAGATCAAGAGCACGCCCGGCTCCTTGGGCGAGGTTCTCAACGCTCTCGAAAAAGATCACGCCTTCCTGCTCGAAGGCGGCGTCTTTACCAAGGACCTGATTGAAACCTGGATCAGCTACAAGCGCACCAAGGAGCTGGCCCCGGTCAATCTCCGTCCCGTGCCCTATGAGTTCTTCCTGTACTACGATCTGTGAGAGTCCCAATTGATGCGTTGTTTCGAGCGGCCGGCATCACCCGATGCCGGCTGTTTTGCTTCGCTCAGAAAGATGGGGTGCCCCATTCAAGCTTTGCTTGCGAGGCAGAGGAGTCTCCCTTCTCTGTTCTCTACTTCCCCGCCCCCGTGCTATCTGCAAACGGAGTATCGAGCGGCCTCGCAAAGAGAGCGGCAACCCTCCACTCGCCACCAACCTTCTTCCAGACGCGCAAAACGCCAATTTTGAACGCAACGTGCTGCGCCGGCGTCCCGGCCAGATCGTATGCCAGGGTCTCATACGAAAACTCGTACCCCAGGTCGCCCGATGCCGCCACCTCGATGCGCTGCACATCCGTGGTGAACTGCTCGTTCACGCGTTTGCTGAAATCCTCGTCGGGGAACGCATCGCCCTTTTCGGGGCGGATAAATGGCCGCTTGTAGGGTCCGCTCCAGAAAATCTGATCGTCGGTGGGTTTCTCCTGCCCTGCAGCGATCGCAGCCCGGATCGCCGCCTCCTCGGTCTTCGCATCCGCAGCCCGGAGCAACGACGCCCCCAGCGCCAGCAAAAGGATGCAAATCTGGCTTGCCAACTTCATAGAGACCTCCTGTGAACTGAAATGGGGAACGAATTTGCGCTGATGCTACCACGGCACACCCTGCGGGAGCGGGCGCCGGCAACGTCGCGCCTCTCATCCTGAGGCAAAGCCGGGGCCCCGGCAGATTTTCTAATCCCTATTCCCCACTCCCTATTCCCCGCCTTTCCCACCCCGCTCCTCTTTCCGAAAAACAAACTACGCGGTGAAGCCGCGCCCTGACCCGCAGCCCGCGTCAGCGGGCGCAAGATCCAAACCGGGGTGCCCCACTCAAGCTTTGCTTGGGTGGGGGCCCATGCTCTCCCACGCACGAGCTCACACCGCCCCGCCGCAAAGCCCCGAAGGGGAGAGTTGGTGGGACGCATCGACGGCTCGACCAAGGGCAATTTTGACGAGCTCTACGATGGTCTCGATCTCGAACAGGCGCCAGCCCATCGCCTTCGATCGCTATGCAGGTCCACGACAGCCCGTCAACCCCTCCCGCTTCCGAGTCTCGCTCCATCCCCCTCATTCCACAGCAGATAAGAATTTTCCAAACTTTGCAGATTATTTCTCGCAACTCCCTACACTGGTTTCAGTAGCAGATGTGTCGACTTGATACTTCAGGCGGCCCGGGTTTGGCGACTCCGGGCCGCCTGCTTTTTGGGGCAAGTGGCCTGACCCCGCGAACCCCGCTCGCCTGGCCGCCTTTCTATCGGCTATGGGCTGTTTTTTCTGCTAAGCCCTTATTTTTCACGACTTCGAAGACCTAAGCCACCTGTTTTCAATCGGTTGGCGAAAATGATGAAAGACTAAGTCTCTGAAAAAACACGACTTAACCCAAAAAGGGATGGGGGGGTACCAAGGAGTTAACAGGGACAGCAGAAGGAGCTGGGCACCGCGGCGAGGCAGTTCCCCACCCAAGCAGAGCTTGGATGGGGCACCCCACGCATCGTCCCACCCTCCGGCAAAGCGCGCCGGGAAGGATCGGGCAACGGGCTAGCCTGCTAACCTGCGCGCAGCGCAGGCTAACCCCGCTAACTCGCTGACTTGCTCACAATCAACGCTTCGATCTCTTCGGCCAGGGCTTCGGCGGCGTCGATGCACTCGCTGCGGCTGACGTCGCGATGCGTGACCACGCGGATGGCGTCGCGCCCCAGGGCGCCCACCAGCACGCCGCGCTTCTTCAGGCGTGCAGCCAGCTCGGCCGCGCCCGATCCCGTCAAGAGCCGGAAGATGACGATGTTGGTTTCGACGGAAGCGGCGTCGATGGACACACCCTCGGTATTCGAGAGCGCCTCAGCCAGCAGGCGCGCATTGGCGTGATCGTTGGCGAGGCGCTTGGGGCCTTCCTCGAGTGCAACGAGCCCTGCCGCGGCGAGCACGCCCGCCTGGCGCATGCCGCCGCCCAGGCACTTGCGCAGAATGCGCGCGCGCGCCATGCGCTCTGCCGATCCTGCGAGCATGGAACCGACTGGCGCGCCCAGCCCTTTTGACAGGCAGAACATCACGGTGTCGAATCCGCGCGTCAGCGTTTTCACATCACAGTTGAGCGCCACGGCCGCGTTGAAGATACGCGCGCCGTCGCAATGGAGGGGCAACTTGCGTTGTTTTGCGTTATCCCAGATTTCTTCGAGAACGGAAAGGGGCGTGCAGACCCCACCGCGAAGATTGTGGGTGTTCTCAATTTCGATCAGGCCGGTGGGCGCGCGAAACCCTCCCTGCGGCACGAGGGCCGGCTCAATCTGCTGCCAGGTGAGAATGCCGTCCTCAGCGGGCACGGCGCGGATGAGGCAGCCGGAAAAGATCGCGGTGGTGGCCATTTCGAAGTCGAGAATGTGTGCGTGCGACTCGGCAATGACTTCCTGGCCCGGCTGCGTGAGCAAACGGATGGCAATCTCGTTGCCCATGGTGCCCGAGGGCACAAACAGCGCCGCTTCGCGCCCAAAGATTTCGGCTGCGCGCCGTTCGAGCAGATTGACGGTGGGGTCCTCGCCGTAGACGTCGTCGCCGACTTCGGCCGCGGCCATGGCGGCGCGCATTTCGGGCGTGGGGCGCGTGACGGTGTCGGAGCGAAGATCGATAATTTGTGACATTGCTTGAGATCCCTCAGGGGCTAAAGCCCCAATGTTCATGAGGCTCTTACGGCACGATTAAAGTCGTGCCCTTTCAAAACCTGCCCTGTTCCCTGCTTTCTTGTTCCCTTTCTCCCTGTTCCCTGCTTTTACGGGATTTGTTTCATCGGCAATTCCATCACCGGCGTGCGTTTGCCGTCTTTCTCGGCGTAGGCCCACAGGCCGTGGAAGTTGGCGCGGATTCCCGGCTGCGTTTTGAGGAACGCGCTCAAGACCGCGGTCGCCTCAGTACGTTGCGCGGCCGGATCGGTGACTCCGGTGGATTGATACACCACGGCCAGGTCGGGCTCGTGCAGAGCGGGATCGAGCCCCACGGCTTCGATCTTCCAGGTGCGGTCGCCATCGGCGATGGAAAGCGGAAAGTAGCTCTGTGGCGAGGGCGCAATCTCCGACTGCTCCTTGCGCAGCTTGTCCATGTTTGGCGAAGAGATGAAGTCGAAGGGCAGCTCCAGGTAGCGCGCCGCATCGTAGCTGTACCACGCGCTCCACGGATCGGCTTTGGCCAGCTCGCGCCCGCGCACCCAGTACCACACGCAATCGTGGCTGTCGAAATCCCCTTGCCGGATATTCAGCCCCGCCAGCCGCCACTCGGTGGCGGCGCTGTCCCAGGCCAGAATCAGTCCCAGCCAGCCATCCATGGGCGCGCCCACAGCCTCGGCAAGCACCACGGCGTAGCGTCCCGGCGGCAGCGCGTCCATGGTGATGGTGACGGTGAGCGAGCCGCTCGCGTTGGAACAGAAAAACTGAGTATTCGCCGGCGCGGCCTGGCTGCTCGAATCCAGCAGATAGAGATCCCTGAGTTGAAAGGCCCCGCCCTTCACCAGCGGCACGCTTTGCTCCACCGCGGCGCGCATCCCCGGCCATTCGCTGACTTCCTGCGGCAGCAGCACCGACTGGAGAGCGTTGAAGTCCTGCGCCATCACGTCATTGGCCAGCCGCCCTGCGACTGCCGAAAGCGCGTCGCGATCCAGCGGCCCCAACTCGGCCTGCGATGTGCAGCTTACCGCCTGAGAAACCTGCGCGGCCGCAAACAGACAGGCCGCCGTCAAAATCCCGCACCAAAGTCGCATTCCAGGCAAATTCCTCTTGGTTGATGTGACTTCTTCTTGGGTCTCTTTGTGAGCGTTCATGGGTCACTGCTAGTCTAGTACAGTGAGCGGTAGTGAAAAGCCGCGCGCTGCATTCTCCGGCAGGAGTCGATTCCGATGCAAAACATCGCAACCCACAAACCGGAATCCTGGCGCAAGGACCGAAGCCAGCTGCGCTTTGCCCGGCCGGCGAGCAGTCTGCCTGCATCCCGGGCCGTTTCTGCCGCACTTATGGCTGGGTTGCTTTCTTGCGCGACGCTGAGCGCGCAGACTCCGGCCGCGCCCGGCAGCGCGGCACCCGGCACCCGCGCCGCGGCGGCAACCAAACCCAAAGCACACAGCAAAACCCCGGCACCGGCCACGGCAGCGGTTACAACAGCATCAGTGACCGCGCCTGCCGCTCCGCCGGCGCCCAATTGGCCCGCAAACGACAAGCCTTCAGAGGCCGCCATCTCGTGGGATAGCCATGGCCTGCAGATCGTCGCCTCCAACTCCAGCCTGGACGCTATTTTGAAGGAAGTTTCCACCATCACCGGCACGAAGATTGACGGAATGGCCACCGATCAGCGCATTTTTGGGACCTATGGACCGGGCCCGGTCAGCGATGTGATCGGCGAGTTGCTGGATGGTTCCGGTTACAACGTTCTCATGGTGGGCGATCTGGGTCAGGGCACTCCGCGCGAAATTGTGCTCAGCGCACCGCCAACCGGCCCGGCGCCGCCCGTCATCAATACGCCCGCTGAAGAAGAACCTCCGGTCGAAGAGGCGCAGCAGCCAGAGCCGCCGCCCGCCGAACCCGCTGCACCAGGCAAGAATGGATTTACGCCTGGAATGCCGGTTCGCACTCCGCAGCAAATTGTCCAGGAGATGCAGCAGCGCCAGCAGCAGTTGCAGCAGATGCAACAGCAGCAACAGCAAAACAACCCGCAAAATTGACGTGGTGCCGAGCGAGGGAAGGGCTGACAGTGGCCTTCAAGAGATGCGGGCTGTTTCCGGCTGGGGCTTCACGGATGCGGACCGGCGCGGCGGCCGCATGAGAGCAAAACACGCACGCAGAATTGCATACGCAGTGAGAATGCCGAAAGCCATTGCGCCCACAAGGGCGCAGATCAGGATGACTGAATCCAATATATTTGCCATTCTTTAGCCTTTAGACCATGATGCACGTTCAGAGCGGGCAGGTTGTGCTCCTTTCTGAGGGTAAGCATCACTTTGGTAACGGATGGGCGAGCGAACCTGCTCATGCGCCTTACGCTTCCACGGTGCGCTTGAGTTGCCCGCAGGCGGCAAAGATGTCGCGGCCGCGCGGCTGGCGAATGTAGGCGGGAACGCCGGCGTCGACCAGGGTGCGTTGAAATTGCTCCACGGTCACAGGACTAGGAGTTGTGTATTGAATGCCGGGCCCTGGATTCCATGCGATGAGATTCACTTTTGCAGGCAGGCCGGTGCGGCGCACCAGCGCGGCGAGCTCGCGCGCGTGCTCGGGCTGGTCGGTAACGCCGCCGAGCAGAACGTATTCAAAAGTGATGCGCTCGCGGGGGCGAAGCGGGACGCGGCGCACCGCTTCGATGATGGATGCAATAGGCCACTTGCGATTGATGGGCATCACTGCGGCGCGGATGCGGTCGTTGGGAGCGTTCAGACTGATGGCGAGCTTGGGGCGCAGGTCAGCCGGTTCCAGGGCAAAACGCTCGATGCCGGGAACGATGCCGGAGGTGGAAACGGTCATCCGCTGCGGGCTCAGGCCGACTTCGCGCACGAGCAGCCGGACAGCGGCCATGAAGTTGTCGTAATTGAGGAATGGCTCGCCCATCCCCATGAAAACCAGGTTCAGGCGGTCGCGGCCCAGGCGGACGGCGTGACGATCGAGGAGGGCCACGACCTGGCCGGCGATTTCGCCGGCAGTCAGGTTGCGCTGCAAGCCCAGTTTGGCGGTGAGACAGAACTGGCAGTTGACCGCACAGCCCACTTGCGAAGAGATGCAGACGGTGGCGCGGGACCAGGCCCGGTTGGGGCGGTCTCCCACCCTTTCGTCCGCCGACGCGGCCGGAAAGGATGGGGCAACATCCTCTTCGTGTTTTCCCCGGTCCCCAGGTGCGAGGGACCGGGGGCATTCGGCTTGAGTGGGGCACCCGACAGCTTGCTTTCCAGGATCACCCTCGGCGTCTTCCGTGGCGCTGTCGCCGGCCTCGCCGCCGTCGCCCTCCGGCATCCACACGGCTTCCGCCGTTTTGCCTTTTGGACCAGAGCCTTCAAATTCAATCAGGTACCGCTCAGTCCCATCGGCGGATTGGAAGGCTTTGGCGATCGCCGGGCGGCCAACCCGCCAGTCCAGGTCAGCCAGCCTGCGGCGCAGCGCCAAAGGGAAGGTGGTGAGCGCAGAAATGTCGGTAAGCCGCTGATGATACATGGCTTCAGCCAGCTGCCTGCCGCGAAAGGCGGGCTCGCCAATTTCCACCAGCAGCGAGGCGAGAGATTCCGCATCCAACCCAAAGAGAGGTTCGCGGGTTGCCGGAGAAGGCTCACCCGAGTCTAAACGAACGAGTTGGGAGTTTTCGGTCACCGCGGGACTCAGTCAGTAAGCATCATAGCTGTTATTCGTCTTTCGATTTCGCGCCAGGTTGAGCCTTGTCAAAACTACTTCAATTCCCTTTGCAGCCACGGGACATCCCGGGGCGGCTGCGGTTGTCTTACAATCGATTCTCGGCAATTGAATTTCCGCCACCTATGAACGCAGAGCGAAATCTTCGCCGCACGGTATTGCCCAACGGTCTGATTGTCCTGACCGAGCGCATGGATCACCTGCGCTCGGTGGCGATGGGAGTGTGGATCAAGTCGGGATCGCGCTGCGAAACCGCGGAGATGAATGGCATCTCGCACTTTGTGGAGCACATGCTCTTCAAAGGCACCAAATCGCGCACGGCGCAGCGTATTGCGCGCGAGATGGATTCGATTGGCGGCAACCTGGATGCCTTTACCAGCAAAGAGACGATTTGCTTTAACGTGAAGTCGCTGTCGGATCACGTGCCCATCGCGTTGGACGTGTTGACCGACATGGTGCTGAACCCGGTGTTCGCGCCGAACGACATCGAACGAGAACGCGGGGTGATCCTGGAAGAGATCAAGATTGACGAGGACAATCCCGACGTTCTGGTGCACGAGTTGTTCACGCAGAGCTTTTGGAAAGGGCATCCGCTGGGCAAGCCGATTCTGGGGACGACGGAGACGGTGGGCAGGCTGGGCCAGAGCCAGCTTTTCACCTATCACAGCGACCGCTTTCACGGCGGGAACATGGTGTTTTCCGCGGCCGGCAATCTGGACCACGACCGATTCACCTCAGCCGTGGCAGACAGGTTTTCTGCGCTTGCGAATGGTCAGGCTCCGCAAGAACTTTCTGCGCCGGTCGCGAGCGCGCGCATCGTCCTGCGCAACAAGAAATCCCTGGAGCAGGTGCAGATTTGCCTGGGCGTGCCGGCGCCGCCCATTACCGACGACAGCCGCTACGCGACTTCAATCCTGAACACGGTGCTGGGCGGCGGCATGAGCTCGCGGCTGTTTCAGACCATCCGCGAGGAGCGCGGACTGGCCTATTCGGTGTATTCGGACATGAGCCCTTATCGCGACACGGGCAACCTTTGCGTCTACGCGGGAACCTCGGCAGGCAAGGCGCTGCAGGTGGTCGAGCTGATTCTGGCCGAGTTCAGAAAACTGAAGGAAGTGCCGATTGCCGCCGAGGAACTGACACGGGCCAAAGACCAGCTGAAGGGCAACATCCTGCTGGGCCTGGAGAGCTCCAATTCGCGCATGGCCAACCTGGCGCGCCAGGAGATGTACTTCCACGAGTTTTTCACTCCCGACGAGATCATTGCGCGCATTGATGAAGTGAATGCAGAGCAGGTGCAGACCATGGCGCAGCGGCTGTTTAATCCCGAGAGAATTGCCGTGACCCTTCTGGGCCGGCTGGATGGCGTGAAGCTGGGGCGCAACATGCTGGTGTGCTAAAGACAGGGATTAGGGACCAGATATCGCTCGTCCGCTTGATGAGTGAGGTTAACCCGACGTTGCTGCAGGCGTTTGTGTGCAGCGACACAGCGATGGCCGTGGCGTTCCCTAATCCCTAATCCCTATTCCCTATTCCCTAATCCCTGCTTTTCGAGCGGTTCATTTCCCTTTCGCGTCAGTAGGATGTAGCATTTGGTCGAAGGGACCGGACGGTTGCCCCAACGAGCACAAATCTCTCGCTCGTGGCGTGCGAGCCGCGCTGCCCGTTCAACGAGGCGGAAGAATACCATGAATCGCAAGCAATTGATCTCACGCCGTAATCGCGCGCGCCGTTCAGCAGGTTCGAATGGCTTTACCTTGATGGAATTGCTGATCGTGATGGCCATCATCGCCATCCTTTCTTTGATGGCTTTGGCGAGCATCAGCATGTACACGCGAAGGGCCAATGGCCTCTCGGCCGTGAACTCGCTGCAGAAGATCGTGCAGGCAGAGATGATGTACTCCGAGACGTATCCTGCGAACGGCTTTGCGTGCAAACTGGACTCGCTGGGTGGGAACGCGCAAGCCGGGCCGCCCAGCCCGACAAACGCCCAGTTGATTCCGCCCGATCTGGCCACCGGGTTCAAACAGGGGTATGTATTCAGCATCACGTGCACCGACAAAGTGACGTCGAACAACGTGGATCGCTACAACGGTTACACCGTTACCGGTGTGCCCCAAACGGTGGGAAAGACCGGCGACCGCGGGTACTGCACCGACGAAACCGGACAGATCAAGTACGATCCGGCCGGCGGAACGGTCTGCACGCAGAATCTGGGCCAATGACGCGGTTCGGATGGGCCTGGAAGAGCGGCTTTTTGGTGGCTGCTTTGCTGTTTGCCGCGGGAAGGGCCGGCGCCCAGCAGACTCCCCTCACCGCACAGGCGCTGGCTGCACGCGTCGATCGCCACTACGATCAATTGCATTCGCTCAAGACAGGATTCACTGAGAATTATGCCGGGCTGGGCGTTGAGCGCACCGAAAGCGGCACGCTGCTGCTGCGCAAGCCGGGCCGGATGAAATGGGACTACAGTTCGCCGGCCGGGAAAATCTTCCTGCTCGACGGCAAATACGCATATTTCTACAGCAAGGGCGACGCCCAGGTGCAACGGATTGCAGCCAAGGAGCTGGACGATTTGCGCTCGCCGTTGCGCTTTCTGCTGGGCCACACGGAGCTGGAGAAAGAAGTGACCGGGCTCAAGCTCGCCGGAGCGCCCAACGGAAGCTTTACTCTGAGCGGCGAACCCAAGGGGCAGGAACAGCGCGTGTCGCGGATGACGCTTACGGTAACGGCGGCAGGGGTGATTACGGGAATTGAAGTTGACGAAACCGACGGCGCGATCACCCGCTTCACTTTCACCGGAGAGCAGCCCGATGCGCCGATTCCCGCCCAGGCCTTTCACTTTACGCCGCCGGTAGGCGTACCCGTGGTAGATGGGCTGCCGCCGGTGTGAAAGGCAGGGAACAAGGGACCTAGGGGAGAAACTCAGGGATTAGCCGGCTTTGTTTTCTTGTTCCCTCGGTCCCTTGGCCCCTGTCTTATTTGCC
Organism: Acidobacteriaceae bacterium; assembly: GCA_030037635.1. Taxonomy (GTDB): domain Bacteria; phylum Acidobacteriota; class Terriglobia; order Terriglobales; family Acidobacteriaceae; genus Telmatobacter. The sequence continues at coordinate 10,110 of JASHQH010000042.1, forward strand.
GGGCTTGGCGGGAGCGCTGGCCGGGGCGGAGTGCGAACCCTCGGTAACCGAGTGTATGCCCGTGGAGCGCACAAAAAGAACCACGAGGCAGATGGACGTGCACATGAAGATGACCGCCGACCAGGTGGTGAGCCGGGTGAGCACGTTGGCCGCGGCGCGAGGACCGAAGGCCGTTTGCGAGCCCTGGCCGCCGAAAGCGCCGGCTAGATCGGCGGAGCGGCCCTGCTGAATGAGGATCACGCCGATCAGGAAGAAGCACACGATGATGTGCACGGTGAGGACGACGTAAAACAGAATTTGCATTGGTTCAGCTACTTTCCCATCGGGTCCGCTTGCCTGAGGCACGAGCGACAGGCTCGGACGCAAAAATGATGGTGCGGAAGGCGGGATTTGAACCCGCATGCCTCTCGGCGCCACCCCCTCAAGATGGTGTGTCTGCCAATTTCACCACTTCCGCACTTCAAAAAAACTCCTTCGTTGTCAAAGGCCTCACTGGAGCCGTTTTGAGGGCCCGGTTCCAATGCCGATGCACGAAGCGATTCGCTCTCATCATGGTATCGTGACGGGCTGTGCGCTGCAATGCGAACGCTGCCTCATCACGAGCACGAGGGCGTGGCACGCGGCGCATCGTTCATTTGCGGACAGTCCCTTGTAAGAGCGGACAGCCCTGCTGTTTGCCTTGGTCGCTAACTCGCGTGGAATCTTTGAAGTAGAGGATCGTGAAATGGCACGCTACTTGCGTTGGATCAACACGGAGACACCGCGTCTTTGCGCGGTCGCTTCATTCCTCGTTCCCACACACCAGGAGGCTGCGCTTGGCATCGATCCTAGGTCAGTTGAGGCAGAGTCAATGGAAGCAAGTCTTTCGCAGGCTGGCCCGCGCGCCGCTGTTCACCGGAGTCACTCTGCTGACTCTCGCCATCGGCATCGGTGCCAATACGGTGGTCTTCAGTGTGGTTGACGGCGTGCTGCTCAAACCCCTCGCGTATCCCCAGCCGCAGCAGCTGGTGGGCGTGTGGAACAGCGCCCGCGGCGTGAACATTCCTCGTCTCAGAATGGCGCCGTTCCTCTACTTCATTGATCGGGAGCAGAATACGACCCTGGACGACATCGGCCTCTACCAGAACGACGATTTCAGCCTGACCGGTACCGGGCAGCCCGAACACCTGCAGGGTGTCTACGTGACCGACGGGGTTCTGCCGCTTCTGGGCGTCAAGCCCCAGCTTGGCCGGCTCATTACACGGCAGGACGATCAGCCCAACGCGGCGAATACAGTCCTGCTCACCTATGGCTTCTGGCAGCGCCGCTTCGGTGGAGACAAGCGCGTCGTCGGCCGCACCATCACGCTCGACGGCAGCGCGCACGAGATTATCGGAGTCCTCCCCCAGAACTTCAACTTTCTCGATTTCAGGGAAACGGACCTTGTCATTCCCATGCAGCTCGACCGCAGCAAGACCAAGCTGGGTCACTTCAGCTATACCGGCGTGGCGCGCCTCAAGCCCGGCGTCACGCTGCAGCAGGCCAATGCCGACCTGGCCCGTCTGGTTCCTATCGCCATCCGCAGCTTTCCCGCTCCGGAGGGTTTCAGCGCGGAGATCTTCGCGAAGTCGCACCTCACGCCCGACGTTCACCCTCTCAAGAACGACGTGGTGGGAGACATCGGCAATGTTCTCTGGGTCATCATGGGCTCCATTGGCATCGTTTTGCTGGTGGCGTGCGCGAATGTAGCCAATCTGCTGCTGGTTCGCGTGGAAGGACGCCGGCAGGAGCTGGCGGTGCGTTCTGCGCTGGGCGCCAGCCGCGGCAGTATCACGATCGGACTGCTGGTGGAAAGCCTCACCCTGGGATTGGCGGGCAGCCTCATCGGCCTGGCTCTCGCCGATGGAGCGTTGCGGATCCTGGTGGCGGCTGCGCCCACCGGCCTGCCGCGCCTGAATGAGATTGGCATCAACATTCCAGTACTTCTGTTCACGCTGGGCCTGGCTCTGTTTGTCAGTCTGGTCATCGCCATGATTCCGGTCATCAAGTACTCCGGCGTAACGGCCAGCACCGGCCTGCGCGAAGGCGGGCGCTCGCTGAGCCAGAGCCGCGAACGCCACCGCGCCCGCAAAGTTCTGGTCGTGGTGCAGGTAGCTCTGGCGCTGGTATTGCTCATCTGCTCCGGCCTCATGATCCGCACCTTCCGCGCGTTGGCGCAGGTGTCTCCCGGGATTTCCGATCCGGCAACGCTTGAAGTCTTCAGCATCTACATCCCCAATACGCAGATACCCGATACGCAGATGGAGCGCGTGCTGCGCACCGAGCAGGCCATTTTCAATCAGCTCGCAGCCATCCCCGGTGTCTCCTCGGTCGCCTTCACCACGGATATCCCGATGTCGGGCGATGGTTCCTTCGACCCGGTCTACGCCGAAGATCACGTCTATAAGGAAGGCGAGCTGGCGCCGATACGCAATTTCAAGTTCATCTCCCCGGGCTATTTCTCCACCGTGGGCACACCGCTCCTCGCCGGCCGCGATATGACGTGGGACGAAGAGTTCCAGAAGCGACCGCTTGCCATCATCTCAGAGAACTTTGCCCGCGATTACTGGGGATCGCCGGTCGATGCCATCGGAAAATTTGTCCGTGTGGGCACCACCGACCCATGGCACGAAATCATCGGTGTGGTGGGCAATGTTTACGATGACGGAGTGAGCCAGCCGCCCTCAAGCGCGATTTACTGGCCGCTCTACCAGGACAATTTTGAGACGCAAAAGGAGATGGTGCGCCGCGACGCGAATTTTGTTATCCGCTCGCCGCGCGCCGGCCAAGCTGCGTTCCGCAAGGAAATTCAGCAGGCGGTATGGGCCGTCGATCCCGAAGTGCCGCTCGCCGACCAGACAACTTTGGGCGTGCTCTACACCAAGTCGATGGCGCGCACGTCGTTCATGCTGGTCATCCTTTGCGTAGCGGGAAGCATGGCGCTGCTGCTGGGCACGCTCGGCATCTATGGCGTCATCGCCTACGCGGTCTCGCAGCGCACGCGCGAGATCGGCATTCGCATGGCATTGGGCGCACAACGTGAGACGCTCACCGGCATGTTTGTGCGCCAGGGACTGGTGCTGACCGCAATCGGCATCGCCGCCGGTATCGCGGTGGCCTGCGGCACCATGCGCCTGATGGCCTCGATTCTCTTCCGCGTGAGCCCCGTGGATCTGTGGACCTACGGCTTCGCCACTGTGGCCATTCTGCTGATTGCGTTGGTTGCCTGCTACCTGCCTTCGCGCAAGGCGGCCGCGGTCGATCCGGTGCACGCCTTGCGCGCCGAATAAATGTGCGCGGCCGGTGCGCTATATTCAGTGCAACTGCGAAATCCTTCCATGGAAGTGGGGAATCGTCATGGTTTTGACGCGATTCGTCTTCATCGGCGTGCTTGTTTCTTTCTGCCTGGGCGCTGCAGCCGCGGCTGTTGGAGCGCAGACCAAACCCAATATTGCCGGCGATTATCTGGGAACCCTTGGCCCGCTGCACGTCCGGCTGCACGTGAAATTTGACGCATCGGGAACGCTGAGCGGAAGCATGGACAGCCCGGACCAGGGTGCGAACGGCCTGGCCTGCGCAGACTTCAAGCTGGAGGGTGAAAATCTCAGCTTTGCGGTGCCGATTGTGCACGGCACATGGAAAGGAACGGTCTCAGCCGACACCAAGACTCTGACCGGCACGTGGGACCAGGGCAGCCCCACGCCGCTGGTGTTTACGCGCGACACGTTTGTGCCCGCGTCCAAGCCTTCGCGCGTGGATGGCATCTGGCTGGGCAGCTTGCAGGCCGGCAGCACGTCGCTGCGCATTCAGGTGCATGTGAGAAGCGACAACAGCGGAAAGGAATACTGCTCGCTCGACAGCCTTGACCAGCACGCCATGGGATTGGAGTGCGCGGCTGTCACCTTCAGCGGCGATGACTTCGCCTTCGACGTGCCGGTGGTGAAGGGTCACTACGCGGGCAAACTTTCCGCTGACGGAAATACGCTGGCGGGCACCTGGAGCCAGAACAGCAATTCCCTGCCCCTGACGCTCGCCCGGCAGAAAGAAGAGATTGGCGCCAAGCCCATTCCGCCGCCCACGTTCGATCCCGCGATGGCGCCTGTTCACGCGGCAGATCTCGGACCGGTGCTCGATCACGATCTGGCGGTTGCGCTCAAGTCAGGCGAACTGGCGCCGTCGACAGGCACGGGCGTTTCCATTGCAGTGGTGGATCACGGAGTGCGGCGATATTTCAATTACGGTGCAGCCAAGCCGGATTCCATCTACGAGATTGGTTCGATCACCAAGACTTTCACCGGCCTCATCCTTTCACAGATGGTGGAACAGGGCAAAGTGAAGTTTGACGATCCGGTGCGCGAACTGCTGCCGCCGGGCACGGTCGAGAAACCGGCCGGCGCTGAGATTACGCTGCTCGATCTGGCCACACAACACTCGGGACTGCCGCGCATGCCCGATAATTTCAAGCCGGCCAACGACAGCAACCCTTACGCCGATTATCACGCCGCAAATATGTACGATTTCCTCAAAGAACACGGCGTGGCCAAGCCGGACAAGACCACGTTTCTTTACAGCAATTATGGATTTGGGTTGCTGGGCCAGGCGCTGTCGGTGCGCGCGGGAGAATCCTATCCGCAGCTCCTCAAAGAGGAGGTGCTCGATCCGCTGGGCATGCATGATACCGCGATTGCGCTTTCGGCGGCGCAGCAGGCGCGCTTTCTGCCCGGTCACAGTGGTGATCATCAGCCCGCGCACGCGTGGGATCTGGATGCTTTCGCGGGAGCAGGCGCCATCCGCTCCACCGCATCCGACATGCTGATCTACGTTGAAGCCAATTTGCACCCCGATGCGGTGAAGCCGGCCGGCGCGCCGGCAGCGGCAAAGACCATCTCCGCCGCGCTGGTGCAGGACCACGAACTTCGCGCCGATGCCGGTAGCCTGCGGATTGCGCTCGCCTGGCTCTACGATTCGACAACGGGAAACTACTGGCACAACGGCGCCACCGGCGGATACAGCGCCTATGCGTTCTTCAATCCCAAGGGAGACTACGGCGCAGTGGTGCTGGTGAACATGACGGTTGGGCAGCAAGGCAGCTTTGCCGACCGGGTGGGCGAGCACATTAGCGAACGGCTGGCGGGCAAACCGGCAATTTCACTCGGCGATTGAGCGGCGATGCCCTCCAGGGAGAATTTGTTGAGTTTGGTCCCTGTGATCAAGCGCGTTCGTGCGCCGGGCTTGGATTGTCGAAGCTTGCCGGGCGTTCAGCCAGTCTAGCGAAATTCTTGACAGGGCCTTCATCCAGAACCTATATTTCTCTCCGCAACGTGAGACTGGAGGAGGAAACATGCGTCGAATCCTGTTGGTGGCACTTGGTTTTGTTTTGCTGTTACCCGGACTGAAGCTGTACTCCCAGACCAATGCAGGGGTCGAGAAGGCTCTTGAAGCCAAGGAACAGCTCGGCTGGCAGAGCTGGAAGGATCACAACGCCAAGCCCGTCGAAAACATGACACCCGAGGACGCCATCGATATCGCCGACGGAAACGTCGCAAGAGGTAAACAACAAGTTCTGCAAGGCATATCGGGTCCGGATTGCAACGTCAAAAGCTTCTTGCTCGCGGGCTTCTCCTATTTGTGGCTCGACAAGGACACCGTGCTGATGACCTACACCGCCACGCAGGACGCTACCTGCTCGGGCAAGAAGCAAGCCGGGAAAGTTATCGCCACGTCGCTGTGGCAAAGGAAGGCCGGCAAATGGGTGTCGCCATTCCACCAGGAAACCGACGCTTGGGGGATGTGATCGAGACAGCGGCGATTGACCGGCAATGGTGAACTTGAAATTTTCGCAGCGAAGCGGGTTGATACAAATCAAGGGCCGGAGCTCTCGACAAAGCTCCGGCCCTATGCGCCAATGGCCAATGTTTCGTCAGTGATGGGTGGGGAAATTGAAGAGGCTGAACAGGTCTCCGATCGCCGGGCCGTTGACGGGCACATATGGATTGCCTGGCGCGGTTTGAGGATCGGGGAAATTGTCGCGGCTGCGGTTTGTAACCGGGCCGATCTGCCAGTTGCGTTCGATGAATTTGAGAATGGAGACGTGGTCGGCATACTCATGTGAAATACGGCCGCCGGTTGAGTATGGCGACACGACGATGAGCGGAATTCGCGTGCCGTCGCCGAAGAAGTCCAGCGGCTGGACGTAACCGGAGTCGTAATAGCCGCCGCCCTCATCCTCGGTGATGAAGATGGCCGTGTTTTGCCATTCGGGCGAGTTCTGGACCATCTCGACGATCTTTTGCGTAAAGCCCTCGAAAAGATCCAGCTTCGACGACGCCGGGTGACCGTCGACATAGCCGCTTGGCTTGACGAAGGAGACGGCAGGAAGCGTGTTGTTCTGAATGTCCTGATAGAGATTAACAGTGTCCTGAATGTGCGCTGCCACCTGATCCGGGTGCGCCATGATCGAAGTATCGTACTGGAACGGATTACAGATGTTGCAATACTCGTCGGCGTTGGGGCCATTGACTCCGTAGTTCAGCTGGTAGGGATCGTTGACGTAGTTGTTCCACTGATCGCCGTAATACTTCCAGGAAATGCCATTGGCGTTGAGGTCGTCTCCGATGCTGGGCGTCGAGGACGGTGGAATGGTAAAGGGAGTGTTGGCCGGATTCTGATCGGTGTAGGCGTTTGCGCCATTGCCAAACCAGCCCGGGTCGTAATTGTTCAACAGATAATAGTGGTTCGGTTGGCAGCGGGGATCGATGTGCAAGGACTGGAGGTAGTTCACGATTGGACCAACGCCGGGCTGGCTCGTATCCGAGCATTCGCTATAGGATCCTCCGCCATAGACCGGCGAAACGGGATAGGCCGGGGGAATCGGGCTGGGAGGAGTCCCGGCGTTGCCGCTCTCGCCGTAGCCATCTTCGGTGTACCAGTTGTTGGTATCCGGCGCAGGATTGGGGTTTTCAATTTCGCTCACGGCGCCCTGATCCGGATTGGCCTCGCCATCGTAAGGTTCGGTGTATACCGCCTGGTTGTTGGGCGGCACGCCGGGAGTTCCATCAGGATTGCTGAACCAGATGGCGTCCCCGTGGCCGAGCATAATGTGATTGGCGCCTGTGCCTCCGTCAACGGACTGGTGGAAGTTGTCGCTCATGGCAAAGTTGTCGGCGAGACTCTTGAAGTAGGGCACATCGCCATTCTGAACGTTGAAAAAACCGAGCGAGGATGAGCCTTCGCCGGTGGTGTCGGCCTTGGGCAGGCTGGGCAGGTAATTGATGGTGAAGCAGGGCAGCGCGTCTCCGTCAGAGGCGCACAGCGGCGGCTGGGTAACGCCATCGGTGCCGGCCCCCACCGTCACTTCGACCCACGAAAACAACTTTGCATCGCAACCCGACGGATTCGAACTGCTGGCCTGATTCAGGTTGCAATTCAGCTGCTGCCACATCTGATAGAAGCGGTGAACCGGGCTGGCCGAATAGTCGTTATAGGTGAAGGTATTGCCATTGGTCAATTGAAACGGACCTGCAGGCAACGTAGAGTAATCCGTAATTCGCGCGTCCGGAGTTCCTGATTCCAGGCCCGTGCCGCCGCTGGCCAGATCTGCGTAGTAGGTTTGCGTGGGCAGTCCGTCTTCTGAAATCTGAGCGCATTGAACGGGAGTGAGGGGAGTTTGTCCTGCCGGAGTGTCGCAGGGGTTGGAGCCGGAAAAATATCCATTGACCCCGCTGGGGCCGCCGGCCAACGGCATCGGCAGTTGATTATTGGGGAACGCCTGCTGCTGCGGGCTGAGCAGAAATGCATCATTCGAGGTATCGGTAGCGGCGAACTGCTCCGCCTTGCTGAAGTTCGGTCCCGGCGTTCCGTCGGCATTGACGATTCCTTCCGACAGAAGGTTCCAGACCGTTTGACCGTTTCGGGGAACATAGGTGGCGAAGACGTGATCGAAGCTGCGGTTCTCACCAATGATCACGATCAGGTGCTTGATCGGAGTCACGGTGACATTGTCGCGGGTTGAGATCGGGGACTGTGCGCTTGCCAATGTATTGCCTAACGCAAGCTGCAACATTGCGGCGAAGACGAGCCCCGAGCGAATTGTCCTCAGGGCAGTAACTGCGACTTGTCTTGTAATCCTACATTTCATCTATATGCTCCTGGGCCGAGATTCGAGCTCAACGCCGGGAGGGACACGCGGAGTGTTTTTGTTTTTCTATATGTTCCTGGGTTGAGATTCGATCTCAACGCGGGGAGAATAACGCGAGCCGATCCTGGTCCGGGTAAACAGGGGATGAAACTTTCTGAGTCCGCAGAAGGTTGCCTGACGGTTTTTGTTTTCAGTTAAAAAATTTCTCAAGCGCGGCATGATCTTCAAAAAACAATTTCATTTATCGCGCCGGCTGGTTTGAGCCGCCAGCGCCGGCGGCACTCGAAGTCCGGCCCAGCGGAGAAGAGGGCGGAACGACCTCGATGGTTCCCATCATGCCCTTGTCTTCATGCTCGAGCAGATGGCAGTGGTAGGGGAAAGTGCCCACGACATTCGGGCCGCGGAAGTCGACGCGGACGCGGACACTCGGGTATGCAAGTTGGCGGCCATTGTAGTAGGGAACGTTGACTGTGTCGCGAAGGAAATTTTCATGGACTGAAATTCCGTTGTAATCCAGCAGCAGGAAATGGAGCTGGTGGATGTGAAATGCATGCAGCTCGCTGGTGCGATTTTCGATGATCCAGTCCTCTACGGTTCCCTGCTGCGCCACCATGTTCGGGGTGGTTGAGCTCATGTCGAACATCTTGGGTGTCTGGCCTTCCACGGTCAGGTAGAACTCGACGGCGCTGGTGGGGTCGTCGGGATTGTCGAGCTTCTCAGAGAAGTAAAGGTGGCGAACCCGCACAGGCAGCACATCGCCCAGCCAGGGACGCGAAGGCGGAGGAAGCGGCGGAGGCGAGCTTGCAAGCTGCGATCGAGGCTCCGGCGCATCGGCAGTTGCGACGATATGCGCCAGGGCGCGGTTGGGATCGTTTTCGCCGCCGGGCCCGGTATCTACCGATTTGGTGACAAGCATGCCGGTCTCATCCGCGGGCGGTCCCTGCATGACAAATTCGACGCGCGCTCCGGGGGGAATGCCAAGATGCATCTGCCAGTCGATGGGCGGCAGCGTTCCGCCCGCTGCCCCCGGCACGCCCAGCCCCATGGGCACCCCATCCATCGCAACCAGGCCGAGCGGTTGTGGCTTGCGGTTGAAGAGAACCTCGATATCGAGGTAGGTGATCGCGGACGCATTCAGGATGCGCCAAAGCTGCCGCTCTTCGGGCCGCATGCGAATGACCGCGGGCGGATAATCGGGATATGGCACGGGAACGTAGTTGATGGAAAGATCCTTGGCGGGCTTTCCAAATCCGGTGCCGGTGTTGGCGGCGTCGCCGTCGCGATCGACGAAAAATTTGGGGACTGGGGGCTCGAATTTCGAGGGCGGCGCGTCGGGATGGGCGAGATCCTCGTCGCGAATCACCAGAACGCGCTCAGGAAGGCCGGCGAGTTCAGGTTTGGCGCGCTCGATTCCTTCCACGATCAGCGCACCGGATGCTCCGCCCAGGATCTGTGGTTTGGTGAAGCCGTGGATGTGAGGGTGATACCAGTAGAGCCCCGGCGGCTCATCCTTCGGTACACGAAAGCGATATGTAAAGGGTGGATCGCCGGGCTGGATCATCGTCCTGAGCACATCGTCCTGGTGGCATGCGGGCGGAATCGTCGTGCCATGGAAATGCAGATTCGTCGCGATCAGGCTCATTTCCTGGCTCGCCGTGCATCCCCTCTGCTCCATGCTCATTGAGTGCGCATGCTGCGGCATCGCTGTCTTGCCGTCTACGCCGGTCATCTGGTTGCGAAGATGCAGAATCACCAGGTCGCCCGGCTTCACGCGAAGCGTCGGCGATTCGTGCCCGTTGCTGTCGGTGAAACAGTAGCGGCTGCGGCCGTCGCTTTCCTTTACATTGCGCGCAATCAGTTGAAGTTCGAGAACGCCGCTTTTGCTGCGCAAATCCACCGGCTCGGCCACAACGCTGCCCGGCTGCGGCCGCGGACACACATCCGTTGCCGCCTGCTGCGCGCAAAGCCGTTGAATAGGAAGGAGGAGGAACGAAAGGAAAACCGAGACACAGAAACGAGCCGGAAAAATGGCGTGGAATGGAAAATGCTCCTGGGGGAAACGCATTGCTACTCTGTTTCCCATAGATGCAACATGGCCCACGCCGAAGTATGAACAGTGGGTGAAAATAGCGCCCGGTGTGCGCAGGCAATCCGAAGATTGGTCCGCGGAGAAGCATCCGTATCAGCGGGAAGGGGGATTGCTACTTCATCACCGCGAAGTGGGTAAGGGTGCCCTGGCACCCAGATGCCTTATGCCCATCCGGCGAGTCTGAGACTGCCGCTCACTGCTCGCGTATGGCGGCAACAGGATCGACGCGCATCGCACGCCGCGCCGGAAGGTAGCATGCCACTAGCGAGATCGCTGCCAGCAGCGCCACGACCACGATGATGGTGAGCGGATCGTTGGCGCCGACGCCGTAAAGCAATGCGCCGATGAAGCGCGTAAGGCCGAGCGAGAGCACCAGTCCCAAACCGAGCCCAACCACCGTCAGCCAGAGCCCCTGCAGCAGCACCAGCCTTAAAACGTCCCCGAGCGAAGCGCCGAGGGCCACGCGAATGCCGATCTCGTGTGTGCGCAGCGCCGTGCGATACGCCACCACGCCGTAGATGCCGGTCGCGGCCAGGACGAGTGCAATCAGGGCGAACATGGCGGCAAACGTACTCTGCATCACTGCGAAGATGCCCCCCATCTGGGTTGTCTCGCGCATGGTGCGCACATCAAAGACCGGAATCTGCGAATCGATTTCGTGGATTGCACGCTCTACCGGTTGCGCCAGGTCAGCCGGATCGCCTCGGGCCTTCACCTGCACGATGGTCTCGTTGTCTGCCTCCTGAAAGAAGCTCAGGTAGATCATGGGCTCGGGCGGCTCGTTCATGAACTGGTGCGTGGTGTTTTTCGCCACGCCCACCACCGTGTAGGAGTGCTTATACACCATGAGTTTCCTGCCCAGCGGATCCTGGCCCGGCCAGTAGTGGCTGGCCGCCGTCTGGTCGACAATCAACACTGCCGGAGCCTTCTCATTGTCGTCCGGGGCGAACTCGCGCCCTTCGAGAATGGGGATTGCGAGCTGTTCGAAGTACCGCGACGTCACCTCGGCCCTGCGCACCTCCAGTGACTCATGCGGCCGCGGCACATAGCCTTCGGGATAAGCCAGCGCGCTCTTCCGGTTAAAGTCCATCGGAATCCAGTCCGTGAGCGACGCCATCGTAACGCCCGGCAACGCCGACACGCGATCGAGAATCTTGTGGCGGATGATCTCAGCGTGGGCGTCGCTATAGCCTGCAATATTCAGACCCACTGAGGCGGTCAGAATGTGGCCCTGTTCAAATCCCGGATTGGCCGTGGCGATGTTGCGCAGCGTGCGCAGGAGCAGCGCCGAGGCCACGAGAAGGGCAACCGACAGGGCGATCTGGGCCACTACCAACGCGCTGAGCAGGCGCCGGTTGTACAAGCCGCCGGAAACGCTGGCCGACTCCTCCTTCAACACTTCGGCGGCTGGCACACGCGACGAGCGCCAGGCGGGGAAGGCTCCGCATGCCAGGCTCGCCAGCAAAGCCAGAATCATGATTCCGAGGACAACTGTTTTGTCCAAAGAGCCATTGAGGACGATTGGATTGGCATTGGGTGGGATGAAGTCGGAGAAAGTGCCGGCGGTCCACGACGTCAGCAACAACGCCGCAACGCCCGCAGCGAGAGAGATCGCGACGCCCTCGATGATCATCTGCCGCGCCAGGCGGACGCGGCCCGAGCCGAGCGACTGGCGAATGGCAATTTCCCGCCGCCGCGACACAAACCGCACGAGTGTGAGCGTGGCCACATTCACGCAGGTCAGCAACAGCACCACGCCGGCAATCGCCAGCAGCGCGGGCAGTGACGATGCCATGTAGCCGTTGGCGCCGAAGGGCGAGCGCCACATGGGGTCCAGGATGATGGTGTTCCGGCCCGGATGATCGTTGGGATACGCCGCCACAATCCGCTGCATGATCGTCTTAAGGTCCCGTGTGGCCAGTTCCCGGCTTACACCCGGCCGCAGCCTCGCCAGCACGTCGTAGTGAGAGGCACTGCGATGGGTCATCTGGTACGTAGCCGTCCCAATCGAGTTCAACGTCAGCCACGCATCCTCGCGAATCCCCGGCATCGCCCCGATAAGTCCCTCCGGCGCCACGCCGATCACCGTCATAGTATGGCGTGCGATCTCGACCGGCTTGCCCACAATCGCGGGGTCGGCCGCAAAGCGTGTCCTCCACAACGAGTAACTCAGCACAATATAGGGAATGGCATCGGGACGCGTTTCCTCTTCGCGCAGGAAGAACCGCCCGAGAAGCGGCTTCACGCCCAGAAGCTCGAAGAAGTTCGACGAGACATTGGCGATATAGATCCGGTCCGGCATGATTCCACCGTGGGTCAGCGCGATCCAGTCGTGGTTGTAGGCGAGCATGCCCACGAGGCTGTGATTCTGCTCGCGCAGATCGCGGTAATCGAGGTACGAGAGCGGCGGCGAAGGCGACGTGCTCCATTCGCCGCGCATCACGCTCACCAAGCGGCCTGTATCCTGCGCCTCGGGAATGGGGTGCAGCATGGTGCCGCTGATCCAGCTGAAAACCGTGCTGTTAGCGCAGATGGCAACTGCCAGCATGGCCGTCGCCGTAATTGTGAATCCGGGATTCTTGCGCAGTTGCCGCAAGGCAAAGCGTACATCCTGGAGCAGTTCAACCATGACCGCCTCCAATCGGAATTTTGCTCTCGGGGAATCAGAGTATTGCCGACCTCAGTTGCATGCAGTGCTCCAACTCACATCGTCCAGCGAGGCCTAGGTGCGTGGCCCGCGGCCGAAGAGACCGCGCCAGGTGTGGGATTGTTTCGCGGGCTGATCGGATTCTTCCGCTGCGCGTGGATGTTCGAAGAGCTGGGGGCGTTCGGCCCACTCGTCCGACGAGAAGAAGCTCGGTCCGACCTCGATGAGCCGTGGAACCATCCGGAAAACGGCAACACGATTCCAGGGCTGGCCGTTCCTCATGCGATAGCCCTTTTCGTTCAGCCTGGCAACGATCTCCGCATAAGAAAAATCCTGCGTCACCAGGTCCATCATCAGCACCAACACCTCGTGCTCGCCGGGGTCGGCTTCCAGCCGCTTGCAATCGTCTGAGATGCGCAGCCCGTAGGGAACGGCCTCGTCGAATTCCCCCTCGCCTGGAGCTTCCGCATTGGGCAGTTCGCGGCGCCACTCGATGGCAACCATCTGCCAACCTGACGCCGTACGCTGCCGGATGATGTCGGAACTGAACGGTTCGGAGACGATGTCACGCATCCGTTCAAAATAGGCCATTGTGACCTCCTCGCTGATGCCGGGTTTCGCCTCAAAAATAAGCAATTCAATTGCCATGCACACGGAGCCATCAAAACCAGCACCAATTCAAGCCGGCACAAGGCGATAGCCGAACCTGCGTCCTCGAGGTTTCGCTCCCGGCTTGTCCATAAATGCAAATTCCTGTTCGGTTTCGGACACGGTGCCAGGGTCCGGGATGCCTTCGTCGCGCCGGCGGATGCAATAATCGCATCCGGTGGCATGCGATGGCGCTGGTGGTTTTTTTCAGAGGGATCAACGTGGGAGGGCGCCGGAGGTTTCGCCCCAGCGTTCTGGCCAAAGAACTGAAGGCCTACGACGTGGTGAATGTGGGCGCTGCGGGCACATTGGTGGTTCGAAAGCCGGGGCCGCGCGCGCGCTTCCTGGCCGAACTGCGGCGCAAATTGCCGTTCGAAGCCCAAATTGCGGTCTGCGATGGCAAGGATCTTCTCCGGCTGGAAATGGAGAAGCCGTTTGCGTCTGAGCCAATGCGGCCGGACGCGGTTCAGTTCGTGAGCATCCTGTCGAAAGCCGGACGCTCCAAGCCCGCCCCTCCGATTGCGATTCCCGAAGGTGAGGAGTGGTACGTGCGCGTCATCGGCTGGAAACGCCGGGTGGTGTTTGGTGTGTACCGGCGCCACATGAAAACCATCGGCTACCTGGGCCGGCTCGACGGGATCTTCGGTGCGCAGGTCACCACACGCAGTTGGAGCACCATCCTCTCTGTAGTGCGGATTCTACGGGGCTGAGCGGCAGCCGAGAGGGGCAGGCAACGAACCCGTTAACGCTGCAACCTGTGCATGGCGTCTTCAAGGCCGTTCTCGTAGGCGGCGATGATTTTGTCCCATGCGGCGTTTGCCTGTTCGTCGACAACCTGCCGCTCCGCGGCGGCGTCGAACCAGGCGACGGTGCGCGCGATGCCTTCGGTAAATGAAACCCTGGCGCAATAGCCGGGCACAAAGCGCTTGATCTTGCTGTTATCAAAGACCACGCTCGAGGATTTGTCGCCGGTGAGGCTGCCGACGAGATCGGGCAAACATGCACCCAGAAAATCCGATGCGATGTGAACGATGCGCGGCTCAACCCCGGCGGCGCGGGCCGTGATGGTGTAGATCTGATCCCAGGTGAGGACTTCGTCGCTGGTGATATGAAAAGCATGACCGATGGCCTGGCTTGACCCGAGCAGGCCCACCAGGCCCTGAGCAAAATCGCTGTTATGGGTGACCACCCACAGCGACGAGCCGTCGCCGGGAACGATCACTTTTTTGCCGCGCCGCATGCGGTCGAGCGCGGTATACGGTTTCTGCCAGTTATTCACCGCAAGAACGATCTGCGTGTCTCCGTAGGTAAGCGAGGGACGCACGATGGTGATGGGAAAACCCCTCTCGCGGTACTCCTTCATCAGCCTCTCCTCGCAGGCGATCTTGTCGCGCGAGTATTGCCAATAAGGATTGGCGAGCGGCGTCGATTCCGTAATGAAGTACTGGCTCACCGGCCTTTGATAGGCGCTGGCCGAGCTGATGAAAATGTATTGGACGGTGCGATCGCGAAAGAGGCGGATATCGCGTTCCACGTCGGCCGGCGTGAAGGCAATCCAATCGACGATGGCGTCGAACTTCCGGTCGCCAAGAGCTCGCGCAACCGCCGCCTCGTCGGCGATGTCAGCGGCCAGGGTGCGCACAGCATCGGGAATGCTTGCGGCTCGTTGACCGCGGCGCAGCAGGGTCAGCTCGATGCCGCGTTCCACGGCCAGTTTGGTGCAAGCTGTACTGATGATTCCGGTGCCGCCGATAAAAAGAACCTTCATCTGCCCTCCGCAAAAAGCTCTCGCCAGGAAAAAACCAGATTACAGCTTCGCCGTGGGGCTCTGCTCGCTGACTGGCCCGGAGGCGCTGCGGAAGGCACTTCGCATGCCGTTATCAAATCTTCCACACCAGCGCATGCCTGCGAGCGAGCCGGCGTTATACACTCATCGCAAGCCTATGCGCAACGTTGCGTTGTTTGCCCTGTTTCTTACGGCTCTTGCGGCCCCGTCCTGGGGCCAGAATGGGGCCCCACAGGCCCAACCCCAAACCATGACCCAATCGAAAACATCAAACCCCGGAGCGGTTCACAAGTCCGCGCTGGTGATCGATACCCACGCCGACACACCGCAGCGCTTTGTCGACGAGCACTTCGATCTCGGCGATCCGCTGAATGGCGGCGAATTCAACCTGGAGACAGCGCGCGAAGGGAACCTGGGTGCGGAGTTCTTTTCCATCTGGGTTGAGCCCGACCGGTACAAGGGCCAATATGCGCACCGCACGCTGAAGCTGATCGACGCCGTGAAGCAGCAGGTGGCCAGGCATCCCGACAAGATGGTCTTCGTGGCCACGCCGGAAGGAATCGAGTGGGCGCACCGGCAGCACAAGCTGGCAGCGCTGATGGGAATTGAGGGCGGGCACTCGATCGAAGGTTCGCTGGCGCTGCTGCGCGAGTACTACGATCTGGGCGTGCGTTACATGACGCTCACCTGGAACAATTCCAATGGATGGGCCGATAGCTCGGGCGATATCGACGACACCAGCGTGCCGCACACCAAGGAGGGGCTGACCGAGTTCGGCAAGGATGTGGTGTACGAGATGAACCGGCTGGGCATGATGGTGGATGTGTCGCACGTTTCAGACCGCACGTTTTACCGCACGCTGGTGATCACACGCGCGCCGGTGATTGCCTCGCACTCGGCGGCGCGGGCGCTGTGCGATGCGCCGCGCAACATGACCGACGACATGCTGCGCGCCATTGCACGCTCGGGCGGGCCGGAG
>JASHQH010000312.1 GCA_030037635.1 Acidobacteriaceae bacterium
GCATTGCGCGTTGTGGCATTTTCCCTCACCTTGAGCGGCATGGCCTTTGGCCAGATGGGAACCCCCACTCCTTTATCGCCCGCTGAACGCCAAAAGGCCGATGCCGAGAGCAAAGAAACTGGTCCCCTTTCTAACTACCCTCAGTTAGTCGATATAACTCGCCTGACCGGCATTCACTTTGAGCACTTATCAAGTCCCGAGGCCAAGTTTATCGCCGAGTCAATGAGCGGCGGTGTGGCGTTGATCGACTATGATGGTGACGGCTGGCCTGATATTTATTTTACAAATGCACAAAGTGTAGAGATGGCTCAAAATGGCGCGAAGGCCCGCAGCGTTCTTTATCATAACAACCATGACGGAACCTTTACCGATGTCACCGACAAGGCGGGAGTCGGTTACCCCTGTTGGGCCATGGGAGCTGTGGTCGGCGACTTTGACAATGACGGCCGGCCCGACTTGCTCGTAACATGCCTGAACGGCGTCGTGCTTTATCGCAATAATGGAGACGGAACCTTTACCGATGTAACCAAGGCCAGCGGCCTCGACCGCGATTCCGGTTGGGCAACGGGCGCTGCCTTCGGACAGGACGATCATGGCGGATCGACCGATCTGTTCGTGTCGCATTACGTCGATTTTCATCTTGACAGCTTGCCCGCGTTCGCTTCATCGCGCAAGCCCTGCAAATACCTGGGGATCGATGTGCAATGCGGCCCGCGCGGGCTGCCGGGCTTGCCTGACAATCTTTACCATAACGACGGCAACGGAACATTTACCGATGTGTCGGCGCAGGCGGGGGTGAACGATCCTGAACGGCGCTATGGACTTACTTCAATCTGGTCTGACTTTAATAATGATGGAAACCTCGACCTCTTTGTTACCAACGACGGCGAGGCAAATTATCTCTACCAGGGCGACGGTAAAGGAAAATTCGAAGACGTCGCCCTTCTGGCGGGTGTTGCGGCGAATGAGGACGGAGTAGAGCAAGCCAATATGGGCGTCGCGTTCGGCGATTACCTCCACAACGGCCGCATGTCGCTGGCGATCTCGCATTTCGACGTCGAATATACAGCCCTCTATCGCAACGATGGCGACATGAATTTTACCGACGCCTCGATCGCCTCGGGCATCGCGCGCGGTACGCAAGGTTTTGTGGGTTGGGGCGATGGATTCGTCGATTTTTCGAATTGCGGCTGGCAGGATTTCTTCCAGGTCAACGGACATGTCTATCCCCAGGTCGATAGCTTACATCTGGCCACAAGGTTTCTCGAGCCGAAGCTTCTGTTTCTCAACCAACGCGACGGAACCTTCAGGAATGTGAGCAGGCGCGTGGGGCCCGCAATCCAGACCCCGCAAGTTAGCCGCGGCCTCGCACTCGGCGATCTCTTCAACGACGGAAGGATCGAGGCCGTCGTAGAAAACCTGATTGGCGGACCAATGATTTTGCGCCCCGTAGGCGGACCGTCCAATCACTGGATCAGCTTTCAGCTCGAGGGTGGAAAGAACAACCGCCTGGCCCTGAACGCGCGGGTGCGCGCCACGGCCGGAGACCTGGTGCAGCTTGGCGAGGTTCTCAGCGGCGGCAGCTATCTTTCGCAGAGCGACCTACGCATTCACTTCGGCCTTGGCTCTCATGATCGCCTCGATCGTGCTGAAATCCTCTGGCCCGACGGAACCAGGGAAGTATTGGATAACCTGGCTGCCGACCGGTTCTACAGCATTCGCGAGGGAGCTGGCGTCGTCTCTGTCCGATCGCCTGAGCGCGTGGCGCAGCTCCCCTACTAACTGCACTCGCGATTTACCTCGATGTTAGCCGCTGAAGACGCAATGAGCGAAGTAAAATGAAGTTTCAGAGCCAAAGCGAGACCAGGAGATGGGTGCCTCAATGAAAGATGGGACATCCGGCAAGCGGCGCAGGGAGGGTGCGGATTCTCGCGACGCGCGGCCGGTGAGCCTGAAGCAATTGGCCGAACATCTGGGGCTGAATCCAGCCACCATTTCGGTCGTGCTCAACGATGTTCCGGGGCGGTCGATTCCACAGTCTACGCGCGATCGCATTAAAGCTGCCGCCCGGCAGATGAATTACCAGCCCAACCTGCTGGCGCGTTCGCTGCGCAGCCGGCGCACTTTGACCATCGGCATCCTGGTTCCCGAGCTGGGCAACGGCTACCATACGCAAGTAATGAGCGGCATTGGCGATCACCTCATGAAAGCCGGCTACTTTTACTTCACGGCCCACCATCGCCACAAGCCCAACCTGGTCGAGGACTACACGCGCATGCTCATCGGGCGGGGCGCTCAGGGCATCATTGCCATTGACACCCTGCTCGAACACCCGCTTGGGGTTCCGGTGGTCGCCGTGGCCGGCCATCGCCACATTCAGGGGGTCACCAATGTATTGCTGGACCACCTGCGCGCTGCCGAGCTTGTCTTGACCCATCTCCATTCGCTCGGCCACCGCAAGATTGCCTTTATGCGCGGGCAACCGTTCAGTTCCGACTCCGATGCGCGCTGGGAAGGATTAGTGGCGGTGGCGCGAAAACTCCAGGTCGAGATCCAGCCCGAGCTGGTGGTCAGTCTGGATCGCGATCTGTTTTCGCCCGAACTCGGATACCCGGTGGTGCAGCAGCTGCTGGCCACCGGCAAGCCCTTCACAGCCCTGGTGGCATTCAACGATGTCTCGGCCATGGGCGCCATTCGCGCCCTGCAGGATGTGAATCTCCGCGTCCCTGCCGATGTGTCGGTCATCGGCTTCGATGACATCAAGGCCGCTTCGTTCACCATGCCTCGGCTTACCACAATTAACCAACCGCTGGAAGAGATCGGCCGCATCGCGACACAAAGCCTGCTCAACCGCATTCACGATACCGTCCCGCCGCAAGACCAGATCACCGTGGAGCCGGAACTTGTGATCCGCGAATCTACGGGGCCGGCCAAGTCCTAGCCAGTCCATTGTCAAACCGGCAGAGTCGGCGAAATCGTGGCTCAGTTGTTCGCGAAGTGTGCCGGGCCCCGAAGGACCCCGCAGCACGTCAATCAGGCGGTAGCTGGGTCATTCACTCCCATTCACTTCGAAGGGCACGGTCAATTGCGAGTGGTCTCCGCTGATGGTGGTGGCGGTGATGGTCAGCTTATAACGGCCGGCTGGCGCCACTACGCGTCCCTTGTCCGTGAACAGGTTGGTTGAGATGGTCAGGCTGTCGTCCTGCGAGAGCGTACTCGATAAATCAACCACCGAAGTGGCCAGCGCGCAGGCTGCTGTAGCCGGCTCAACTGAACATGCCAGATGAACCCTCCCTGAGTAATCTTGCGCATGCAAGGTAATGACACTCGCCACCGAAGATCCGGCGGCCACCTGCACAGGCTGCCACTGAATGGAAGGCGCGGGAACCGTAGGAATCTTGTATTCCCGCACGTAATCCACCAGGATTTCAGCCGGACTTGGTGTGGTTGCGTCAGGGCTGCCCGGCCATTCGCCGCCCACGGCCAGATTCAGCACCAGGAAGAAGGGATGATCGAACACCCACTCGCCGCCTTCCGGCAGGTCGCTCGCATCCTCCACGAAGAAGATGTTCGCCGGATCGTCAACGTAGAACTGCATCATATCCGGCGACCAGATGATGCCGTAGGTATGGAAATCCCCGTCATCGACGCGGCCGCCATTGGGCAGCTTATAGTCGTGCCACGGGCCGTTGCCTCCGGAGTAGTGGGGACCGTGGAGCGTGGAGCGAATCACGTTGGGTCCCAGGCCATTGGAACGCTGTGTGAGAGAAACATTCTCCACGATTGTGACCGAACCGGAGGCGGGCCATTCGGTCGTGAGATAGTTCGACCCCAGCATCCAGAAGGCAGGCCACAACCCGGTGCCAACGGGGAGCTTCATGCGCGCTTCGATGCGTCCATACTGGAAGTTCTTTAGTCCCCGGGTGGTGATTCGAGCCGATGTCCAGACGCCGTCGGCGTTGCGTTCGGCACGCAGGACCAGGTGACCACTGCCATCAAGAAAGGCATTGGGACGGCGGGGATCGCAACCCGGCTGACTGGCGCCATGCGGCGAGCAATAGGTTTCGACTTCGCGGTTCCCCCATCCTTGATTCCCGACCTCGTCGTGACTGCCGGTGTCGTAGGTCCATTTGGAAGCATCGAGAAGCTGCTGCGCGGGCCCGTCGAACTCGTCGCTCCAGACGGGATCGCCCCATTTGAACGCTTGTGTCGCAGGCGCCTCGGGCTGGCGGGTATGCGTGCCCCAGAAATACCCCGCGAAAAACACGGCGGCAACCACAACCAGGCCGGCCCCGAACTTAAGGATGGTGCCTCGATGGGTGCTCAACAGCTCTGACGCTGTTCCGGCCGCTTGTTGGGCCTGATCCTGAGCTGCGCCTGCCACCGGATTGTCGTTCTCAGCTGCGTCGAGAGCGGCGTCGTCAGCGGCGCTCTGCGCATCGCCGGCGCCGGGGCGCACAAATTGCGGAACGTAGTGACCAAGCGGAAGCACGATCTGCAGTGGGTGGTCGCGCCAATCGGTCTTGTAAAGTTCCCTCAGCTTCTTGCGCAGTGACCGGGCGGTCACGCGGACGATGGGATCGACGTGGGAATCGAAGCTGGACTCTTTGCGGCCCAATGCCTCTACCGCGATGGAGTACTCGCGAATGTCGTCGGTCTGCCCGTCGAAATACTTGTTGCAGATGAACGAGAGGAAGCGAACCAGACTGGTGGAGCGGCTGATTTCAGGATGGCTCAGAACGCGCTCGAGCTCCTCGCGTTCTTCGCGGAAATTCTCACTCGAGGGCAAGCTCGGTTGCGGCTCGACAGGCGCAGTCCACTCGGAGTTCTCAACACCTTCGAACGATGCGCCACGTTGCATTCTCGTCTACCGCACCATCCCGGCAAAACGCGACGATCACACGACCTGTTGAGCCAGCAGCATGGCCTTCCACGCTGCGGCTCCCGGTTTTCGGCCTGGGGTTTTTACAAGGTGAAATCATAGCATTTTTGAAAGGTGCCTAGAAAGGCCGGATTGGGTCTAGTTTCAGACCACGAGGGCCGGGCCCGTCCGTCAGGCGAGAGAGATCGACAATGGTTTCAATAAGTTGCGGGAATCATGCGTACGCTGGTTCGCTAGGGCTTGCCCTTCTCGGCGCGCTCATCACCGAGCCGGTAAACACGCACGTAATCCACCAGCATACTTACTGGAAATAACGTGGTGGCGTCGGGATTGCCAGGCCAGTACCCGCCCACAGCCACGTTGAGCACGATATAGAAGGGGTGGTCGAAAACCCAGCGATGACCGGACGGGACGTTGTCCGCAGTCTGCGTCTCATAGAGGATGCCGTCCACATAAAACCGGATGATGCGCGGCTCCCATTCGATGGCAAAAACGTGAAAGCTGTCGCTGAAGCGAGCGTCGTCGGGCAACGTGTACGCACCGCTCAAAGGGCTGCCGCCGGAGTAGCCGGGCCCGTGCAGACTGCCGTGAACCTTTGAGGGCTCGAAGCCCACGTTTTCCATGATGTCAATCTCGCCGCAGTCCGGCCAGCCGATGCGATCGAAGTCGCTGCCCAGCATCCAGAATGCGGGCCAGATTCCTTGCCCTTTAGGCAACTTGATGCGCGCTTCAATACGCCCGTATTTCAGCTCGAAGCGGCCGCGCGATTCGATGCGCGCTGAAGTATACGGCTGCGACACGCCGTCGCGCCCTACGTAAGGTTCCCGCCGCGCCGTAATCACCAGCTTGCCGTTCTGTTCGTGCACGTTGGATGGACGATCGGTATAGTATTCGAGTTCTTTGTTCCCGTAGCCTGAGCCGTTGTTCACGGCCTCCCACTTGGCGGGATCGGGGCGGCTTCCATTCCCGCCGTTGAACTCGTCGCTCCAGATCAACGTGCGGGCGGTGGAGGCCGCATCGCTGTTCTGCATTGGTTTGGCCGCAGCACTTTGGGCGGCAACAGCGGCAATCAGGTTCGGCGTGACCACTGCGCATACAAGGCAGCGCTTCCATCGGGACATCGTTCCCATTCCTTCTGTTCGGCACCGGCAAAAAAGCGCGAGCCCGAAGATTCAGCAAAAACTCAGTTGGTATAAATCCGCACGTAATCCACCAGCATCTCGGCGGGAAACGGCGTGCTGCTATTAGGAGACCCGGGCCATGAACCGCCCACAGCCAGGTTGATGATGATGAAGTTGGACTGCCCGGAATCGAACGGCCACGCCGCCCCGCCCAGCCCGCTCAGGCTTGAAGGCGTGTAGGTGACGTAGGGCGCGGCGGGGTTGTCAACGTAATAGGACACGCTGCCTTTGCTCCAGATCATGCCGTAGGCATGCCAGCCTGCAGCGGTCTGTCCAGATGGAAAGTCGTAAACGGTGCCCAGATTGCCGCCGGTAAATCCGGTGCCGTGGATCGAGCCTTCATTCCAATCGGGCGTGCCGGCTGCGTCGATGCGCTCAAGCACGTCCATCTCACCGCACGCCGGCCAGTCAGCGGTGACAATGTTGTTGCCCATCAGCCACGCAGCCGGCCAGAATCCCTGCGCCTCAGGCACCTCCGCACTGAACTCAATGCGGCCATACTGAAAGCTGAAGAGACCCTCGGACTTGATCCGCGCCGATGTATACACGCCTGCCGATGGCTGCTCGGCCACGATATGCAGATAGCCATCCGTGCCCACGTAAACGTTGGGCGTCGAAGTCGTGCATGGCGAGACTGAAGAATTCCAACCGCAGTAATCCTCGAGCTCGTCGTTGCCCCAGCCGCCCGCGCCCGTATCGTAGGTCCATACCGCCGGATTGGGCTGAGCGTTGGCGCCCGTCGTATTGCTGAATTCGTCGCTCCACACCAAAGTGCCCGACGGAATGTTTGGTGCAAATGCCTGGCTGGTGACGGAGCTGTTGGAGTCGCCCGAAGCTGTGGCCATGGCGTTGACGGTCAGGTTTGAAGCCACCAGGAAAGGCGCTTCGTAGATTTGTGAGGAGGTGGTCGGCGTAGAGCCATCCACCGTGTAGTAAATGGTTGCGCCCGACGTTGCCGAGGCCAGGCTGACAACCACTGCGCCATTCAGCGCCGCCGCCGTAGTGACGGTGGGAGCGGCAGCCTGGGTTATTGAAGTTGACGTTGACCCTCCGCCGCTGCCGCAGCCGCCCATAAAAAGAATGACGAGACCCAGAATACAGCGGCCCCGAAGCTTGATCCATTCCCGCATAAAGGCAATTCCCCTTCAAGAAGCCCCGATTCCGCCGGGCGGCCGAAGTTCAGCCGCCCGGGAAATCTGCATACTCTAGAACGTAAACCGCGCGCCAAACTGGCCAACGCGCCCGCCAACCCCGCCATAACTAATGATCTGGCCAAAGGTGCTGTCAGCCATGTTCGTGTCGGGACCGCCGAGTGCGTCGCGATTGAAGACGTTAAAGAATTCGATGCGGAAAGTGAGGTCGTAGGGGTGTTCACCCGGGCCGAACGTCACGCCCTTGTGCAGGCCCAGGTCTTCGGTCGCAAGGCCGGGATTGCGCACCTGCGATTGATAGTTGCCGCCGTTGCCTAGCTCCGGAGCGGCTCCACCGTAGGCGCCGGGGTTCGGGTTCTGGAAGCAGCCGGTGTTCAGAAACGACTTGAAGAGGGCGCGCGTGCCGGTCGTCAGTTTGCACCCGGAGACCAGGTTGACGTAGACCGAGTTGAAGCCCTCGTAGTAGTTGGTCGAGTGCACCGAGATGGGCGTGCCGGTGTCGTAGTGGAAGTCGCCGTCGAGGCTCCAGCCGCCGATGAATGCGTCGGCTAGAGTGCTGTCGTTCGACGCCAGCCACTTACCCCGCCCGAAGGGAAGGTTGTAGATAATGTAGCCCTTCACGATGTGAGTCTCGTCGAAGTCGGAGATGTCCTTGGCTTCGTCCTTCAGGTCGTAGATATTCTGCAGCGACCCGGTGCCCCAGAGTTCCTGGAAATCGCTGTCGATGTCGCCGTGCGTACGCGACCAGTTGTAACTCCCCATCAGGGAAAGCCCGTGAGCGGCGCGCCGCGTGATGGTGAACTGCAGGCTCTTGTAATCGGCGTTGCCCAGCGGCACACCTGTTGAGAGCAGCGGGCCGTAGCCGGCTTCCGCCTGCGGATAGGGAGTGAGGCCCTCCCAGCCCGGCCCCGCGCCGCCCCAGTAGCCGTTGTATGTGGACGGAAAGCTCCCGGTCACAACGTAGTTCTGGTAGTTGGCAAAGGTTGGCTGGTTGGTTTGAAAGATGCCGCTCTGGAGGTGGTAGCTGTGGCTCTGGATCCAGTTCACGTCGAGGACGCTCACCTTCTCCAGCTGCCTTTGCACGCCCACGCTGTACTCCTGCACGTTGCCGGGCGTCAGCGAGCGGGGATCGACGCTGACCACGTCGGCCTGCGTATATTGGGGCGTCTTGACCTGCGTCGATGTTGGATTGTAGCCGCCGTCCCACTCGAAGTCACCCTCTTGCGTTACGGGATGGAAGCCTTCGTCGCCGTCCTGCTGGTAGGGAACGCCGCCCCAGGTGTTCATGTTCAGCGGTGTAAAGAACACGCCAAAGTTGGCGCGGGCAACCGTCTTTTCGGTGATCTTGTAGGCTACGCCGACATGCGGCGAGTAATTGAAGTAGTCCTGGCGGGTTTCAAACGTTTGGCTGCCGCTGGTCAAGTATTGATACTCGCCCATCTCGCCGGTGACCGGGTTGAGAGCATTCAGCACGAAGTTCGACCAGTGGCCGTATTTCTCATGGTAGGGGTTGTTGAAATCCCACCGCAGGCTCAGATTGAGGGTGAGGCGCTGATTCACGCGGAAGTCGTCGCTCGCGTACCACGAGAACACCTTGCGCCGGCCATACTCGTTGTCGGGATTGTTGGTTTCTGCGTTGTAGACGTCGCCCAGCAGGAAGCTGGCGAAAGCATTTCCGATCTGGTCGTAGGAGTTGATGTCGTACCAGGCGGGCGCTGTCTGCGTGGGATCGAAGATGATGGGATAACCGCCCGTGAAGGTGTTGTCGTCGGTCGTATAGTTGAACTGCATGGCGCGGAACTCGACGCCGAACTTCATATTGTGGCGGCCGCGATTCCATACCAGTTCGTCGTTATAGATGAAGGTATTGCCGGCATAGTAATCGTTGTACTGGCTGCCGATAGGAGAGAAGTTCCAGCCATTCTGGTAATTGGCGCTGCCAAAATACATGCCGGAGTCGAAGTAGATGAGCGGGAAGTTGCCCGCGCCGTCGTAGCCCAGCAGCTTGTCGTCCCAGTGCCCGGTCTGCGACACCGC
This sequence comes from Acidobacteriaceae bacterium, assembly GCA_030037635.1. Classification (GTDB taxonomy): domain Bacteria; phylum Acidobacteriota; class Terriglobia; order Terriglobales; family Acidobacteriaceae; genus Telmatobacter. The sequence goes on from JASHQH010000312.1 coordinate 9,252, forward strand.
AATGCTGGGATTGCGGAAGCGATTGAAGGTTGCGTAGACAGTGTTCAGCAGATTGGGCGAGATGGTGATGGCGTCGCTCAGGCGCGCGCCAGGAGCGGTGGTGTTGTGCCAGTAGGAATTGGCCAGGGGCCCGCCATCGGCCGCCGTCGGTGACCACGCGCCGCCCTGGTCGGCGTTGATGCGCGGGTATTGGTCCCAGTAGAACGATCCGGCGATATGCTGCCTGCTGCTCAGGTTGTAATCCATCTTGATGCTGGACTGCGTGTTGTGGAACCACGGATCGGGTTGGTACGCCGGTCCGGCATCGTTGGCTGTCAAGGTCGACTCGGGCTGGTAGTACTGGTGATAGAGCTGCAAAATCTGCGAGGTTACATGGCTGATGCGGCTGGTCGGAATGTGATTGCTGACAAAGACGCAGCCAAACCCGGCTGGGGTGTTCGATGTGCCGACGGGAGTGACGCCAACCGTCGCCGGATCCATGACGGCGCCCAGGTAAACCGGGTTGCCGCAATTATCAATAGCCGGCGCGCCGCCATACGTGTTCACCGGCACGCTGGTTGAAAGCATCGGGCTCAAGTCGGCGTACGTCCCCACTGTGCCGTTTGAATTCAAGCCCATCATGGCATCGGTGGGAACGGTGCGCGAGTTCGGCCCCAGATTCCACATCGATTGCATATAACGCTCGAAGGATGCGAAGTAAAAGAGCTTGTCCTTCTTGATGGCGCCGCCTTCGCTGCCGCCCCAGTCTGAAAGCGAATCGCTGATCTTCAAATAAGCTGCGGCATTGGCGGGATCGGTATACGCCGACAAGTGATTCGATGCGCTGACGGCATCGAGATCGGTGGAGTGCAGGTATCCGAACAGCGAACCGTGAATTTTGTTGGAGCCCGACTTCATTTCGTAGCGGAAGACACCGCCTCCGCTGCGGCCTGCGTCGGCGCTGATGCCCGCCGTATCGGTCTCGAACTCCTGCACCGCTTCCATGGGAGGCTGCGACTCGCTGATGTAGCCGCCCAATTGTGAAACCGCCGAGGTGCCGTCGATCAGCACTTCCTTGGTGAGGGCCATGCCGCCATCAATATGCGAGCTGTAATCGGACCCTTCCACGCCCGGCACATAAGCGAACATGAAGTTCGACAGATTGCGGCTGCCCTGGACGTTCAACGGCAGCTCGCTCACCGCCTGGCTGTCGAGGTTCGCCGAAACAGTCGCATCTTCGGTCTGCAGAATCGGCGGCGCCGTAGTCACTTCAATCGTCTCCGACGTCGCACCTACCTGCAGGATCACATCGATTTCCGCCACCTGGCTGATGAGCAGGGTAACGTCTCTCCGGTCGATGGTCTTGAAACCTGGTTTCGAAAAACTGAGAGCGTAATTGCCGACGGGCAGGTCCTCGACCCGATAAAGCCCCGCCGAGTCGGTAGCCGTGATTTCCGTCGCGTCCGTACTCATGTTGGTCACCCGCACTTGCACTCCGGGCACCACCGCTGACGACGTGTCCTTGACCGTACCTATGATCGTTGCGCGGTCAGACTGGGCGAACAGGGGCGCGGCCATACCCCACGCCGCTATGACCACTGTGGCCACCATCTTTTTCCATGTCATGGTTGTTCCTCCATAAATCGGCACATTCGATGTGCGCCGTGCGGCTTCTTCCACCGCCCGCCGTCCCCTTGGCGTTCCGGCAGTGAATCAAGATCCGCGCAGGCTCTGAAAAACCAAGCCTATTCAACTCGAAACACACAAGAATTGAATACGTAAGCCACGGCTATATTTACGAGTGCATCGCCTGACGCCGGAGTAAAGTGGGGGCAGGTCAAGTCGGCGTCCGATGCCCTCAGCGACCGGCATGCGGCTAAGACCTGTGTTGGGAAGGACAAACCAGACTCGTTCCCCCGAAGCAGGCTGGCTTTGCAACCTCAAGTCGAGCGCAGAACTCTCTCCGATTTACGGGTAAACAGGAGAATTTGCATCCTTATTTACCGTAAATTGACCCACCCATGGGCGCCAAAACGGGTCATCCCGCCATCTGCCGCAGCCCAGCCCGGCGTTTCTTCTTTGCGCGCGATCCATTTATACTCCATACCACCAGGCACATAGCCGACAGGAAAACAGGTCCCGATGCCCGATCAGAACGATTTCTGGGATGAGCTGCTGACTTACGTCGAGGCACGCAGTGTCATACCCGTGGTAGGTCCTGATCTGGTCATCGTCGATCATGATGGGCGGCGCGAACCTTACTACCGGCTGCTTACGCGACAACTCGCGGCTCGTTTGAAGCTCCCCGATCCCGGCCCGGACGCTACCTTCGATCGCGTATTAGGAACCTATCTCGCCATGCCCGGTAGCCGGCGGCAATCGGTCTATCGCGAGTTGGGCGATCTCGCCGGAAAGCTCTCCGTTGCGATTCCGGAGCCGTTGCTGCAACTCGCTGGCATACGCGATCTGAATCTTTACGTGAGCTTTTGTACCGATAATCTTCTTGCTCAGGCCATCAACGCGGCGCGTTTCGGGGGCCGCGCAGAAACCCGCGAATTGTGGTTCAATCCCAGCGAGGCTGGCGACCTGCCCGACGGCTCGGGCGATGGACCGGTGGTTTATGGACTCTTCGGAAAAATATCCGTGCTCCCCAAGTACGTGGTCGCCGAAGAGGACGAACTGGAGTGGGTCACCGCCTTGCAAATTCCCGAAAAGCGCCCCGAACGGTTATTCGATGAACTGGGCCGCAATCACTTGCTTTTTCTTGGCTGCCGCTTTCCCGACTGGCTGGCGCGCTTCATTCTGCGCACCACCAAGAACGGCAAGCTGTCGGCCGAGCGTGGATTCTCTGAGTATTTGATCGACGCCGACGCCGAATCGGATTCGACCCTGGTCACTTTCCTCACCACCTTCAGCCGCGAAACTCAAGTGCTGGAGCTGGACCCCGTTGCCTTTGTGACCGAACTCGCCCGGCGCTGGCAGCAACGCCAGGGCAGCGACGCCGCAGCCGCGGCGCCCGAACCGGGCCCCATGCCGGAAACCATGCCGCCCGGCAGCCTTTTCATCAGCTATGCCAGTGAGGATCGCCCCGCCGCCCTCAAGCTCGCGGCCGAACTCCAGGCCGCCGGACTGCCCGTTTGGCTCGACCGCGAACAGCTCGATTGGGGCAGCGACTATACGGCCCGCATCCAGCTCGCCATCCAGCAATGCGCCCTGTTTGTGCCCGTGCTGTCCGGCACCGCAGAGCATCGCACCGGGTTCTTTCGCAAAGAATGGTCATGGGCCAGTGAGCGTAGCCTCGATTTCACCGGCAGCAGCCTCGCTTTCCTTTGTCCCTTGCTCATCGACGATACTGCCGTGTTCACCAGCACCGAAATCCCCGCGTCCTTCAAGTCAGTCCATATCGAAAAAGCCCCCGGCGGCAGCCTGCAGCCGCAGCAGGCAGAAGTAATCGTCAAAGCCTTCAATGCCATGCGCGCGCGCCTTCAAGGTAAGTAATGATCGAGCTTCCCACCATCGACGCTGAACGGCCGTGGCCGGGTTTGTTGCCGTTCACCGAAGACTCGCGCATGTTCTTCCACGGCCGCGAGTCCGAAACCGATGAGCTGTTTCGTTTGGTCGAACGTGAACCCCTTACCGTCTTGTTCGGTCAATCGGGATTGGGAAAATCCTCGCTGCTGAATGCCGGCGTATTCCCCCGCCTGCGCCGCGCCGGTTATCTGCCGGTGTACCTGCGCCTCACCTTTGATGCTGCGGCGCCCGCGCTCATCGAGCAGGTTTGGCAGGCCCTCAGGACCGAATGCGCGAACCACGAGGTGAGCGCGACAGCAAGCCTTCCCGGCGACAGCTTCTGGCAATACCTGCATCGCCCCGGCACCGGGTTCCTTAATCCCCACGGGCGTGCGGTCGTGCCCGTGATGGCCTTCGATCAGTTCGAGGAGATCTTTACCCTCGGCCGGCAAACACCGGAACAAGCCGCGCGCACCCAGGTGCTGCTCCAGCAACTGGGCGAGCTCATTGAAAACCGGCTGCCGCCCGCACTTGAACGCGAACTCACTGAGCACCCCGAGCGCCTGGATCAATTCGATCTGCTGCGCCAGAACATCAAAATCGTATTCACCTTTCGCGAGGATTATCTGGCCGACTTCGAGGGCCTCAAGACCCTCATCCGCCCCATCATGCAAAACCGCATGCGCCTGACGCCCATGCGCGGCGACCGGGCAGCCGACGCCATCCGCCAGGCAGGAGGCGGCCTGCTCAGCGCAACTGTCGCGGCACGCATCGTCAGGTTTGTCGGCGGTGCGGCGTGGGCCGACCCCACACAACTCGAGGAGATATCGGTCGAACCCGCGCTTCTGTCGCTGGTCTGTCGCGAGCTCAATGAGCAGCGCATTGCCCGCGGGCAAACAGAGATCAGTGCCGACCTCATCCAGGGTGAGAACACGCAACAGATCATCGCGCAATTCTATGATCAGGGTTTTGCCGGGCTGGACGTCAGGGTACGCTACTTCGTCGAAGACCGGCTCCTTACCGCCGCCGGCTACCGTGACAGTTGCGCTCTCGACAATGCCCTCGCGGAGCCCGGTGTCAGCGCGGCGGCAATTCAAACTCTGGTCGACCGGCGTATCCTGCGCCGCGAAGAGCGCGGCGGCTTGGTTCGGCTCGAGCTCATCCACGACGTTCTCGCCATCGTGGCCAAAGCCAGCCGCGATGCGCGGCGCGAGGCAGCCGCCCTTGAGTCCGCTCGGCTCATGCTGGCCAGGCAACGGCGGCGCCAGAGAATCATCGCCGCGTCGGCCGCGGTTCTGGTGGCAGTGCTGATCGGGGTTTCGTGGCTCGCGCTGATCGCGCTGCGGGGAAAACGAGAAGCCGTTTCCGCCGAGAAACGGGCCGACCAGCAAGCCAGCGTCGCCGACCAACAGAAAAAAGTCGCCCTGGACCAGAAAAATGTTGCCGTGAGCG
>JASHQH010000043.1 GCA_030037635.1 Acidobacteriaceae bacterium
TCCATGCGCAGCAGCGGCAAAAACCAGCGGTAAAGCTCGAACGCCTCTTTGCTCTTTCCCTGGCGGGCCAGGTTGAACAGATCGACGCTCTCTTTCGGCAGTGCATTCACCAGGCCCGCAACCCAGCCGCATGCGCCCATCGCGATCCCCTCCACGATGGCGTCGTCGACGCCCACAAAGACTGCCAACCGCTCGCCCACCAGCGCGCGAATCGCGGTCACGCGGCGCACGTCGGTCGTCGACTCCTTCACCGCCTTGAGCGTGGGATACTCGCGGGCCAGTTCCTCGATCTGTTCAGGAAGGAAGTCCGTGCCGTAGGAAACGGGGTTGTTGTAGAGCATGGCCGGCAGCGGCGAAGCTTTAAGCACCGCGGCCACGTACGCCTTCATCTCGCGCCAGTCTCCCTTGTAAACATAGGGAGGCAGAATCATCAGGCCCTGGGCGCCGCGCTTCTCAACCGCTTTGGCCAGCGCGACCGCCTCAGTGGTCGCAAGCGCGGAGATGGACGCGACCACAGGCACCTTCCCGTTGACAGCGCCAATCAGCGTCTCCAGGATGGCCAGCTTCTCTTCAAAGGTCAGGGTTGCGGCTTCGCTCAGTGAACCCAGTGCGATCAATCCGCTGGCGCCGTTCTCGATCTGCCATTGCGCGTGGCGGGCCACAAAACTGTAATCGATGGTCAGGTCTTCATTGAATGCCGTGGTCAGCGCCGGCATGACTCCAGTCCATTGCATAGGTTTCCTCTTGCCGGCTCTCAGGGCCGGATGTTTGCGCCCGCGCATAGCGCGCAGGCAGATACGGTGCAGAAGGGATGGCCGGCTCGCGATGCGTGATGTGATCGGCCACCAGCTCGGCAGTAGCCAGCGATGTGGTAATGCCCAGCCCCTCGTGGCCGGTGGCCAGCAACACGGTAGGATCGTGCAGGTCGGGACCGATCAGCGGGAGCTTGTCGGGGGTCGCGGCGCGGAATCCGGTCCATGCTCGGATGGCGCTCAAGCCTCGAATTCCAGGAAGAAATCGTGCCGCGCGGGCCAGCATCGCACTCACCATGTGCTGCTCGGTTTCAGCGTGCTCCGCGCCAAACTGGCGCGAAGAGCCAATCAGGATCTGGCCGGTCTTGCGCGGCTGCACATTGAACGCAACCGAGTCGCCGCTCACGCTGTGCGCGCTTTTCAGGTACCCGAGCTCGACCAGTTGATGCTGCACAAATCCCGGGTAACGGTCGGTGATGACCAGGTGCCCTTTGCGTTTGCGGATGGGCAAATCCGGAGCCAGCTCGACCGCGTCGGCTCCCAGCGCGTGGATCACGTGGGTGGCCGTCACCTCCGCGCCGTCTTCAAGCTCGATCCGGCCTTCACCGATTCTGCGCACCGCGCGGCCCAGCAACAGTTGCGCGCCCAGCCGCTGCGCACGCCGGGCCAGCTCCAGGGCCGCGGCTGGCGGGTAAACCACCGCGTCTTCGGTCACTAGCAGCGCACCGGCAAGCCCGCCGGCAAGATTCGGCTCGGCCTGGGCCAACTGCGTGGCCGTCAATAATTGACAGGGAACGGCCCGCTCTGTGTACCAGTGGAGTTTGGCTTCTGCCGCGTCCAACTCTGCGCGGTCGGCGGCAATCCACAGCGTTCCGCGCTGCTCGAATTCGGCCGACGCTGGCAGCGTGGCCGCCAGTGTGTGCCAAAGCTGCTGGCTCAACCTCGTCAGTGCGAATTGCGCCTCGGAGTCGTCCATCACGACGATGTGGCCCATGCCGGCTGCCGTGGCTCCGCTGCCGATGGCATCGCGCTCCACCAGGGCAACCCGCAGGCCGCGCTGCGCACACGCCAAGGCGCACGCCGCACCCACAATGCCGCCTCCGGCAATGGCCACATCCCACCGCGTTCCCGAACTCATCCCACCGTTCCCCCGGGAACCGGAATTCCGCTGCGGAATGGATCCTCGGGCAGAAAGATCAACGACGACTCAGCCGTCACATGAGCCGAGCTGGTGATATGCGGGATGATGCGCTCACCTTCGCGCTCAATGTGGCCCGTGAAAACGCTCCCCAGGATGCCCTCCTGCCGCCAGGGCTGGCCCGGCTTGAGCTTGCCGTCGGCCGCCAGACACGCCATCTTCGCACTCGTCCCCGTGCCGCACGGAGAGCGGTCATAGGCTTTGCCCGGACAGAGCACAAAGTTGCGGCTGTCATTGGCGGGATCCAGCGCTGCTGACATCAGCTCCACGTGGTCGATTTCCGCTCCGTTGGCCCCGGTAATGCCATTGGCCGCCAAGGCCTGGCGCACCCGCCAGGCAAACTCTGTCAGTTCTTCCACGTTCCCGGCAAGCAGCGCGAAGGGATGGTCTTCGACAAGAAAGAACCAGTTTCCTCCCCACGCCACATCGCCATAAAGCCTGCCGAAGTCCGGAACCTCCACGGGAACTCGTGCCCGGTAACGATACGCGTCCACGTTGCCGATGGTCACGTCGCCGTTTTCGCTCAGGCTCACCTGCACCTCGCCAACCGGCGTTTCCACGCGATAGACGCCCGGCCCGATGCGGCCAAGATACTTCAGCGTCGCGGCAACGCCGATCATGCCATGCCCGCACATCCCCAGATAGCCGACATTGTTGAAGAAAATCACGCCCGCGGCAGCTTGCGGATCCACAGGTTCGACAAGCAAAGCGCCCACCAGCACGTCGGAGCCTCGCGGCTCGCAAAGGACGGCGCGGCGGTAGACGTCATATTCCTTGCGCAGCCTTTCCAGGCGTACCGCGAGGCTTCCCGATCCGAGTTGAGGGCCACCGGAAATCACACAGCGCGTCGGCTCTCCCGCAGTGTGGGAATCGATGACCTGGACCCGCCGCGGAAGGTGGTTGTTGAATGTCATGTGGCCTGCTCGAACGCGTTGGGAAGGTGCGATCCAAAAAAACGAACGGGACCAAGGGAAGCGGCAACCCGGTACGATCCAAAAAACTCTACGCCAATTCCGTATGGCGCTTTAGGAGATGGTGCAAGGCGGAGCCGATGAGCTCATGTCGGCGCGGCCCCAGGGAGCGGCGGCCTGGCACGAACCCAATAGCCTACACGATTTCCTCAAACGCCGGTAAAACGCCGTTAGAAGGGCGATCGAAAACCACCCGCTCATAGTATACGAAGTTGAATACAATCCTGGCAGAGTTCTTTTTTTGAGGCAGGCTCTATCCGTGCCCTGGCGCCCCCGCCCTTTGATGCCGTCAGCCGAAGTCAATCGGTCGACGCCATCTGCGCTTTGGGCGGTTCGTTCCCTTTCTTGCCGCCCAGCAGGCCATAGCGCCGCATCATCACCAGCCACAGGATCACCCCGCCGACAAACAGGGCCAGAAACAGCGGCAGCACCGCCCACTGGGTGGTCACTGCGAATTGCTCCGGACGGAAATAAGGCCGCAGATACGCGTCGCGCAGAATGTCGCGCATGACCGACATGCACAGGATGACAACGGCCAGAATCGCCGGCACGTAAACGGCTGCCACGCGTATGTTGCCGGTGCGCAGCGCTCCCGACATCAGGAAAATCGCGGCCATCGCTCCCGTGATGCCCACCAGCAGCAACGTAGTCGCCAAAGGATTATCACCCATGAACAGCATGCGCAGGTCACGCGGAAGACTCACGAGGAAAATCACTCCCACCACAAATTGCGCCATGGTGGCGTACATAAAGGTCTTGCCGCCGAATTGCAGCAACTGCCCGGCGTACTCCTTGTCGCGCTTCCAGTTGGCCAGCGCCATGAAGACCACGAAGATGCCCCCCACGGCGATGGCCGCGGTGAAGAAGTGAAGATAACGCGGAAACAGTGTCGGCTCAGATAAATTCAGATTCCAGCCGGATGGGTTGGCAAAGTACTTTGCCGCCCACCGCGAAGGTGTTTGGCTCAGGGTGATGTTGTTGCTGAAGAAGAAGCCGATCAGGGTGACCAGAACGACGCTGCACAGCATTACGCCGCCCGCCTTTCCTGGCTTCTCTCCCGCGCGAAACGAGACGTAATAGAAACCGTAGTACGCCACGGTGAGCATTACCAGCACCAGGAACCACGGCCAGGCCATGAGGATGGACGAAGTGTAGAAAAACTGCCCGTAGAGCACTTGCACGAAAAGCAGTGGCGCGATGCCGAGCGTGATGGTTGCAGGCAAAAGAGAAGGCAGCTTCCTGGCAAGGTCAAAAAACATGCGATTGCCGCTGGCGGGGTTCTTGGCGCGCCATTTCGCTACCAGGGCCAGCACGCCTCCGCCCAGCATGAAGTTCATGGCGATAATGTGCAGAAAGAACGTGACAATGAGGAGCAGCTTGAAGAGCCAGTACGGCGCGGGCAGCGGATTCGGGTCCAGAGATGGAATCAGATTCGTCTGCATCATGATCAGTTCCCCCCTTGCGCAGTGCTCGAGAATTCTTTGGCGCTGCGCTGCTTGTTGATCCACTCCACCAAAGCCGCGCGCTGCCGGTCGGTCAGCTTCAAATCCGGCATCAGCGGGAACAGCGTGGTTAAATCCTTCAGTGAATCCGCTGCTGCCGCCGGGTCGGTAGCCAGATTCTTGAAGAGCGAATCGCTCGCGTTCACGCGATGGCACATGGAGCAGTTTTGGTCGAACACCGTTTCGCCGTCGGTTGCGGCCGCTGCGGCCTCGGCGGAAACCGGTTCAATGCTGTTCAAGTATGCCGCCAGCGCGCCTCGTTCCGCGTCGGTGCCTGCAAACGGCGGCATCACGTTGTTGTGCATAAATGCCAGCCCGCCCAGCATGGCATTGATCTTGTTCTGGTCCCATTGCCGCAGCTCGATATAGTGCCTGAGTCCTCGGTATGCATTCACCGTGTGGCAGCTCTCGCACTCCACGCGAAAGATTTCGTGGCCCACTGCCACCTGGTTGGTGGCCGTCAGATCGCGCTCATTCACCCATTTCGCCGAGGGCAACACCCCGGCCGCGTTCACTTCGTCCACGCTGAATCCGCCATCCCCGGGAATCTGCGTCGAATAGAACGAGTTCGCGTAGAGGTAGTTCGAAATCACGAAGGGCTTGCGAATGGCTTCGCGCACAAACTCGAACGAACCCATGGCGCCGAACGCCATCAGCGCCACCAGCAGGCTGAAAGCCAGGTGCATGCGCGCCGGCCGCACCAGGGTCAGCAGAGCCAGCACAAAGGCCACGATCAAAAGAACCACGGCCAGCATGGCGTACTCGGTGCCCGTGGGCATCGGCCCGCGCGCGCTCGCCCACACGTCGGCGGGAATCTTGTGAATGTACCACCGCCCCAGCAACGGCAGGACGGCCAGCGCAGGCACGGTCCATAACGCGCTCCAGCGCACGATGCGCGCCTTCAGCGCCGCATCTTTCTGCACGCTGGCCGTGATCAGCGCGTAGATTCCGGCCAGCGCCAGCGAGATGGCGGTGCGGAACGCCAGCGACGGAAAGTAGGTGGGATTGAAAAAGCCGCTCCAGAACTGGTGGTTCTTCGTCCAGGCGCCCGAAGTGAGCATGAAGGTGATGATCCCGTTGATGATCACCAGGCTCAGGTAAGCCGCAATAAAGTAAATCCACCCGTACCACTGGTGCAGGCACGCATCCAGCTTGTCCCATCCATACAGGTAGAGCAGCGCAGCCGTAATCTCAATAAAGAAGAAGACCCACTCGATGGCCCATCCCCATACGTAGGTGTGAATCAGGTTGCTGGTGGCCGTGGGGCTGATCAGCCCGATGGTGAACCAGATGCCTACCCCGCTGATGGCCCCGAACACCACTGTCACCAGCACAAAAAACTTGGTGTGCGCCTTCAGCCAGGCCAGCAGCGCCGCGTCGTTGGCGCGCCGGGCCTTCTGCTCGGTCAGCACCAGAAACAGGCCGCCGCCCACCGCAAAGTGCGACACGAACACGTGCGTAATGGCCACTATAGCAATCAGCAAGCCCGCGCCAAACGCTACGTCCCAAACGGGATAGTTCATTCAACCCTCCTGTTCCGGCGCTCCATTCAATCGAGGACGGCCAGCAAACACAGCCCCACGCCATTCCGCACTCGGAATCGCCTCAGTCATACCATTCGGCATCGGCCGGGCGGTGGGTTGCTGTGACGTAAATCACACCGGGTGGTGAGTCTGGAACCTACAGCACCAGCTTGGCAATCGCCGCCAACTGCATAAACGACGTTCCCTCGTAGATGGTGCCGATTTTGGCGTCGCGGTAAAGCTTTTCGACGGGCGACTCCTTGACGAACCCTGACCCGCCCAGAACCTCGACCGCGAGGCTCGCCACCTTCTCACCCACGTGCGACGCAAAGTATTTGCTCATCGCCGCTTCCTTGCGGAATTCCGCGCCCGCGTCCTTTAGCCGCGCCGCGTTGTACACCATCAGCCGGGCGGCCTCAATCTCTGTCGCCATCTCGGCCAATTGAAACTGCATGGCCTGAAACTCAACGATCGGTTTCCCAAATTGCTTGCGCGCTTTCGCGTGCTTCACGGCCTGCTCCCACGCGCCCTCGGCCAGCCCCAGCATCTGCGCGCCGATCCCGATCCGCCCTCCGTTCAGCGTCTCCATGGCGATCTTGTAACCGCTGCCCACCGCGCCCAGCACCTGCGCAGCGGGCACGGCGCAATCCTCCAGAATCAGCTCGCAGGTGCTCGAGGCGCGAATCCCCAGCTTGTCTTCCTTTCTTCCCACAGAAAATCCAGGCGTGCTTTTCTCGACCAGGAATGCGGTAATTCCCTTGTAGCCGGCGCCTGGGTCCACGGTGGCAAACACGATGAACAGGCCCGCTTCCCTGGCATTCGAAATCCAGAGCTTGCGCCCATTCAGGACGAATGCGTCCCCGCGTTTCTCGGCGCGCGCCTGCAGCGCAAACGCGTCGGAGCCCGATGCGGCTTCGCTCAGTGCATAGGCGCCCAAGGTATCCTTGGCCAGGGGGGGAAGATACTTGCGCTTCTGTTCCTCGGTAGCCCAGCGGAGCAACGCACTCGCGGCCAGCGTGTTCTGAACATCGACCACCAGCCCCACCGCAGGATCGACCGCCGAAAGCGCTTCCACCGCCAGCACCGCATCAAAAAACGAGCCGCCGCTGCCCCCCAACTCCTCGGGAATCTCAATCGCCATCAGCCCCAGCTCAAACAGCTTGCGCAGGAGCACGGCATCCATGTGCTGCTCCTCATCCATGCGGCGAACCAGCGGCGCAACCTCGTCGCGCGCAAATTGCGCCACGGTGCCGCGAAAGAGCGCTTCTTCATCGCTCAGCTGCGTGAGGGGCGTGCCCACCGGAAGTGCTTTCACCGTTCTTTGCCTCCGAACATCCGACCAGTATTATCCCAGATCGTCTGGCGATGATATGCTGCGTTTTGAACCGGCGCCCTAGGTCTTTGGCCGTTTGATTCTGTATCAACTCTGGCTGCCCCAGGTTTCGAATTCTGAGACCTGGGATGGCGCGGCCCCAACGGTCCTTGTCCACTCAGCACAAACGGGGGTGCCCCAGGTTCGGCACGTTCTTGTTTTTGCGCCTAACCTGGGATACCGCGAAAATCGGCGGGCAGAGACCTACGGTCGGAGACTTGGGCGCGGATGAGCTCCCATGCAGATCAAGGATCACGTCTTTCTTGTCACCGGCGGCGCATCCGGACTGGGTGAGGCCGTGGCGCGTCTTCTCGTGGCCGAAGGCGGCGCCGC
>JASHQH010000044.1 GCA_030037635.1 Acidobacteriaceae bacterium
CCCCGACGACGGGTCCATGTCGTTGGGGTGCAAAGACAGCCCCGGTTGGGTTGACGCCCGGCCGGGGCTGACCATTTTTAGAGCGGCTGGCGGAGTTGGTCTCCCACCGCTTTTTGGTTTACCGCGTCGAACCCAAAGCATGGGGCAACGGCCGACAGTGGCATCGGAGCGGGTTTCCCACCCCTTCGCTGCGCGAACGGAACAGGATGGGGCAACGGAACCGTGGGCGCGGCTAGCGCGTTAACCGAATCAGCGGCTTTTCTGCTTTAGGATCGAAACGGGTGAGGTCGGGAACCAAGTGAAGCAATTTGCGCCTTTCCGGCTGGATACGGCGAACGAGTGTCTGTGGCGCGGAGCCGAGCGGATCGCTCTGAAGCCAAAGCCATTTGCCGTGTTGCGCTTCCTCGTGGAGAATCCAGGGCGCCTGATTACGCACGACGAGCTGCTGGATGCGCTGTGGCCTGAAACCTACGTGCAACCCCAGGTTTTGCGAACCTACATGCTGGAGCTGCGCAAGGTTCTGGGCGATGACGCCGCAGAGCCTCGGTTTATTGAGACCATGCCGAAACGCGGCTACCGTTTTGTCGCCCCGGTCACGGAGGCTGAAGCGGCCGGACGCGCCGTAGCCCCGGAATCAAATGCTGAAGAAAGCCGCACGCCACAGATTGTGGGCCGGGAAGTGGAGCTGGGACGGTTGCACGCCGAGTTCGAGCGGCTGGCAACCAGGCACAGGCGTATGGTGCTGGTCAGCGGAGAGGTGGGCATCGGGAAGACCACCGTGGTGGACGCCTTCAGCGGGGCGGCCTGCAAGCGAGGCCTGGCGATTGCCGCGCGCGGACAATGCGTTCCGCAGGTGGGCGGGAAGGAAGAGTATTACCCGGTGATGGAGGCGCTGGGCGAGCTGTGTGCATCGCCGCACGGCGAGACGGCTTGCCGGACGCTCCAGCGCCTGGCGCCGGCGTGGCTGGCGATGCTGGGCCGCGAAGCCGTGGCGGCCGAGCCTCCGCGGGAACGCATGCCGGGCAGCCTGTGCGCTGCGCTTGAAGAGATGAGCGCGGTCAAACCTCTGATCCTGATTCTGGAAGACCTGCAGTGGGCCGACAGCGCGACCCTCAATCTGATTGCGGCTCTGGCGCGGCGGCGTGCTGCCGCCAGGCTGATGGTCCTGCTCACGTTCAGGCCGCGCAGCGTGGCCGTGGGGCATCCGCTCAAGGCGTTGAAGCAGGATCTGCTGACGCAGCAATTGTGCACCGAGATCCCGCTGGGGCCGTTGGATGCTGCAGCGGTGATCAAGCTGCTGGAGCGCGAGCTGGGCGCTGAAACCGTGCCGCCGCAATTGGGAAACTTCATTTATGTGCACGCTGAGGGCAATCCGCTCTTCGCCATTGTCCTGCTGCGGCACCTGATCGCGCAGGAATTCCTGGTGCGGAAAGGACGCGACGGCCAGAGCGAATGGAAGCTGACGGCCGATCTTGAGGAAGTGGATGCCGGGGTTCCCGACGAGTTGACACAGATGGTGGAACTGGAGTTTGAAGGCCTGACGGCGGAAGAGCAAAGTTTGCTGGAGGCGGGAAGCCTGGTGAATGTGGCCTTCCCGGCCTGGGCCGTGGCGGCGGCGCTGGGCAAGGACGCGGCAGAGACTGAAGAAGCCTGCAACGCGCTGGCGCAGAAGATGCATTTTGTTCAACGCGCGGGCCACGATGAGCTGCCCACCGGCGCGCGGTCCGCCTTCTATGCGTTTACTCACGGGCTTTACCGCGAGGTTCTCTATCAGCGGCAGAGCGCGGCCCGGCGTGGGCAACGGCATATCCGCATCGCGGAGCGGCTTGGCGAGCTGTTCGCCGGCCGGCAGGCGCACGTCGCGCGCGAAATGGCGCTGCATTTTGAAGCCGCGGGAAGCTGGCAGCGCGGCGCGCGCGCACGGCGCGAGGCGGCGCGGTATGCGCGGGAACGCCAGGCGCACGCAGAGGCGGTGGAGCTGCTGGAGAGAGCGCTGGGGCGCGCCGAACATTTGAGCGAAGCGGAAGTGGATGAGATCCGCGGCGAGTTGGGGCAGGCGCGCGAAGCCATGCGCAACGCGTCAAAACAGCTGGCCTCGGCGCGCCGGAAGGTGGCAACAAAAGTTTGACAGATTTTCGACAGATTCTTGACGACTTCAACTTTTGAGGCGCGTTAGTGTGGTCCGCAGATGGAGGTTAAGACCATGCGGATCACACTTCGTTCCCAAATTCTGGCACTGGCAATTCTGGCCCTCGCTGCTGTGGCGCCCATTTCGGTGAAGGCGCAGAGCCGGGCCAAGGTTCCCTTCAACTTTGTGGTCGCGGGCAAGACTCTTCCAGCGGGCACATATTCAATCGAAAACAAGGCGTTCGGCGTGGTCTCGCTTGAGGGCGAGGGCCGGACCATCAGTTGGATAGCGATGGGGTCGGATTCCTACGGCGCGAACCCGAGCCTGACCTTCGACCGTAGAGGCGACACGTACTACCTGCGCACGGTTCAATACGGCCGTCTCATCACCACGCAGTTGGACTCGAAGACCAAGGCGAAACACCGGGGGGCCGAAATGGCGATGGAAGGACAATGAGAGTCCGCGAGAACGGGCCGTCGAATTCGAATGTCAAATCGATTTGGGGAGGGCGCACAGCTTCATCGTGCGACCCTTCTCTTTTGCAGGCGAAAACTCCGGCCATCGATCGGATGCGATGCTCCGGCGCCATTCCCGGGAAGGCATCTCTGCCTCCCATGAAGACGTCCAATCTCTCCTGCTTCCATTTTTGGGGCGACATGCGGCAGTCGCCGAAGGCTTGACCTCTACGCTGTAGGTTTGCGCGGCGAGCCAAAACGGGCGCTTAACCATTCTGTGGTGCGGATTTTCGAACCGCCCGGGTTCAGAGCGTTCCGCGAGACGCTATCCAGGTCAGGCGGTCTTTTCGAGGACGACTTCGATGAACTCGTGGGCTTCTTTCACGCGCCCGGCATATTGGCGGACTTTTTCGTAGACGCCAATTACAATCTGATCGAGGCAAGCGCAGTAAACTTTGGTGTCCCCGTCCTGCGGGTCGGTCGCGGAGCCGCGAGCGACATCAAATAAATGGCGCGCACCCGCAAGAACATCTTCGTGAGCGACTCGTCCGGCGCGCGCGCGATTCCTGGCTCTCCCCTTGGCAAAAGACACCAGGTTTTCTACTTCTTCTGAGGTGCATGTATGTTCCCAGACGTCCCAGCAACCGTCCCTGAATTGTTCAGCATAGACAACAATCTTCATCGGTGATCATCCTGCCCGCGCAAGACATGCTTTGGTCTCAGCGAGAACCTGCCAGGACTGGAATTCTTATCATTTGGGGCCCGCGTGCCGTATTGGCTTGGTTCCAGAGACCACATGTGATGGAGGGTCCTAGATTGGAAACAAACGCCCTTGGGGAGCTGTCGCTCAAGAGAATACAGGGCGAACGGCATCACATAAATGGAACGAAAGGGTCAGGCGGAATCCACAAAAGTTTATTTCAGCCGTGCGCCCAGCGGAAAGGGGAGGGCTCCGGGCCGAAACAAGAGCGAAAGGGCCCGCTGCTACCATCAGACACATGCTGCGAGTGAAGCGCTTGGCGCCGGGCGCGCGGCGGCCTGAAGTGGCCCATCCCGGCGAGGACCTGGGATACGACCTGTTCGCGTTGGAGGGATTGGTGCTCGAGCCGCACGCCACGGTAAAGGTGCGGACGGGGATTGCCGTGGAGGCCCGGCATCCTGAAACGGGAGCGCCGCTCGGACTGCTGGTACGCGACCGCTCGTCGATGGCGGCGCGCGGGATTGCGACCACGGGCGGCGTGATCGATGCCGGCTACCGCGGCGAAATCCTGGTCCTGATGACCAACCTGGGCGATGCCGCCGTGGAGCTGAGAGCAGGCGAAAAGATTGCGCAGATGCTCCCCGTACCCGTCCTCACTGGACTGATCCAGGAGGTCGAAAGCCTCGAAGCCTCCGCCAGGGCGGCGAAGGGATTTGGAAGCACAGGGAC
>JASHQH010000313.1 GCA_030037635.1 Acidobacteriaceae bacterium
GGGGCAACCGCAGATGGGTTTTCTCAGTTGGCGCGATTGATGCAAGCTGTTCCGAGCGCAGGGAAACGCTCACTGCCAAACCACCGCGCCCTCCAGCGCCTCATCGATCTGCGCCAGCGCTTCAGCCGGCAAGGTCTCGTCAACCGCGCCCACGTTGTCGGCAATCTGCTCCGGCCGCGTTGCGCCAATAATCGCCGACGCGACCTCCGGACGCCGGAGCACCCAGGCCAGCGCCATCTGTGCCATCGTCAAACCCAATTCGGCCGCAATGGGCCTGAGCCGCGCCACGGCCTCGAGCAAGAAATCTGAGCGGTAATGGCGGCCCGCCGTCTCCATGAACTGATTCATCTCCGCGCTCGCGGCGCGGCTGTCCGCGGGAGGCGCCTGTCGCGCCGTGTACTTGCCCGTCAGCACGCCGTGCGCCAGCGGAGAGAACGCGAGATTTCCGATGCCGTGCCGCGCGCAGGCCGGAAATACCGACAGCTCAGGTTTGCGCCACAGCATGGAATATTGCGGCTGGCTGGCAGAGAAGGGAACCAGCTTGGCGGCGCCGGCAATGGCCGCGGCGGCGTCGATCTGCTCCGCCGTCCACTCGCTGAACCCGATGGCGCGCACCTTGCCCGCGCGCACCACGCGGTCCAGCGCGGTGATGGTCTCTTCGAGCGGCGTCTGCTGGTCGTAGCGGTGGCACTGGTAGAGATCAACGTACTCCACGCCCAGCCGCTCCAGCGAACGATGCAATTGTTTTTCGATCTGTGCCGCCGACAGGCCACGATCGGTGTCGCCGCCCGCAGCAAAATAGAGCTTTGTCGCGATCTGGTACCAGTCGCGCGGGTAGCCTTTGAGCGCCTCGCCCAGCAGACGCTCCGCTTCGCCGTCTCCATATACGTTGGCGGTATCGAAGAGCGTGATCTCGTGATCCAGCGCCGCCTGAATGCATCGAACCGCCTGATCGCGCGTAATTCCGCCGGCCACCGTGAGCCAGGTTCCGTAACTCAGCTCCGAAACTTCCAGTGGGCCGTTCCCCAATCTTCGATAGCGCATGCGCCCACTTCCTGCTGCCGGCTGACGATCGGCTCACTCCTGTGTTGATAAGTCCCCCGGTCCCCAGTCGCTGTTTTCTGTTCCCTAATGCCTGCTTTTATCCCACTGCCTGTACCGATCCTTTGCCCGCCAGCTCCTCCACGCGTTCCACCCAGCCGCGGTCGGCCTCCACGCTCATTCCCTCGGGCTCCAGGATCACTGCGTATTCGCCCTTCTTTTCCAGCTGCAGCATCACTTTTCCCGGGCCCGGCGCGGCCTCGGCTGCATTTTTCAGTGCCGCCAGAATCTCCTCGGTGGCGCGATCGAGGTTGATGCGGATGCGCACGCCGGTGGGCAATTTCACCTGCACCTCCTCCAGCGGCTGCAACTGGTTCACGGCGATCTTGGGCGCAGCATCCTCGTCGCCCATCAGCGTTCCCCGCAGCAGCACCGGCGCTTCGATCTTCAATTGCTGCGCCAGCCGCTCGTAGTCGCGCGCAAAGCAAATCACTTCGATCTTGCCCGTCGCGTCCTCAAGCGATGCCTGCGCATACAGCCGCTGATCGCGGCGGCTCTTCTGCACGCGGAGACCGTGCAATATCCCGGCTACCTGGATCTCTTCGGCCAGGTCCTGCTGCCCGCCCCAACGCCGCTCCGGCGGCTTGCGCTCCAACGCTTCAGCGATCGGGATCACGCCGGTGAGGTTGCGCAGCTTCTCCGCGTACCTGTCCAGGGGATGGCCCGACACAAAGAATCCCAGCACCTCTTTTTCGTTGGCCAGCCGCTCGCCTTCTTCCCAATCGGCCGCAGCGGGGAGCGCATCCACAGCGTGTCCGCGCCCCGGCGTCTCGTCAAACAGGCCGAACAGCCCGCTCTGCCCCTGCTCGGCGTCGCGCTGCGTTTTCTGCGCGCGTTCCATTGCCTTGTCGAGCGCCGCATACAGTTGCCCGCGCGTACCCAGTGAGTCCAGTGCTCCCGCTTTGATCAGCGACTCGATCACGCGTTTGTTCATCACCCGCAAGTCAACCTTTTCGCAAAACTCCCAGAAGCTCTTAAAGCGGCCGCCCACGTCGGCGCGCGCTTTCAAAATGGAGTCAATAGCGTTGCCGCCCACGTTTTTCACCGCTGCCAGCCCGAAGCGAATGGCCTCGCCGTGCGGCGTAAACTGCGCGCCCGACACCTGCACATCCGGCGGCTCCACGCGAATGCCTATCTCGCGGCACTCGCCGATGTACTTGACCACGCTGTCGGGTTTCGAGGTTTCGGAGGTGAGCAGCGCAGCCATAAATTCCACCGGGTAATGCGTCTTGAGGTACGCCGTCTGGTAGGCCACCCACGCGTACGCCGCGGAGTGCGATTTGTTGAATCCGTAGCCTGAGAACTTCTCCATCTGGTCGAAGATCTCTTGCACCGCGGCCTTGGGGTGCCCCTGCTCTGCGGCGCCGTTCAGGAACCGTTCACGCTGCTTGGCCATGGCCTTGGCGTCTTTCTTCCCCATCGCTCGCCGCAGCAAATCGGCTTCGCCCAGCGAGTAATTGGCCAGCACGTTGGCAATCCTCATCACCTGTTCCTGGTACACGATCACGCCCAGCGAGTCTTTCAGAATGCCCTCGAGCGGCGGCAGCAGATACTCCACCTTGCGCCGTCCCCACTTGCGCTCGATGAAGTCGTCGATCATGTCCATGGGGCCCGGCCGGAACAGCGCGTTCAACTGCGTCAACTCTTCCACCGTGTCGGGCTTGTAGCGGCGCAAAATGTCGCGCATGCCGGGCGATTCAAACTGGAATACGCCCGATGTGAGCGCGGTGTGAAACACCCGCCTGAACGTTTCCGGATCGTCGAGAGGGATGGCCTCGACATCGAGTTTTTCGCCCCGCGTCTGCTCGATCAGCTTCACCGCGTCGCTGATGACCGTCAGCGTGGTCAGGCCCAGGAAATCCATCTTGAGCAGGCCCATCTTCTCCACGGCCGTCATGTCGTACGCGGTCACAATTTCGTCGTTCTTGGTGCGGTTCAGCGGCACCAGATCGATGAGCGGCCGGGGCGCAATGACCACTGCCGACGCGTGCACGCCCGCTCCGCGCACCAGCCCCTCCAGCTTTTTGGCCGTGTCAATCAGCTCGCGCACCTGCTTGTCGTTGTCGTATACCTTGCGCAGGTCAGGCGACTCTTCCAGCGCGCGGTTCAGCGTCATGCCCACGGTGGCAGGCACCAGCTTGGCAATCCGGTCCACGTCGCCGTAGGGCATATCGAGCGCGCGGCCGCAATCCTTGATGGCCGCCTTGGCCGCCATGGTATTGAAGGTGATGATCTGCGCCACCTGCTCGCGCCCGTACTTGCGCGTTACATAGTCAATCACTTCGCCGCGCCGGTTCATGCAGAAGTCCACGTCGATATCGGGCATGGTCACGCGTTCAGGATTCAGGAAGCGCTCGAACAGCAGCACGTTCTGCAGCGGATCGATGTTGGTGATCTCCATGACGTAGGCCACCAGCGAACCCGTCGCCGAGCCGCGCCCCGGCCCCACCGGAATGCCGTGATCGCGCGCGTACTTGATGAAGTCCCACACAATGAGGAAATATCCCGAATACTTCATCTGTTTGATCACGCCGATCTCGTAATTCAGCCGCGACTCGTATTCTTCCGGCGTGGCGCGGCGCTCGCCCCGCAGCTCCAGTTGCCGGATCGACGTATCCAGCCGCTTCTTCATTCCTTCGCGGCACACCTGCTCGAAGTAGCTGTCGATGGTATGTCCGGCGGGCACGGCAAAATCGGGAAAGGGATTGTGCACCTTGTGCAATTTCAGGTTGCAGCGCTCGGCAATCTCCACGGTGCGTTCCACCACGGCCGGCGCATCCTTGAACAGCCGCGCCATTTCATCGGCGGCTTTGATGAAAAACTGGTCCGAGTCGAATTTGAAGCGGTTGGCCTCGTGAATTTTCGCGCCCGTCTGCACGCAGAGCATCACGTCGTGGGCATGGCTGTCTTCGCCGCACAGGTAATGCGAGTCGTTGGTCGCCACCAGCGGAATTCCCAGGTCGCGCTCCAGCCGGAACAGGTCCGCGCGAATCTTGTTCTCCTCGGCCAATCCCTGGTCCTGAATCTCCAGGAAAAAATTCCCCTTGCCGAACAGGTCCTCATATTCCTGCGCAACGCTTTGGGCCCTCTCATACCGGCCTGCCACCAGCGCCTCGCACAACTCGCCGCTCAGGCAGCCCGAAAACCCGATCAGCCCCTTTGCATTTTCGGCCAGGAATTTCTTACTCACGCGCGGCCGCCGGTAGAACCCGTGCAGGCTGGCTTCCGACGTCAGGCGGACCAGGTTCCTGTAGCCCTCCTCGTTTTCGGCCAGCACCAGCAAGTGGTTGTACTGGTCGTTGGGAGTCTCCACGCGATGATCCTCGGCCTTGCACACGTACAGCTCGCAACCCAGGATCGCCTTGATCCCTTTTGCCTTGGCCGCCTCAAAGAAGTGCACTGCACCGTAGATGTTCCCGTGGTCGGTGATGGCCACGGCCTTTTGCCCCAGGGCGGCCACGCGATCCACGAGCTTATATACATCGCAGGCCCCATCGAGCAGCGAATACTCCGTATGCAAATGCAGGTGGGTGAACTCAGACATGGCTATTTAAATTTTATCTGCGAGAGCAAGCCTGCGCGCGGCCGAAGGAGTTCGTTGAAATCCCGGCCGATTGAGGAAAAGAAGCCGCCAAAGGGACAAATTTTCAGTTGCCAGAGCTTCCTATTTCCCTGCTATCGTGGCCGCTGGAGGTTTTCCCAATGACAAGAAGCAAGTTCGTATTGGGCTCCATCGGTGCCGTGGCAATTTTTGCCAGCGGCGTATTACTTGGGCAAGGCTTCGTGACGGCGTCGGCTCCGCCAAGAGTGACGATCGGCCCAAATTATG
>JASHQH010000314.1 GCA_030037635.1 Acidobacteriaceae bacterium
AGCGCCAGTTGCTCACGCTGGAGTTCTTCGCCCTCGGCATAGCGGCCGGCGCGGCCAAGCTCCAGGGCCAGGTTGCTCATATACACCAGGGTGGCTTCGGCGGTTGGCCCCTGGCTGCGGCGTGAGATCGCGTACACCTCGCGATTGATCTGTATCGATTCTTCCTGCCGGCCTTCGCCGCTCAGGACCGCGGACAAGAGGTTCAACGAATCCACTGTGTCGTGGCTCTCAGGCCCGAGCGTACGGCGGCGCGCATCAACCACGGCGCGTGCCACCGGATCCGCTTCAGAGAAATGTCCCTCCCTGAGCAGGTCCCATCCCAGGGTGTTCATGATCGCCAGAGTGTTTGGGTTGTCGAGGCCTTGCGAATGCATGTGAAGATCGACGGCTTCACGAAGCAGCTTTTCGGCGTCGGCGTAGTGGCCCTCATTCATCAGCAGTCGCCCCAGGCGGTAGTCGATGGCTTGATCGCCTTCGGGCTGAGTACGGCGGCGGATCTCGGCTGACTCGCGCAGCAGCTTTTCGGCCTCTGCGTAGTGGGATTCTGCCACCAGCACGTCGCTCAGTTCGTCCATGGTTGCCAGGGTGGACTCGTTGTCGAGGCCGAGAACTCGTCGCCGGGCATCGAGAGTTGAGCGAAACAGCTCCTCGGACTTCTGGAGCTGACCCTGAGCCTGCAAACTAAGAGCCAGGTCGTCCTGGCTGCGGAGGGACTTGGGACTGTCCGCGCCCAGCACGCGCCGGCGCGCGTCCAGGGCCTGAACAAAGATCTGCTCGGCCTGCTGGTAACTGTCGTTCTGCTCCAGCGTCTCGCCCAGATCGTTGAGGGATTCCAATGTATCCGGGTTGTCAGGTCCCAGGAGCCGGCGGCGAATGGCAAGTGAGCGCTCGAGCAGCGATTGCGATTCGGGGTAAAGCCCGAGGTTCTGGTAGACGTCGCCCATGGTGAACATGAGGTCGGCCTGCACTTCGGGGTCGCCCGCGAGCCCGGAATCGATCTGCTTTGAAGCACGGTCGAGAATCTCGCGCGCGGTGACAGCTTTACCTTGAGCGATTCCGGGATCGGGAGCGCGAAACATGTCGATCATGAACTGGCTGATGCGCGTGGCCCGGTCGCGTTCGCGTGTGGCGCGGTCGCGTTCGCTGTTGGCGCGGTCGCGTTCCTGCGTTACGCGGCGGATCTGGGCAGCTTGCAATACCGTGAATCCGGCGAGCAGCAGCAGCAGGCCCGAGGCCACCGCCACCGCGACCCGGTGACGCCGCGCGTATTTTTGCGCTCGATACATCAGGCTTCCCGGCCGGGCAATCACCGGTTCGCTGTGTAGATAGCGCTCCAGATCGGCTGCCAGTTCGGAGGGCGTTGCATAGCGGCGGGCGCGGTCGCGCTCCAAAGCCTTCAACGCAATGCAGTCCAGATCACCCTGCAAGAGTCTTGCGAGCTGCCGCGGTTCAAACGAGCGCCGTTCGGCGATTTCATGCGAACCCTCCCTTTTGAACGCGAGACGCGCGCTCGGCGGCGGAGGGTCATCCTCGCGCAACTGGCGCAGCACCTGGTCAAACGGCTGTCCGCGCCACTGCCTGGGGTCGAAAGGCAGCCGTCCCGTTAGCAGTTCATAGAGGATGGCGCCGAGAGAATACACGTCGGCGCGCGTATCTACATCCTGGATGCGGGGATCGGCTTGTTCCGGACTCATGTATCCGAGCGTGCCAATCAGCGCGCCGAATTGCGTAAACTGCGTCTCGTCGGCCGATCGGGCGGCGGCCCTGGCTATGCCGAAGTCGATAATTCGAGGTTGCGGTTTGCCATCCACTTCCACCACCAGAATATTGCCGGGCTTCAGGTCGCGATGGATGATGGCTTTCTGGTGCGCGTGCTGAACACCTTCGCACACCTGGATAAACAACTCGATCCTCTCCGCGATGCCGAGCCGCTGTCCATCGCAGTAGGCGGTGATGGGCTGGCCCGGCACATACTCCATGGCCAGATAGGGCCGGCCGTCCGGCGTCGCACCGGCCTCAAAGGCCTTAGCGATGGCCGGGTGATCCATGACGGCCAGTGCCTGTCGCTCAGACTGAAAACGCGCTAGAACAGAGTCGTCGAAAAGGCCTGCCTTGATGAGCTTGAGAGCTACCTGGCGGCGTACCGGCGCAGTTTGCTCTGCCAGCCATACTTGACCCATGCCCCCGCTGCCCAGCTGGTGGATGAGTCGATACGGGCCGATGGTTTGGCCGTCAGAGGCGCCGCCGCCGGCCGGACCCACCTCTGCCCGATTGCCGGCGCTCAGGCTGCCGGCAACGATCGTAGTGGCGTCGCTTCCCGATTCCGGCATCGATCGAAGCCTGCTTTCGAATGGATGTCTGTCGAGCGCTGTGCGGAGTCGTCGCTCTCTGAATGCAAAAGAACCGATAGACGACTGCGCAGCCCGTTGTCTCTCCCCGCAAAGGTGTCAGAACGTATGTTTCAGACGATTCGGTCGAAGAGTGTTGCCCCCCGTTGAGCCCACTGGCTATCGGCTATTGGCCGCCGGCTGTCACTTCTCCACTTCCACACCGCGCCAAAAGGCCACATAGCCCTTGATTTTGCGCGCCGCCGGCTTGGGATCGGGATAGTACCAGGCCGCATCCTGGTTGTCCTGGCCATCGATCACTAC
>JASHQH010000315.1 GCA_030037635.1 Acidobacteriaceae bacterium
ATGGCCATGCTTTGCTCGCCGGAGCTGGTGCGGCTCACGCCGCTGCAGCCCATGCGCTATCTGCATCTGCTCTATTTTCTCTTTATGCTCACGGCCGGATGCCTGCTGGGGAGATTTGTGTTGAAGCGGAGCGCATGGCGATGGGCGGTGTTCCTGCTGGCGGTGAACGGGTGCATGCTGGCGTGGCAGAGAGCCGAATTCGCGGGCAGCCAACACCTGGAGTTGCCGGGCCGCAGGCCGGCCAACCCGTGGCTGCAGGCATTTGCATGGATTCGCACCAACACGCCCGAGGACGCCTACTTTGCTGTCGATCCGCATTACATGGAGGCGCCCGGCGAGGATTATCACGGCTTTCGCGCATTGGCCGAGCGCAGCCAGCTGGCCGATGCGGTGAAGGACGCAGCGGTGGTAACGCAGGTGCCGGAGCTGGGTCCGGTGTGGGCGCAGCAGGTGGAAGCGGAAGAGGGGTGGCGCAGCTTCAAGGTTGAGGACTTCGAGCGGTTGAAGGCAGAGTTTGGCGTGGATTGGGCGCTGGTTTCGTATCCGCAGCCGGAAGGCCTCGACTGCCGGTGGCACAATGGCGTGCTGGCCGCGTGCCGCATTCCGTGAGACTACGCCTTTGCAGGTTGCGGCTGCATCCGCGAGAATGCGGATAGCAGACATGCTGAACCTTACCCAGCGGCTGATTCTCGGTTGTGTGCTCCTCGGCTGCCTCGCCGTGGGGCTGGTGGCCGTTGCACACAAAGCGCTGGCCGCGGCGGGACAGCTCTATCTGGGTTACGCCATTGCGGCCGCTGCGGTGGTGCTTGCGGCCCTGACCATCTACGCCATCCTGCGGCCGATTGGCAAGCTGGCGCGAGATGCGCAACGCATTGCGCAGGGCAACCTGGAACATCATGTACTTTGGCGGGGTCACGACAACTTCGGGGTGATTGCCAGCGAGCTGAGCCGGATTGCGGTGCGGCTGCGCGAGGTGCGCGACACCGAGGCCGGACGACGGCAGATGGAGTTTCAGCTTTCCGACGCGGTGCTGCAATCCATCTTTGAGCCCATCATCGTGACCGACGGCAAAGGACATGTGCTGAAGCTGAACCAGGCTGCGGCGGAATTGCTGGGCGAGGCCGCAAGCGACCGCATGGCCCTGGCAAAAGCGCCCGGCGGAGACAAGATTCTGAGTTCGATCCGCGACGCCGTTTCGATGCAGAAGGCCGTGGCCGCGGAAGGCGAAGCATCCATGTTGCCCATGCGTATCGGCCAGCAGGAGCGAAGCTACCGGCTGCGCACCACGCCCATGCGCGACTCCGAGGGAAGGCTGCTGGGCGCCGTGACGACTCTTGAAGACGTGACCATCCTGCAGGATACCGACCGATTCAAGACGCAGTTTATTAGCGTGGCCAGCCGCAAGCTGCGCGATCCGCTGTTGCAGTTGCGGCGCGGGCTCTATGCACTGGCGCAGGGATTCAGCGGCGAGTTGACGCCACTGCAGACGGAGCTGGTGGATTCTGCCAGCAGGGATGCAGAGAAACTGAACGACCTGATGAGCGACCTGATTGAAGTTGCGGAGCTGGATACGGGCAAGCGCGAGCTGAAATTGGAACGAATCCGCCCGCTGCAATTGTTAAACGAGGCGCGCAACGGGTTCATCGACGAGGCAGCCAAGAAACATGTGCGGCTTGAAGTGCAGGCGTTTGCCGATCTGGCGGCAGTGCAGGCCGATCGCCGCGCGCTGCGATCGATTCTTGACAACCTGATCTCCAATGCGTTGCGTTATACGCCGGAGGACGGCGAAATTCTGCTGACTGCCGAGGAGATCAAGAATTTTGTGCAGTTCAGCGTGCGCGATACGGGACGCGGCATCGAGGCGGAGCGGTTAAGCTCGATCTTCGACCGCTTGAATCCGTTTTCTGAAAGCGGTACGGGGCTTGGTCTTTCGCTGGCGCGGCGGCTGGTGGAATCGCTAGGCGGGCAGATCGCGGTGGAGAGCCGGCTGGGTCACGGGTCGACCTTCCGGTTCACGCTTCCGGTAGCCGTAGCCACTGAAGTCCAGCATCCTGTCGAGGCGGGTTAGAGCGATGGCGGAGATCCAACTCGAGAAGACTCCGGAACCCGCAAAGCTGCGCATCTATATTGGCGCGGCGCCCGGCGTAGGCAAGACCTACGACATGCTCAACGACGCCTACAACATGAGGCATCAGCAAGGCGTCGACGTGGTGATCGGGCTGGTGGAGTCGCACGGGCGCAAGGAGACTGAAGCGCGCATCCGCGATCTGGAGATTATTCCGCAAAAGGTGATTCCATATCGCGGCGTAAACCTGAAAGAGATGGACGTGGACGCCATCATCGCGCGCCATCCTACCACCGTGGTGGTTGACGAGCTGGCGCACACCAACGTGCCCGGCAGCAAGAACCGCAAGCGGTACGAGGACGTGCTGGAACTGCTGGAGGCGGGCATCAACGTGATGACCGCGGTAAACATCCAGCACCTTGAAACCCTGAACGATGCGGTCAGCCGCTCGGCCAGCACGACCATTCGCGAGACCGTTCCCGATAGCTTTTTCAAGCGCGCCGACGAAGTGGTGAACGTGGACGTGACGGTGGACGAACTGCGCAACCGGCTGCGCCAGGGAAAATCTACGCGCCGGATAAAGTGGAGCAGTCGCTGGCCAACTTTTTCCGCAAGGGCAACCTGAATACGCTGCGCGAGCTGGCGCTGCGCACCACGGCGGAGCAGGTGGGCAGCGCGGCTGCCGAGTACCGGCGCATCCAGGGATTGGAGCAGGCGCCGATCCCGGAGAAGGTGATGGTGTGCCTGAGCACGCGGCCGGGCACGGAGCGGCTGCTGCGCGTGGGCGCGCGCATTGCCGGACGCCTGGCGAGCAATTGGTACGCGGTGTACGTGACCCGCCCCGACGACAAAGGCCACGGCGACCCGGAGGCATATCACCGGCTGGAGGAGTATCAGCGCATGGCGCGGGATCTGGGCGCAAAAGTCGTGACGCTCACCGATCGCAACGTGTCCGACGCACTGATCCGCTTTGCGCAGCAGGAAAACATCAGCCACGTGGTGTTTGGTCAGTCGGCGCGGTCGCGCTGGGACATTCTTTGGCGCGGCTCGGTGCTCAACCGCTTCCTGTCAGAGGTGCGCGACGTGACCGTGCAGGTGGTGCCCATGCAGGCGCTCAAGCGGATAAAGGCAGCGAGTATCCAATAGCCAATCGCCGGTAGCCAGTAGGAAGCCCCCCTGGTGCTGCGCATCACACCCGCAGCGCCTCTTGAAGATGCGGAATCTGCGGCGGTAACATTGAGGCAGGATCCGCGTCTAACTGGAC
>JASHQH010000316.1 GCA_030037635.1 Acidobacteriaceae bacterium
CATCTCCTCCGCGGACAAGCCGCTTACCGGACATCTCATCCTGGTCTTTGCCAAAACCGACAAGCCTGAGCCGCGCATGCAGCTCAACGAGGACTATGAATCGGCGCAGGGCTTTGGCGTCGACGTGTCCGATCTTGCGCCCGGCCAGCCTATCGTCGTCGACTCCAGGACTTTTGGCTATCCTCGCCGCTCACTCACCGATCTCGACGCGGGCGATTACTTCGTCCAGGCCGTCTTCAATGTCTATGAGCTCTTCAACCTCGCCGACGGCCGCAAGCTGTGGCTGCCCCCCGACAAGGGCGAAGGCCAGCATTGGAACTTCAAGCCCGGCAATCCCTACAACAAGCCGGTCAAGCTGCACTTCGATCCCAAGTCGCCGCAGACCATCAAGCTCACCCTCGACCAGGTCTTCCCGCCCATCGAAGGTTCCGATCGCGATCCCGAAGTGATCGCCGCAAAGGATCCCGGCGCGCGCTGGCTGAGGTATATGCGCTTCAAGAGCCCCATGCTGAGCAAGTTCTGGGGGCGCGACGTGTACCTGGGCGCGTGGATCCTGCTGCCCGACGGCTTCGACGAACATCCCAACGCGAAATTTCCGCTGGTCGTCTATCAGGATCATTTTTACGAGGGCTTCCGTCCTGTGCCCTGGGTGACGGCGCCGCCCGATGCCAAGGCCGGACCGCGCGAAAAATCCGGCTACAGGTTCTTCCAGGACTGGACCAGCGGGCGTCTGCCCCGCGTCATCCTTATTTACGTGCAGAACGCCAACCCATACTACGACGACTCGTACGACGTGGATTCCGCCAACGTCGGACCCTATGGCGCGGCCATCAACCAGGAACTCATTCCCGCCATCGAGCAGAAATATCGCGGCATCGGGCAGGGATGGGCGCGCGCCACCTACGGCGGCTCGACCGGTGGATGGGAGGCTCTGGCCACGCAGGTGTTTTATCCCGACCTCTACAACGGCGCCTACGTGGCCTGCCCCGATCCGATTGATTTTCACGCCTACCAGAACATCAACCTGTACACGGATACCAATGCCTTCATGCGCCACGGCGCCTTCGGCGAGATTCCCATTGCGGCCGATCGCAGGCCCGATGGAACCATCATCGCCGACTCCGGGCCCGAATACGCCTACGAGTACGTGCTGGGCACGCACGGCCGCTCCACCGAGCAGTGGGACATCTGGCAGGCGGTGTTCTCGCCCGCAGGACCAGAGGGTTACCCCGCGCAGGTGATCGATCCGCTCACCGGGGCCGTCGACAGCAAGGTTGTCACCTACTGGCACGATCACTACGACCTGACCGCAATCATGATGCGTGACTGGGCCACGCTGGGGCCGAAGCTGGAAGGCAAGCTGCACATCACGGTCGGCGACGGCGACACCTACTTTCTCAACAACGCCGTGCACCTGCTCGAAGACCAGCTCAAGACCACGCGCAACCCGCACTCCGACGCAACCTTCCAATACGGTCCGCGCATGCCGCATTGCTATACCGGAGGACCATCCGAGTACACCATGCAGCAGAACAACGCCGACTGGACGCAACGCGTGTTGCCGCAGATGGTAGAGCACATGCGAGCCACGGCGCCTGCCGGTGCCGATCTTTCCTCGTGGAGCTATTAGCAGAGCAAGCAAGCACGTCTCGGACGTGATAACCGCCGCATCTCGGCATGCTCCTTGACCGCCGAGTTGCCGCAGTGGTAGGGTTTTTCTGCACACGTTTGCATGCGTCGGAGGATGCATGGCTTCTGTCCATTCCGCCCCGCCACTGAATAGCGCCGCGCAGCAATTCAAAAGCCCGCTCCACAAGATGACGCAGACCACGCCCACGTGCCTGTGGAACGATTCCGCCGCGGTCGACCAGCTCACTTATTCCATCGAGCACGGTGCCGTGGGCGCTACGTGCAATCCCGTGATTGCCGTCAGCGTGCTCAAGAAAGAGATGGCGGTGTGGAAGCCGCGCATCCTGAAGCTGGCCGCGAGCGAGCCGCAACTTACTGAAGACGGACTCTCGTGGAGAATCGTCGAAGAGATCTCGGCCAGCGCGGCGCGCCTGCTGCTGCCCATCTTCGAGCGCGAAAAGGGACGCAACGGCCGCCTTTCCATCCAGACGGATCCGCGTAACTATCGCAACTCCGAAGCGATGGTGGCGCAGGCCATCCGTTTCAGCCGGCTTGCGCCCAACATGATCGTCAAGATCGCGGCCACGCATGCGGGCATCGCGGCCATTGAAGAAGCCACCTATCGCGGCATCAGCATCAACGCCACGGTGAGTTTTACCCTCCCCCAGGCCATCGCCGTAGCCGAAGCCGTGGAGCGCGGATTGAAACGCCGCGAGGCCGAGGGCCTCGACATCGCCACCATGGGCCCGGTGTGCACGCTCATGGTCGGCCGGCTCGATGATTGGCTCAAGGTGCTGCACGACAAGAAGAATCTCTCCGTCGATCCCGGGTATCTGGAGTGGGCGGGCGTGGCTGTCTTCAAGAAGGCGTACAAGATTTACCGCGAGCGCGGCTACCGGCTGCGCCTTTTGTCGGCGGCCTTCCGCAATCACATGCACTGGAGTGAGTTCATCGGCGGTGACGTGGTGATTTCGCCGCCCTGCGCGTGGCAAAAGCGCTATAACGAAAGCGATATCGAAGTCATCAACCGCATCGACACGCCTGTTGACACCCGCATTGTCTCGACCCTGCTCGACAAATTCCCCGACTTTGCGCGCGCCTACAACGAAAACGGCCTCATGCCCGCCGAATTCGACACCTTCGGCTCCACACGCCGCACCCTGCGCCAGTTCATCGCCGCCTGCGCTGAGATGAACGCCATCGTCCGCGACATCATTCTGCCCAACCCCGACACGGAGTAACGAAGGGCAGGGAATAGGGAGTAGCCAATAGGGAAGGGATAGACGCGCGATTGAGCGGCTCTGACTATCGCGAGGTTCGCACGCCTCGGCGCCAGAGGCGGATCGCCACGCTGGGTATCAGCAGCATCGTCGCCAGGGCCTCCAGCAACATCCAAACCGGAATGGAATGGCCATTCACTCCGACCCAGGAAGCGCGTCCGAAAAACAGTCCGGCAATTCCAAATCCAACCCCGAAGATTGCGAGCATCGTCCCAACCATTCGCATAGCGTTTCTCGCGTCAATTTGTGCGGTGCCGGGCCGCTTTTCCTATTGGCTACTCCCTATTCCCTGTCTTATTTGATCCACATCTGCGGATGGCTCGTCGACACCGCACTCAGCCCCTGCGCCAGAAGATCTTCCACTTCCTTCATGGTTTGAATCAGTCCTCCGCCGACCACCGGCAGGTCGGGCGAAACCGAACGTACGCGATCCAGCATCTTGGGCGCCACCATGGCAGGCAAAATCTCCAGCGCATGCACCTGCGTATTCTTCAACTGGTTGGTGATGGTGTCCATGGCGCCGCTGTCGAGCAGAAAAGTGCGTTGAACGGCATAGAGCCCGATGGAAAGCGCGTGACGCAGCGGGTCAAGATGCGTGGAGATGATGCCGCGCGCGCCCACACGCTTCAAGTAGTTCACCGCAAACTTGTCGCGCGAGAATCCATTCAGCAGATCCAGATTGACAATGGGAATCTTGCCGGCGCCAAGAACGGTCCCGATCATCGGCTCCACATTGTCGGGGTCGCCGGTGAGCAGGTAGATGAGCTGGCTGCGCGCCGCAACCGCCTGGTGAACCGTCTCAGGCTTGCGGATGGCGGGAATGATCGGCGTGTCTTTGCAGAAGACGCCCAGTGGCGTTAACGCCGCCGGCAATCCGTTCCTCGGCCCCGCGTCACCCACGGCGATTCCCCCTGCCCTGTGCGCGGACCGGCCCGGTGGAAGCCCGCACGATCAGTTCCGCGTCAACCTTGATCTGCGCCACCGCCACCTCGCCCGACAAGAGCTTGAAAAGGTTGTCCATCGCCAACTGTCCCATGTGGCGCATGGGCTGCCGGATGGTGGTCAGAGCGGGTTCGAGATAGGCCGCGAAAAACAGATCGTCGAAGCCGGTCACCGACACGTCATCGGGAATGCGCAGCCCGCGCTCGCCCAGGGCGCGCATGGCGCCCAGAGCCGTCATGTCGTTATAACAGCAGATGGCAGTGGGCGGATCCTTGAGCGCCAGCAGAGTGCGAACGGCATCGCCGGCACCCTCCGGGCGTCCGTCGCCCTGCACCGCCAGCTCGGGCGCAAAGGCGATCCCCGCGCGGGTGAGCGCATCCCTGTACCCCTCCAGCCGTTCCGTGTCCGATTGGTAGCCGCTGCGATCGCCAATATAGGCAATGCGCCGATGGCCCAACGCGATCAGGTGCTCAGCGGCCATGCGGCTGCCCTCGGGGTTCGCGATCTTGACAGAGTGGACGAAAGCGCCCGGATACTGGTCGTTCACCAGCACCATGGGAACGTCGAGCTCGGCGAGCATGGGCAGATACTCCGCGCCCACCCGCGAAGAAGTGACAATGATTCCGTCAACGCGCCGCTCAGCCAACGCCTGAACGACTCTGCGCTCGCGCTGCGGATCGGCGTTGGAGTTGGCCAGGTAGACGGCATAGCCGAAATCGTTGGCCGCCTGCTCGATGCCGCATGCCACCTCGCTGGCAAAGGGATCGTCGACCGTAGTCACCACCAGGCCGATGGAGCGCGTGCGCCGCGTGACCAGGCCGCGCGCCACGGCGCTGGCCCGATAGCCGGTGTCTTCGGCAATCTTGCGGATCTTGGCTGCGGTTTGCGCATTGACCAGCGGACTGCCCTGCAGAGCGCGCGAAACCGTAGGGTGAGAGACCTTGGCCAGGCGAGCAATATCTTTGATCGACGGCTGCCGCGCCAGTTGCCGCTGTCCCAGCCTGCCGCCGCCCTGCGCAACTGCCGCTTTGTTCCCGTCATTCCTGGGCACCGCAAATTCCCCCAATGCACACGTGTAATGGACCCACCCAGTCTCCGGCAATGCGCCGCAATTCGTCAATGCCCCGCGCCACGCCGTAATCTGGAGTCCGGCTCATGCTGCAACCTTCGCCACTCTCCGCGACTCCGCCCGCGGCGGAATCCGCAACGCTCCAGCGCCGCATCGGCCTCCGCTCGGCCGTGCTCTTCAACATGCTGGAGATGATCGGCGTGGGGCCCTTCATCACCTTGCCGCTGGTCATCGCCGCGGCAGGCTTCCGGCTTTCTGTGTGGGCATGGGTGGTGGGCGCAGTCATCGCCGTCGCCGACGGCCTGGTGTGGGCCGAACTGGGCGCGGCCTTTCCGCGCGCCGGCGGCTCTTATGCCTTCCTCCGTGAAATCTACGGCCCCACAGCCGCGGGCAACTGGCTGAGCTTTCTCTACGTCTGGCAATTGAGCTTTACCGCGCCGCTGTCGATTGCCTCGGGATGCATTGGCCTCTCCAGCTTCCTCGCCGTCTTCTGGCCCGGGCTCGATGCGGCGCCGATTGCCGCGTTCCCCGCGCTTCACTACTCGAATTTCGCTGCCGCAGCCGCTTGCCTGCTGGTCACCGCGCTTCTCTACCGCAACCTCAGTTCGATTACGCGGCTGGCATGGGTGCTGTTTGTGGGAGTCATTGCCGCGCTGGCGGGTGTGATCATCTCGGGCTTCGCGCACGCAGCCGCCACGGGCGGCTGGCACATTCCCGCGTCGCCACCGCTCACGGCCGCGCTGGGGCCGATGGGCGCATTGGGAGGCCTGGCGCAGGGCGTGCTGCTGGCTACCTACTGCTACTGGGGCTACTACAACATTACCTTCCTGGGCGCTGAAGTCCGCCGCCCTCAGCGCACCATTCCCCGCGCCATTCTGCTCTCGGTGCTCTTGGTCGCGATGATTTATGTGGCCATGAACCTGGCAGCGCTGCCGTCGCTGGGCGGCGCCGCATCGCACGCCGGCCAATCGGCACTTCTGCGCATGCAGCTTGTCGCCGACATTGCGCGCTCGGCATTCGGCGGGTGGGCAGGCTACACCATTGCCGCGCTCATCGTGTGGACCGCCTTCGCCAGCGTCTTCTCGCTGCAGTTGGGCTATTCGCGCGTGCCCTACGCCGCCGCCCAGGACGGCAACTACTTCCGCTTTCTCGCCGCCGTGCACCCCACGCACGGCATTCCCCACCGCTCGCTGGTAGCCCTCGGCGTGGTGGGCGCGGTGTTCTGCTTCTTCACGCTCACCCAGGTCATTACCATGCTCGTCATCACGCGCATCCTGCTGCAATTTGTTCCCCAGCAAGCCGGCGTCATGCTGCTCCGCATCCAGCGGCCGGAACTGGAACGGCCCTTCCGCATACCGCTTTATCCGCTTCCTCCGCTCCTGGCCATGGCTGGCTTCGGATTTCTCCTCGTCTACCGTGCCCATGCCCTTATCGAGCTTGCCGTCGCCGCTGCTATCGCGGTCTCCGGGACGCTTATTTATCTTTTGCGGGCGCGGGCGCTGCAGCAGTGGCCGTTTGCCCCAGAGCTGCAGTCCAGAAGTTCCATCTAATGCGATCCTTGGGGCGAATCTTTGATGAGTTCTTCACAACATGACGCCGACATTCTCGATCAGTTCACCCGCCAGGCAGAACCATTCGCTCAGCGCCACGGCTACAGCCAGGATGCGCTCCTGGATCTGATGGCCGATGCTGCTGCCATCACTCCGGAGGACGAGGTTCTCGACGTGGCCTGCGGGCCGGGCATCATTTCCTGCTTCTTTGCCAGGCGCGCCCGCCACGTGACCGGACTGGACTTCGTTCCCGCCATGCTCGATCGCGCGCGGAGATTCCAGGGGGAGCAGGGCGTGTCAAATGTCACCTGGCAACAGGGCTCCTCGATCGAATTACCCTTCGCATCTGCTCGATTCGATTGCGTGGTGACGCGCTTCTCCTTTCACCACTTCCTTGAGCCGGCTATCGCGCTCGCGGAGATGAAGCGCGTGGCGAAGCTCGGAGGGAAGATTGTGATCTGCGATGTGGTTCCGAGGCAAGAGGTCCAGGAGCGATTCAACTACTGGGAGATCCTGCGCGATCCATCGCACACCCGCGCCCTCACCCAACCCGAGATCCAGGCCCTGGGCCAGGCCGCAGGCCTGGAGCAGGTATCCGTCAAAGTCGTGCCGTTTGAACGCGACCTGGAGGACCTGCTCGCCGGTTCGTTTCCCAAGCCCGGCGACGCCGATCGCATTCGCGCTCTCTTTGACGCCGAGATTGCGGTCGGCACAGACGCGCTGGGCGTGGCCGCGCGCCGCGAAAATGGAACTGTCCGCATTACCTACCCCGTCGCTGTGTTTGGCTTTCGGAAGCGAGCGTAATCGCCGGCCGGGGTCGAGATCCAAAGCGCGGCTCAATGCGTAGAAGCAGGGAATACGGGGATTTGGGGCCGAAGCATCATGCCGGGCCCGCACCGTAACTTTTCCTGCGCCCGGATCGAATCTTGTAACGACGCCATGCTCCGAGGTGTCTAATCAGGCAAGAGGCCAAGCGAGGTCATCCATGCTCATCGGCAAACCGCCCGACATTCCTTCCTCTCAGATCACTTCACGCGATGCATATTTCAACTACCTTTCGCGCCGGCGCTTCCTGAAAGGCGTGGCCGCAACGGGCGCGGCAGCCTTGGGAGCCGAGCGCTTGGCCGAATTGGTATCGCCGCGCGCGGCCCTGGCGGGAACCAAGCTGCAAACCGTCAGCAGTCCACTCACCACGACCGGCGAACAGTTGACCAGCTTCGAAGACATCACCCACTACAACAATTTCTACGAGTTCGGCGTCGACAAGGGAGACCCCGCCAAGAACGCGGGCGGCCTGCCCACGCGCCCCTGGGCGGTCAAAGTAGACGGGCTGGTGCAAAAGCCCCTCACGTTCGATATCGACGACCTGCTCAAGCTGCACCCGCTTGAGAATCGCACCTATCGCCATCGCTGCGTCGAGGCGTGGAGCATGGTGATTCCCTGGGTTGGCTACTCGCTCTCTGAGCTCATCAAGCAGTGCCAGCCCCTTTCCACCGCCAAGTATGTGCAGTTTCACTCCTATTTCAACTGGCACGTTGAAAAGTGGGCAACTGAGGACGCCACCATCATGTGGCCTTATTCCGAGGGACTGCGCATGGACGAGGCCATGAACCCGCTTACCCTGCTCACCTTCGGACTCTACGGCGAAACGCTGCCCAACCAGGACGGCGCGCCGGTGCGCATCGTGGTGCCGTGGAAGTACGGCTTCAAGTCGGCGAAATCGATCGTCGAGATGAAATTTGTGGCCAAGCAGCCCGACACCACCTGGAACGACCAGGCCCCCAACGAGTATGGCTTTTACTCCAACGTGAATCCCAATGTGGACCACCCCCGCTGGAGCCAGAAAACCGAGCGCCGCATCGGGCTTCCGTTCTACGAGCAGCGGCGCACCACGCTCATGTTCAACGGCTACGGCGACCAGGTGGCGTCGATGTATGCGGGCATGGATTTGAAAAAGTACTACTGAGTGGAGCGGAGTTGGCGGTGTTAGCGGAGCTAGCGGAGTTAGGCGAGGCAACGGACCTGCTATAGCTTGCTTTCGCGCGAATTCTCCCGGATACGATCACTAACACTGCTAACCCCGCTAACACCGCCAACTCCTCTTTCTGACCATGAAACGCTCGACACTTATCATTCTCAAAACGCTGGTCTGGATCGGCTGCCTCTTGCCGGCGGCCAATCTGGTGTGGCGCGCAGTGAACAACAACCTCGGCCCCGATCCCACCGCCGAGATTCAAAACGTCACCGGCTTGTCCGCACTGTGGATGCTGACGGCTACGCTCGCCATCTCGCCCCTGCGCGCGTTGCTGCCTAAGTATCTGAACTGGCTCATCAAATTCCGGCGCCTGATCGGCCTCTTCGTTTTCTTCTACGGCTCCTTGCACATGCTTACCTGGCTGGGCCTGTACGCGGGATTCGATCTCGGCACCATCAGGACCGACATCACCGAGCGCCGCTTCATCATCGCGGGCATGGCCACCTATCTGGCGCTGCTTCCGCTCGCACTCACCTCGACCACCTGGTCGATTCGCAAGCTGGGTGGGAAAAACTGGAGCCGGCTGCACGCGCTCATCTACGTCGCCGCCATCACAGCCGCCATTCATTACTGGTGGAAGGTGAAGACCGGCGTGCTGACGCCGGCGCCCTACACCCTCGTGATTCTCCTCCTGCTGCTGGCGCGGCCGGTGCTTGCCTGGAGAAAGCGGCGCAAGGCGCAAACCGTGCCCGTGTAGACCGCGCGCGGACGGCAGGCTATTGCGGATTGTCAGGCAAATCGGAAGAATCGCTGGAAGAATCGGGACTGGAAGCAGAAACAGACCCGCCGCCGAAGTTAATCTCCATCGTGGGTCCCTTCTTTTTGGGATCGGGATCGGGAACGGTGATGGTCAGGCTCTCGACATCGCCGGCCACTTGCAGCGGCAGCTCGGGTGAGCCGTCGTCGGCCTGAGGATAGGCCCACACGACGTGCTGCACTGCGCCCTCTGACCCTGGCCCGTTCATAAAATCGAGATCCGGAGCCGCTTCAGATCCCGCCGCCGCACGCAGAACGAAGCTGTCCTCGGGCACGTAGAAAAACTCGAATTGGCCGTTGGGCGCGAAGACTGAGCGCACTTCTTCTTTCGTGTCGGCGTAGAGCAGTTGCACGTTCGCCGAGATGGGCGGTTGGTTGGTGCTCTTCAGCAGCACCTGTCCGCGAACCGTGTGCAGCTTGCTGAGCGGAATCGTAATGTCGGCGTCCTTGGCTGCGCCACCCGCGTCCACTTGAATCGCCTGCGCCTTATCGGCGCGGAGGCTCCCGCCGGCGTAAACGTCAAGATCGTCGAGCCCGTAGGGCTGTCCGATCATCGGATTCATTTCGTCCGGCGCGCTCGATCGCGTGGGAACTGTTACATGCACCAGGTACTCGCCGGGCGGAACGCCGAGAATGCGGAAATGTCCGCGATCGTCGGTGGCAGGCAGCCCATTCTGGCCATAATCCTGAACGATCCTGAGCATCCGCGCGAACTCACCCTGGCCGTCCTCCTCACCCGGAGACTTGAGCCTGTAGCTGACGGGCAGTCCGATCGCCGGGCTGCCGTCGTCATAGGTCACCGTGCCATCGAGCTCAGCGCCGCGCTCCAGTCGAATCGCTACCTCCGCCGGCTCATCGGCCGTGACGGTGACGCTGGGAATTTCCGCGAGCAGACTCTTGCGGTCGTCGGCGCTCATCGCATCGAAATGCGGTTTGTTCAGGCTGCTGAGCAGATTCACGTACCCAGGCAGAACGCCCACCACATAGTAGTCACCCTCGGCGACATGGGTGAACGAGAAACGGCCTTCGAGATCGGTCTGGACGGAGTTCTGGGTTCCGAACTCCGTGTCGGAGATGCGAAACAGGCGAACCTCTGCCAGCCGCGCGGGTTGATTGGTGTCGGCGCAATAGGCTGTGCCGGAAAGCGATCCGGTGGGCGTTGCGGCTTTGGGCGACGCCGTCGGCTGCGGCGCATCCTGGCCGGCGCAGGTGAGCCCTGCGGCAAGGAATGCGGCAACGACGCCGAGGCGAAATGCTGCTTGCACGTTTCGGCCTCCATTGGGGAGGATGAGGCTTGAGACGCACCGGAAAAAGCGACGTCAACGACAGTCTACTTCGGCGGGGTGCCCCATCCTAGCTCCGCCAGGGTGGGGACGGGACTCTGCCAACGCACAGACCCTCGCTCCTAGCGTCAGTCGAACTCCAGCATCATTTGCGCCACCGGCTGGTAGGTCTTGCGGTGCAGGGGAGTGGGCCCGAGCCGCGCCAGCGCCTCAAGATGTTCGCGCGAACAGTAGCCCTTGTGCCGCGCCAGTCCGTAGCCGGGATAGACGGCATCCAGCTCAACCAGCAGGCCGTCGCGGTGCACTTTGGCCAGCACGCTGGCCGCGGCGATGGAAAGACTGCGTCCGTCGCCGCCGATCACGGACTGTTGCGCGCAGGGCCATTCAATGGTGTCGCAGCCGTCGATGAGAAGATAGTCCGGCGCGATGGAAAGTTGCTGCACCGCCATGCGCATGGCCAACAGCGAGGCACGGCGAATGTTGATGCGATCGATGGTCTCCACGTCGACCGCGGCAATGGCCCAGGCCAGAGCATTCACGCGAATGGCCGCGGCAAACCGGTTGCGCTCTTCTTCATTAAGGAGCTTTGAATCGGTGAGCCCGCGCAGGCGCCAACCCGCAGGAAGAATGACGGCGGCAGCCACCACGGGACCGAACATGGGTCCGCGGCCCACCTCGTCGAGGCCGGCAATGCAGGTTGCGCCATTACGCCGGGCAGCGTTCTCAAGCCTCCAACCACAAACCGGAGCGGGAATCGGTGGGCGTGGCGCGCCGTTGGCGGCAACTCTGGCCATGCGACCAGTATAGGAAGCGTGGTTTGCGCGCGGTCGCCGCGCGTGCAGTTTTTTGTGGGAAACGAAGCTCGAACTTAAAGGCGGCACGCAGCAAAAACCCCGGCCGAAGCCGGGGCTTGGCGGACTCCACTTGTGTTACTTACGCCCGCACCTTGCCGGTTTCGCGCTCCACTTCTTTCAGCCGCGCCGCCTTGCCGCGCAGGCCGCGCAGGTAGAACAGCTTGGATCGCCGCACCTTGTAGCTGCGCACCAGCTCCACTTTGTCAATGACCTTGGAGTTGAAGGGGAAGATGCGCTCCACTCCCTGGCCGAAGCTCATCTTGCGCACGGTAAATGTGCCCTGTGGGCCCTTGTTGACCGCGATCACGAGCCCCTCAAAGGCCTGCAACCGCTCCTTGTCGCCTTCTTTGATCTTCACTTGTACGCGAATCTGGTCGCCGGGAACGAAGACCGGCAAGTCGGTGCGCTTCAGCTTCTCAGCCAGGCGCTGCATAACGGGATGGATTGACATGGGTTCTTCCTGCGATTGAATTCAGAAGGTTCAGTTTATCAAAACCCTCGCCAGGGCGCATTCGCCCGGGGTTCGGATCCCGGCCAATTGGGCAAACTCGCTCACCACATGCCGGGTGTTGTGCTTCGAGCGCGTTTTCCGGGCTTTCGTGGGGCCTGTGGAAAACTATCCGGTGATTCGTTCAATCGATTGAAATAAGCGACTTACCTTGTGCGAAATAGGCATGAATATTACATTCTGAAGAATTCTGTTGACAATCGTATATCGTGAGGGTAAAAATGATGACGGTGACTATCGTCGCCATGGAGGAAAAATCAATGCGCCGTATACTCGCAGTCGGACTTCTGCTCCCCTCGCTGTTCCTTCCCGCAGCGGCAAAAGCCAGCACGCCCGTGGACGACGCCACTGCCCCAACCCCCGTTCGCGTCAGCACCGGGGTCATTCCGCCCGCACTCATCGATTCCGTCAACCTCAACATGCCTTCGAACTTTGACTCGTTCCTGATTCCCGACGGCGTCGAGGTGGGACTCGCCTTCACCGTGGACGAAAAGGGAACTCCACAGAACATCCAGGTCGTGAAATCCTATAGCCCCTTCTGGGACGCGCGCGTGGTTGACGCTGTGCGCCAGTTCCGCTATCGCCCCGGCACAGTCGACAACAAGCCTGTCGCCGTGGACATGAACATGACCGTCAACGTCGCCCGCTAATTCATCTACAACTCATCCGCTAACCTGCGGAGTTCGGACAACGCGCAGCCAGGGGTGCAGTGTCTTCCATTGCGCAGCATCCCGGGCCGCGCCTCATCCGTCGTTTGTCTCGCCGCCAGGCCAGAAACGGCGGGAACGAAGAGGAACGCAAGACAAGCCGGAAGAGCGCGCATGGAACCCCCCAAAAGGATCTGCAGGCCGCTCGAGCCGGCAGGACCGCGCGAGCCCGCCGCCCGATCGATGCAAGGATTCTACCGTTTGGGCGAAGCAGTTGAGAACAAGGCAATTATGCGCCGGCGGGTGGCGCCGGAGGGTGTCAGCCGCCATCTGACATAAAAGCGCCATTTTCTGCTCAAAACGTGCACTTTTGCAGCATAAAATTACGTGATTTTGGAAGATATGTGTTGATTCTAGATCAGTTAGAGTGTCATTCGTCCAAAAAAACCAATTAATTTTCCTCCCTCCGATTTGGGTTTTGGCGGACACCTGGGGCGCCTGGCAATTGGCGCCGCTCGGCGTGATGTGTCTGCATTCCGGAACCATGGTTTTGCCCTTTCGTGCCCCCCACCCCCACCATCTCCATACCCAAATACGTGAAGGCAGAGGGTTTATGGGAGAGGGGATTCCCCTAAGTTGGTCATTCTAAAGCACCGGTTTTTGTAAATGCTTCATTTTGGGGCGGTTACGCCTGTTTGGCGCCGGCAGCCCCCGCAGGAGACGCGCTTTCTTTGACTCTGATGCGATTGTGCGCGCATGAGCGGAAATGATCTGCAAATTCCGGAGATTTTTTATTGGCTGTGGAATGAGGGAGATAGGGTTGGTTTGGCGGGAAGCGTGGGCTTGACTCGCGGACACCGTCGGCGCTGCACTTTTGTCGCGGCTGCGCCGCGTACTTGATTTCGAAAAGCCCTCGAAGCGATTCCTGGCAGTCGGGGTTAAAACCCCGACCTACAGTCATGCCCTGGTTACAAGACTAGAAGCAACTGCAGATCCTTCGGCCCCTTCGCGTCGCTCAGGGTCCTCTGGATGACAAGCGCATTGGGGGTTCTGCCCGAGTTACCGGCGATCCGGAAGCTTCGATTCGA